>JAIYCD010000181.1 GCA_027488195.1 Acetobacteraceae bacterium | reverse complement strand
CGCATGGTGGTGCCGTTCCCGCCAGGCGGAAACACGGATATTTTTGGGCGCCTGTTTGCCGAGCCCTTCGGGCGCGCGCTCGGCCAATCCGTTGTCGTCGACAATCGCGGCGGGGCGGGCGGTCTCATCGGCTCGGGCGAGGTGAATCGCGCCCGACCGGACGGGTACACGTTGATCTTTCAAAGCCCGACGGCCGGGATCACCGGCCCGCTCACACGTCGCGTGCCGCCCTTCGATCCCGTGACGGGGTTCTCGCATATCGCCATCCTCGGCATCACGCCGCTCGCCCTGGCGGTCAACCCGCGGCTTGGCGTGAGCAACCTCGCCGAGTTGATTGCGCTCATCCGCGCCCAGCCGGGGCGGCTCAGCTATGGCAGCTCGGGCATCGGCGGCGCCCCGCACCTCTCGACGGAGTTGCTGCGGATACGCGTGGGTAACCTTGATGTGGTGCACGTGCCCTACCGAGGTTCGGGGCCGCTGACCCAGGATCTTCTCTCCGGCACGATCTCCTTCGCCGTGGACGCCTTCACGACGCTGCTGCCGCAGCACCGCGAGGGGAAGCTTCGGATCATCTCCGTCTTCGGCGAACAGCGCGCAGCGGTGGTGCCGGATGTGCCGACCGCGCGCGAGAGTGGCTTCGACGTCGTGACCCGCATCGCCAACTACCTGGCCGCACCCCCCGGCACGCCGCCGGACCGGCTGGAGCGCCTGGCCGCTGCCGCGCGCGCAGCGATGTCCACACCCGAGATTGGCCGCGCGCTGGAGGCCATCGCCTTTGTGCCCGTAACGGATTCCACGCCCGAACGCGCGACGCGGTTCATCGCGGAGGAGGCGGCGCTTTGGGGCCCCGTCATTCGCGCGGCCAATATCGAGATCGAATGAGCCCAAGGCGATCGCTGGACCAGCCAGCGACGACGAAGCGGTGAGCCCTACTCTCCAAGGCTCCAGCCTGGAGACCGCCTGTACCGAGTCGCACCTCCTCCGCCAGTTCCCATACGAGCCGTGCTCTCCGCCTGACCGAGCGCCGCGCTGGGTGGCAGGTTTCCTGGGGTTTTCGGGGCAGACCTGTTGACTGGACTGGCGCGGAAGCGGGCGAAAATCGCTCTCCGGAGCCCAATTCTCTCCGGACCTGGTGACTTGGCCGGTTCAGTGCGGAACTCCAAAACCTAGGTCAAAGACCGGTTTCAGCGCGGTCGGCATTTCCCTTGGTTCGAACCCCACCTGGCAGAAATCCGTACTTCGAAGCCGAACACTCGCTACGGCATGAAGACTGGCACTGTCCCATCGCAACCCCGGTTACCCTCGCTTCTTCTGCTTTGCCGAAGGAATGGAATGCGTCATGACCGGCAGTGTGGGAAAACCCACCTTCCAAGGAAGTTATAAAATGTGGGAAATCCCGCCCTTGCGTTCGTTGCTTGGGCTAATCGTCCCGGCATGGACGCGAAACCGGGAAAGCTCAGGGCGCTTCGCAAGGCGTCCGGCTTGAACCAAACCGAGGCGGCGGCAGCAGCCGACATCTCACGCTCTCACTTGGCCAAAGTCGAGGCGGGCGATGACCCCTTGAGCTTTGAAGCGGCTTTCAAACTGGCCGTCGCCTATAAGGTGGACGTGGCGGAAGTTCTGCCTGAGGGCCATCCCATGCGGGACGTTGAGCTTGTGCAAGACGAAACCGAGCGCCAGGTCTTAGGGGCGTTGCGCCGCTTGCCTGAAGATGAAAGGCGCACCGTCTTGAAGATGATAAGCCGCCTCGAAGAGGCATCATCTCGGCTGGCACATAATTAAATCGCGGTAATGGTGGGAAGACCCACCATTTCCTGTTGACGTGAGAAGTGGGATGCCCCACACTCCATCCATCGCCGGCACCCCGCTGGCTTTGGAGTCAGAAAGTTGCAGAGCCATTTCCAGTGAAGGCGCCGCATGTCCGAGGGAGGTCGCAAGGCGATCAGGGCCGACGAGGAGGTCGCATCACTTAGCCGGCTGAACGCCGGCGCTCAGGAAGGAAGGAATCATGCGGTGGTGCATGCGCATCCGGGGCAGCCGGAGCACGTCTCAGACAGCCTGCCGCGTCGGCGGCGGCTCCAAATCGTGGGATCCCTTTAGGAGATCAGCCTGACGTCGCTCTGAAATGGCCCAGGCAAGCATGGCGTCCATTGCATCGCTCAGATCGCCGCGCGCTGCCGCCTGCAAGACGCTCGCTCTCTCGCGAGCCGAAGCCTTGCGTGAGTTCAAGAGCAGGAAGGCCGCGGCCTGCGCGAGAAAACCAGGGCCATTTTGACCAGACCCGGATACGTGGTCTGCTTCGTCAATCGCTCTTTCCAATTCGGGCCCTCGCGTCGCGGAAGACATAACGGCGACTACTCCAAATTGCTGCGTGACAATACTGGCCTGCCTGAGTGGTCGGATACAGCTCGTCCGCCACATCAGTGCCAGGGATCAAGGTGCCCTTGAAGGATAGTTTCGAGCATATGCGGCGATTATTGTTGAGTTGATGACTCCATGTCCCCAGGAGGACAACGACTGCTCTCTCGTCGTTGCTGGACGAGCGGCCAAAACGATGCTCCGCCTCGACCCTGCGATGGCATGGCAAGCGCTTCGCTCGATCTCATGTGGCCAGGATGTCACGCAGTGGCTCTGCGAGCATGCGATACGCCCTCCAGGGCGGCTTCATGTGCTCCCGCTGTCACCGCGTCGCGCAAATCGTTCGTATTGCCGCCGCGATGCCCCGCGTTGGCCTGGTGAGGCTGCTCATGGTGTGATCGCCACGACTAGAGTGACGTGCTTCCCCTGTCGCTGCTGCCTCACCTTGATACCGGTTTTTCGAAGGAGGCTGAGCCAGAAGATGACGGTGGCGTCGAGTGCGATGGCGCTGAAAAAGGTGTGGGCGCAGCGGTCGTAGCGCATGGCGATGCCGCGCGCTGCCAGCTCGGCGCGGAAGCGACCTCTGTCGTAGCCGCGGTCGCCGATGAGGTCGCGGGCGGGTTGGAGTTTCGGCAGCATCAAGGCGGCGCCGCGGTGATCACTGGCCTGGCCTTCGGTGAGCAGCAGGACCACGGGTCGTCCATGGCCGTCGCAGACGGCGTGGAGCTTGGAGTTCAGGCCGCCCTTGGTGCGGCCGATGCAACGGGGAAAAGCCCCTTTTTGAGCAGGCTTATGGCTGTGCGATGCGCCTTGAGGTGCGTGCTGTCGATCATCAGG
>JAIYCD010000207.1 GCA_027488195.1 Acetobacteraceae bacterium | reverse complement strand
TGGGTCAACGAATTCTGGATGGACCGCTGTTCGCGCGGGATGGAAGAGCCGGAATGCATGTTCGCCCAGCCACCGGAGACGCTGATCGGATTGGCGCTTGCGGCGTTGGAGGGTGGGATAGGATCCGGCGTCATGCCGGCTGAAGACCGCGTCAACCCAAGTGTCGGCGGAGATCTGCCTTGAAGCTCTACGTTGGATCGCACACCTACAGGCCGGCGGGCTATGTCACGGTGGACATCGATCCGGCCAGCAATCCGGATATCGTCGCCGATATCCTCGACATGGCCGTCGTGGAATCGGCTTCCTGCGACGAGGTGGTGGCCGGCCATGTCCTGGAACACATGGAATGGCCTGACAGCTTCGCCGCGATCGCCGAGTTTTCACGCGTGCTCAAGCAGGGCGGCGTGTTGAGGATCGCCGTTCCGGATATGGCGGCGCTGACGCGGATGCTGTTGAGCGGCGAGGCCGCCTTCCACGTGATGGGGTTGATCTACGGCCTTGGCGGCCGCGTGAACACCTTCGAACGCCATCGCTACGGGTTCACGCCCGGCATGCTCGTCGACATCCTGGAAACGCTCGGCTTCGGCGAATTCGACTGGTGGAATTCGGGCGTGCCGGACGCGTCGAACGGCTGGGTGCCGCGCGGCCTCCAGGAGCGGATCGGCATGTCGCTCAACATCGAGGCGCGGAAGCTTGCCTCACCCACCATCGATCCGAAGGCGCTTCATCAGGAATTGCTGCGGACCCCGATGGACGATTTCGTCTCGATCGTCGCGCGGCTGCGGGCGCGACAGGCGCCGGATGGCTTGCGTCCCGACCTGGCCGTGTCCCCCAAGCTGCTTCAACTCATGCACTTCCAGTTGATCGAGGCGCAGCAGCGGATCCGTTACCTGGAGGATGTTGTGCAGTCCGTGTCGCGTCAGGCTGCCGCTCCGGATCAAGCCAGCGAGGAATGATCCCCGGGCAGCCGTAGTGGCCTGCCTTCAGGCAGGCTGCTCGCGCTGCACGCCCGCGCCGCCTTCCGTGGCGGAGATGTGCTGGCGGAGGCGGGGCATCACCTCTTCCGCCATGCGCCGCATCGTCTCCTGCTCCCATGCCGCGTTCGGGCCGCTCCAGTCGAGGCCGGCCATCAACACATGGTCAAAGGCCCCCGCGCGGTCGCGCAGCGCGACCAGGCGATCCAGCACGGTGGCGGGGGAGCCGGCGATGACGCAGTCCGCGATGATCTGCTCCAGCGTCACCGCCTCATCCGGCGTCGCCAGGTCCGGCTTCAGTGTGGCGAGTTGGCCGCCGCGCCGCGCCAGCGTGGACAGGTAGTGGAAGTAGTAGCGATTGGCCGAGGCGTCGTCGAAGATGCGCGCACGCGCCTCCGCATCCGTGCCCGCGATGCAGAAATTGCGGGCGACGCGCCAGGTCGTGTCGGCGGTCGCGCGGCCGGTGGCCTCACGCGCCTCTCGCAGCGTGCGGCCATGCGCCTCGACGACCCGTTCCGCGACGAAATTCGCCGACACCACGCCCCAGCCGCGTTCCACCGCCATCCGCACGCCGAAGCTGTCGGCCGCGCGGGCGGTGATGGCGATGGGCGGGTGCGGGCGCTGCCAGGGCTTCGGCATGGTGCCGATGCCGAATTCCGGGATCACCGCCTTGCTGATATGCGCCGTCCAGGTGGGGCCGGCGATGTCATAGGGCGGGTCCTGGCGCCAGATGGCGAGCATCATGTCCGCCGCTTCCAGCATCCGCTTGCCGCGCTGCATCGCATCCGTGTTGCCGAACAGTTCCCAATCCGAAGGCAGCCCGCCAGGGCCGATGCCGAGGATGAAGCGTCCTTCCGTCATGTGGTCGAATTGCGCGACCTCCGCCGCCACCTTCGCGGGGTGGTGGTTCGGCAGGTTGATCACGCCGGTCGCGAAGATCAGCTTCGTGCGCGGCGCCAGCCCCGCCATGAACATCAGCGGTGACGCGATAGGTTCCGAGGTGGCCGAGAAATGCTCGCCAACCCACAATTCCTCGAAGCCGAGACGGTCGGCCAGGAGCGACTTCTCCGTATCCTCGGCCAGCATCTCCCCCATCGCCCTTTCGGGTGGATGCAGGGGCATCATGAACAGGCCGAGGCGCATCGGCGCGGTCTCCGTCCGCTACAGGGTCAGGCCGCGCGCGGCCAGCGCCTTCAGGAAATTCGGCTCCGGGTTCGGCAGCGGCGGCAGGTCCCAGGACCCGGTGCCGATCGGGCGGATGTCGCGATCCACCGGCACTTCCACCAGGTAGGGGCGGTTCGCCTTCACCGCCGTCGCGATGGCGTCTTCCAGCTCTCCCGCATGGGTCACGCGATGGGACGGCACGCCATAGGACTTCGCCATCATCGCGAAATCCGGGCTGTAGAGTTCGCCGGTGCGCTGCACTTCGAAGGCGGTGGCCAATTCGCGCCCGCCGAACATGCCGTGCTGGATGTCGCGGATCGAGCCGTAGCCGTTGTTGTTCCACACCACCCAGACCACGGGGATGTCGTATTCGACCGCGGTTGCCAGCGCATGCGGCGTCATCAGGAAGGACCCGTCGCCCACCACCGCGACGCAGGGCCGGTCGGGGGCGGCGAGCTTCGCGCCGAGGATGCCCGATGTCGCGAAGCCCATCGCCGCGAAGCCCCAGGAATGGATCAGGTGGCGTGGGCGCATCGTGTCCATCAGCTGGATGATCCAGTTGTGGTGCACGCCGACATCGCTCGCGACCACCGCGTCTTCCGGCACGGCGCGGGCGAGTGCGGCCATCAGCCGCTCGGGCCGCAGCGGCATCTGGTCTGATGCCGCGAGGCCCGATTGGTAGTCGCGCCAGACCGCGCGGCCCTTCTCCAGCCGGTCGATCCAGGCCCCGCCGGCACGACGCCCGGCGATACGGGCCTGCGCCATCTCCTGCATCAGCTCCAGGCTCGCCTTGGCGTCGCCGAGGATGCCGAATTCGGTCGGGTAGTTGCGGCCGATCTCGGTGGGGTCGATGTCGATCTGGATCAGCTTCGACGGCGGGATGGACAGCGTATAGCCATCCAGCCACGCGCTGGTCGCGCGGTCGTCGAAGGAGAAGCCGAGGGCGAGGATCACATCGGCGTTGCGCGTCGCGTCATTCGCCGCATAGGCGCCGTTGCGCCCGATGGCGCCGAAGGCCAGCCGGTGCCGGTCCGGGATCGCGCCCTTGCCGTTCGGGCTGGTGACAACGGGGATGTTCGTGAGTTCGGCGAAGGCCGCCAGCGCGTCGCAGGCGCGGCCCAGGATCACGCCCTGGCCGGCGATGATCACCGGCCGCTCCGCCTTCAGCAGCAGGTCGAGCGCGGCCGAAAGCTCCTTCGGGTTGCCCGGCGCGCCGTTGATGACGGGGCGCGAGGCCGCATAGGGCGTCACCGCCGCTTCCTCGACGAAGACGTTCAGCGGCACGTCGAGATTGACCGGGCCGGGGCGCCCCGCCGTCAGCTGGTCCCAGGCCTGCGTCACGGCCAGCTGCACCATGTCGGCGCGGGTCGGCTGGTAGCTGCGCTTGACGTAGGGGCGGATGACGGAAGGGAAGTCGCCCTGGAAATGCCGCCCCGTTTCCTGGAACGGCCCGCGGTTGAACTGCCCGGTCGGCACATTGCCGGTGATGGCGAGGAAGGCGGAGCTGTCCATCATCGCCGCCGCCAACGCGACCACCAGGTTCGCCGAGCCCGGCCCGCAGGAGGTGAAGGTCGCCACCGGCTCGCCGCGCACCTTGTAATAGGCGTCCGCCATGTGGCCGGCCGTCTGCTCGTGATGCGTCGAGATCGTCTTGATGCGGTTCTGCGCCTTGAAGGCCGCATCCATGAAACCCGTGATGCCATGGCCGCAGAGCCCGAACAGATAGGGCACCCCCTGCTTCGTCAGGTGATCCACGATGATGTCGGCGCCGTTCATCAGCGTGGCGCGGCTTTGGCTGTCCATGATGTTTCCCCTGGCTTGGTTGTCGTTGAAATCAGGCGGCGGCCGAGCTGGGGCTGCCGAGCATGCGTGAGACCTGGAGGGCCGCGGCCTTCACGCGCGGCAGCACCGCGGCCCGCCGCGCCGCATCCATGCGGCTCGCCGGTGCGGAAATGCCGAGTGCGGCGCTGGGCCGCCCCATCTGGTCGGTGATGGGTGCGGCGAGGCAGCGCAAGCCCGGCTCGATCTCTTCCTCATCAGGTGACCAGCCCTGCTGGCGGATCCGGTGCAGCGCCTCGCGCAGCGCTTCGGGCGTCGTGATGGTGGCGGGCGTGAAGGCGGGCAGGCCGTGACGGGCGATGATAGCCTCCACCTCGGCATCGGGCAGATAGGCCATGAGCAGCTTGCCGAGCGCGCTGGCATGGGCCGGACTGCGCTTGCCCACGCGCGAATGCATCCGCACCGCATGCGTGCCCTCGACCACCTGCACGGTGACGACCTCGCCCTCATGCAGGATGCCGACATGTACCGTCTCGCCGGTTTCTTCGGCGAGCGCCTGGATGGGCGGCAGGGACTGCCAGCGCAGCTGCTCCTGCCGGACGGCGGCATTGCCGAGCGCATGCAGCGCGAGGCCTGGCACATGCCGGCCATTCGCGTCCTTCGCGAGGAACCCTGCCGCCTCCAGCGTGTGCAGCACGCGGAACAGCGTCGCCTTGTTCTGGCCGAGCTCCGTCGCGAGTTCCGCGAGGCTCCAGGAGGGGCGGCGGCTGAAGCAGCCAATGACTTCCAGGCCGCGATGGAGCGAGGCGAGGTGGTAGGGGTCCTTCGCGCCGGTGTTCATGCTGTCCTTTCGAGAAACGAAACGTCTCGATCAAGATGATACGCTTGACCGCGCCCAGCGAAAAGAGTTTCGTTCAGCGAAATAGGTGGACGGCAGCAGCGCCACCCGCCAAGCTAGCTCAGACGATCAGGAAAACCGGGCCGAAGATGCCCGCGCATAGGGAGAAGACGGGATGATGCAGCGCGTCCTTGCCGCCGCGGCGGCGCTTTGGCTGGGGCTGGCGCCCGCCGCCCAGGCCCAGGACTTCCCCAACCGCACCATCAACATGATCGTCGTCTTCGCGCCCGGCGGTGCCACGGATGTGCTGGCGCGCATCGTGGGCCAGCACATGTCGCGCACGCTGGGCCAGTCCGTGGTGGTCGAGAATGTGGCCGGTGCGGGCGGCACCATCGGCGGCACGCGCGGCGCGAATGCGGCGCCGGATGGCTATACGCTCACCGTCGGCAGCCTTGGCAGCCATTCGGCCTCCGCCTCCATCTACCGCAATCCCGGCTATGACCCGCGGGAGTTGCAGCCGATCGGCCTGATCGCCGGCACGCCCATGTTCTTCGTGGTGCGCAACGGCCATCCGGCGCGGACGATGCAGGAATTCCTCGCCATGGCGCGGGAGAATCCGGGCGGCATCTCCAACGCCAATGCCGGCATCGGCAGCACCAACCACCTGGGCTGCGCGCTGTTCTCGCATGTCACGGGGGCGCGCATGAATGAGATCCCCTATCGCGGCGAGGGCCCGGCGCTGAACGACATCGTGGCCCAGCAGGTGGACAGCGCCTGCCTTCTGGCACCCGCCGCCGTGCCGCAGATCGCCTCGGGCACCATGCGGGGCCTGGCTGTCGCCGCCGCCACGCGCAATCCGAATGCCGCGGGCGTGCCCTCGGCTCCCGAGGCTGGCGCGCCGGAATGGATCTTCCAGGGCTGGAACGCGATCTTCGCGCCGCGCAACACGCCGCCGGCCGTGGTGGCCCGGCTGAACCAGGCGCTGCGCGCCGCACTGGAGGACCCCGCGATCCTCCGCCGCATCGAGGAACTCGGCTCGCTCCCCGCCCGGCCTGACCAGCGCAGCCCCGAGGCCTTGCAGGCCCTGGTCCGCAGCGAGGTGGATCGCTGGGCGACGGTGATCCGCGCGGCGGGCATCCAGCCGCAGTAGGGCATGATCGGCTGAGGCCCTTCGCCGGAGCCGTGAATCATCCTCTCGGCAAGTTTCAAGTGCGTCCGGCGCTGGGCCTCTGTTAGCCTCCCGCGAAACGGGAGATGAAACGATGATCCAGCGCCGTGGCTTGCTCGCCGCCAGCACGCTCTTGGCCACGCCTGCCTTGGGCCAGGGGGTGGGCCAAGGCGCCTGGCCCAACCGCCCCGTGCGCGTCATCGTGGCCTTTCCGCCCGGCGGCTCGCTCGATGTGATGACGCGCCTGACTTGCGAGGTGATGACGCAGCGCCTGGGCCAGAGCTTCGTGGTCGAAACCCGCAGCGGCGCCTCGGGCAATATCGGCACCGAGGCCTTGGCGCGCGCGACGCCCGATGGCTACACCATCGGCACCGTCAGCATGCACAACATCGTCATCAACCCGATGCTGTTCACGCGCCTGCCCTTCGATCCCGCGCGCGATTTCCAATGGATCAGCGCCATGTGGGACCTCCCCAATGTGGCGGTGGTGCCGGCACAGCATGTGCCCGCGCGAACGCTGACGGAGTTCCTCGCCTGGGCCCGCGGGCGCCCGCAGGGCATCAGCTATGGCTCCTCCGGCGTGGGGACGACGATCCATCTCTCGGGTGCCTACTTGCTCAATCGGGGCGGCATCCAGGGCACTCACGTGCCTTTCCGGGGTGCCGCGCAGACCGTGCCCGCCATGCTCTCGGGCGATATCCAACTGGCGGTGGACAACCTCGCGAGCTACACGCCCGTCATCGCCGAGGGCCGCATCCGGGCGCTGGCTGTGACGATGCCTGAGCGCTGGCCGACGCTGCCCGATGTGCCGACCATGGCCGAAGCGGGCCTCGACAATTTCAACGTGAGCCCCTGGCATCTCTGGGCCGCCCCCGCCGGCACGTCCCGCGCGGTGGTGGATCGCCTGAGCCAGGAAATCCGCACCGCCTTCGCGGACCCGGCGTTGCAGCAGCGCGCCATTTCCATCGGCACGCGGCTGACCGGCACCACGCCCGAACAGGTGGCCGAGCGCCTCGCGCGCGAGACGCCGCGCTGGGCCGAGATGGTGCGGATTTCCGGCGCTACGCCGGAGTAGTCAGATAGGCGAGCCGCGCCTGTTCGATCTCGCCGAGCTTCGCGTGGAAGGCGCTCCAGTCATCGCTGTCCGCGATCGGCGCCCAGAGCGCCTCCACCTCTTCGATCAGCAGCGTGGCAGGGCCCTCGCCCTCGAAATACGGGTGGCCCGGCCCGGCGCGCTCATAGCTGGCCAGCGCCGCCCGCACGGGGCCCCAGGCGGCGTGCGGATAGTCGCGCAGGCGCCCGCCGCGCCAGTCGAAGAAGGCGCGCTCGAAGGGCGCTTCGCTTTCCAGCAGTGCTGTGAAGAACAGGCCTGAGAGGGCGGCGTCGCGTTCCGCCTCGATGGGCTTGAGGCCCAGCCGCCACAGCACGGCGCGGGCGAATTCCGCCTGCACCAGCGGGCCGAAGCCGTGCAGCGATTCCTCCAGCCGGGCCTTGAGGTCCGTCTCGCCCGCCAGCGGCAGCAGGCAGCCGCCGAGCCGCGCGAGATTCCACAGCAGCGTCTCGGGCTGGCGGCCGAAGGCGTAGAGGCCGCCATAATCGAAGTAGGCGGCGGTGAATTTCGGGTCGTAGGTGGGCAGGAAGCGCCAGGGGCCGTAGTCGAAGCTCTCGCCGGTGATGTTGATGTTGTCGGTGTTCAGCACGCCATGCACGAAGCCCGCCGCCATCCATTGCGCGCCCATGCGTGCCACGCGGCGGCAGACCTCGGCGAAGAAACGCGCCGCGCGCTCGGGCTCGGCTTCGGCCGCGGCCTCGGGCAGGTAGTGCCGCACCGCATGGGCCACCAGCGCGCTGATCGAGGCCGCATCGCCCAGATAGGCGAAGCGCTGGAAGGTGCCGATGCGGATATGCGAATGGCTCAGCCGCACCAGCACCGAGGAGCGCGTGGGCGAGGGCTCGTCATTGCGTTGCAGATCCTCGCCCGTCTCGATCAGCGAGAAGCTCTTGGAGGTGTTGACGCCCAGCGCCTCCAGCAGCGAGGTCGCCAGCACCTCCCGCACGCCGCCCTTGAGCGTGAGGCGCCCATCGGCGGTGCGGGACCAGGGCGTCTGCCCGCTGCCCTTGGTGCCGAAATCCAGCAGGCGGTCATCCTCCAGATCATGCATCTGCGCGAAGAGGAAGCCGCGCCCATCGCCCAGATCGGGGTTGTAGTGGCGGAACTGGTGGCCGTGATAGCGCAGCGCCAAGGGCTGCTCGAAGCTGCCCGGCAGCGGCTCGAACAGCCCGAAATGCAGGGTCCACTCCGCGTCCGTCAGCCCATCCAGACCGAGCCGCGCCGCCTGGCGCTGGTCCCGGTGGCGGAGGATGTGGGTGGGGAAGCGCGCGGCCTCCACCACATCGAAGAATTCGCCCCCGAGATCGGCATGAGAGCGGGCAGGGCGGAAGCTGGGGCTGATCGGCATGGGGCCTGTTATCGCAGATGCGCGGATATGGGTAAGCTCCTGCCGACATCGGAGGTTCCCATGGCGCTGCAACACATCATCGGTCTGGATCACGTCGTCGTCTCGGTGCGGGACCTGGATGCGGCGGCCGCCGCCTGGCGGGCGCTGGGCTTCACCGTCTCGCCGCGCGGCACGCACAGCCCGCATATGGGCTCGGCCAACTACACCATCATGTTCGGCGAGGACTACATGGAGCTCCTCGGCGTCCTGGCACCGACCGAGCACAATGCCGCGATGCGCGAATGGCTGGCGGCGCAGGAGGGGATCGAGCGCGCGGCCTTCACCGCGCTGGATGCGGCGGCGGGTGTGGCCGAATTGCAGGCGCAGGGTGTGGCGGCGATCGGCCCCATCGCCTTCGGCCGCCCGGTGGAACTGCCCGATGGAAGCATGGCCGAGGCGCGCTTCAACGTGCTGCGCTGGCCCGTCGGCCTGCGCCCCGGTGGCTTGCGCATCTTCGCCTGCCAGCATCTGACGCGCGAGACTGTCTGGGTGCCCGCGCTGCAACAGCATGCCAATGGCGCGAGCTGCATCCTCCGCCTGGAAATGCTGACGGCCGACCCGCGCGCCGCCGCCGCCGAGATGGGCGCGCTGCTCATCCAGACGCCGCGCCAGGATGCCGATGGCGCCTGGGTGCTGCCCACGGGGCCGGGCCGCGCGGACCTGGTCTTCCTGGACCGCGCCATCCTCGCCGCGCGCCATCCGGGCATTTCGCTGGACGGCCTGCCCGAGGAGGGGGCGGCGGCCCTGGTGCTCGGCACGCGGGATTATGCGGGTGCGGCGCGCGCCCTGGGCGTTTCCGTGGATGGCGCCGTGGGCGTGCCGGCCGCGCGCGCGACGGGCGTGCTGCTGCGCTTCCTGGCCGTCTAGCCGCCGGTCGCCGCCGAGGGCAGGGCAGCGCAATTCCCCGCGGCCGGCTGCCCCGCGAAGCGCGCGCGCATCCATTCCAGCGCGGCGGCGGCGCCTGAGGCCATCACGCCATCATGATCCACGCCGGGGAAGGCGCTGTAGGCGAGCGGCGTCCCCGCGGCGCAAAGCCGCCGCACCGTCGCATCCGTGTCCTGCGGCCGCACGGTCACATCGCCGCCGCCCTGCATCACCAGCGTCGGCGCCGCGATGCGGAGGCCGCCCGGCTCGTTGCGCGCCGCCACCGCGAGGAAGGGGCCGAGTGCCGCATCCGGCCGGAACTGGTCCCGCGCGATGGCCGTCGCCCAGGAGGTGGCGGTCAGCGCATGCGTCATGCATTGCACGCGCAACTCCGGCAGCCGCGCGATCGCGTCGGGCGTGAGGATGCGCGGCAGCTCCACGGCCGGGAAGGTCGTGGCATAGGATTGCAGCACGTAGAGCACATAGGGCAGCGCCAGCTCCGCGCGCGGCGAGGCCATGACGGCGGCGAGGCGCGCCGCGATCTGCGAGCCGGGCGCCATGGCGATGTTGCCCACCAGCTGCAATTCCGGCGCGTGGCGCGGCGCCTCGGCCGCGGTGAACAGCGCGGCATGCCCGCCCTGCGAATGCCCCAGCACGCCGAAGCGCGCACCCAGCGCGGGTTCCAACTCCCGCGCCGCGCGGATCATGTCGAGCGCGTTGCGCGCATTGGGCACGCCTTGCAGGAAGGGGTGGAAATCCCCGGCACCCAGGCCCTGATAGTCGGTGGCCACGATGGCGAAGCCGGCGCGCACGAAGCCATCGAGCAGCGCGGCGATATGGCGGATATAGTCATGCTCGGGCCCCGCCGCGGTATCGAGCGAAGGCGCGCAGACCGGCGCGATGCCGGTGGTGCCATGCGTCCAGGTGATGACCGGCCAGCCCCCCGCGGGCGGCGTGCCCGGCGGGATGCTGACACTGCCCGAGACGGCGATGGGCCGCCCGCCCGGATCGGTGGAGCGATACAGCACCAGCGTGTTCCGCGCGGCCCCCGGCAGCGCCATGGTGCCCGTCAGCGGCCGCTGGCGCAGCAGCCATCCAGGGCTGGGCGGGAGCGGCGAGGGGGCGGCGTAGAAGGCATCCACCGTCTGCGCGCGCCCCGGTGCGGCGAGCAGCGGAAGGGCAATGGCACAGGCGAGCAGGATGCGGATCATGCGGCCGAGCCTCCCACGAAGCCCTGGCTTGCGCCAAGCGAAAGCCGGCGCCGATGATTGACGCGGCCCCCGCCGCCCGCCCATGCTGCGACGCACCCAAATGAGGATGATGCGCATGGATTTCTCCCGCCGCGCCGCGATGCTCACCTCGGCCGCCATCGCCGCCAGCGTGAACTTCCCCGAGGCCGCCCTCGCGCAGGAAACGCCGCGCCGGGGCGGGCAGATGACGGTGCATTTCGCCACCGAGCAGCGCATCCTGAACCCGAGCCTCCAGGCCTCGACCGGCGTCTATATCGTCGGCGGCAAGATCCAGGAGCCGTTGGTGGATCTGGACGCGCAAGGCGCCCCCGCCCCCTGCCTCGCCACCGCCTGGGAATCCTCGCCCGATGGCAAGACCATCACCTTCCGCCTGCGCCAGGGTGTGACCTGGCATGACGGGCGGCCCTTCACCTCGGCGGATGTGCAGTTCACCGCCATGGAGATGTGGAAGAAGATCCTGAACTACGGCACGGCGCTGCAGCTCTTCCTGGATGCGGTCGAGACGCCGGACGCGCATACGGCGGTGTTCAAATACTCGCAGCCCATGCCGCTGAACCTGCTGCTGCGCGCCCTGCCGGACCTTGGCTACATCTCGGCCAAGCACATCTACGAAGGCACGGATATCCGGCAGAATCCGGCCAATACCGCGCCCATCGGCACCGGCCCCTTCCGCTTCGTGCAGTATGAGCGCGGCCAGTTCATCATCGCCGAGCGCAACCCGAATTACTGGCGGCCGAACCAGCCCTACCTCGACCGCGTGGTCTGGCGCGTCATCACCGACCGGTCGGCCGCCGCCGCGCAGATGGAAGCGGGGCAGGTGCTCTACAGCCCCTTCTCCTCACTGGCCTTGGCGGATCTCGCACGCCTCGGCCGCGATCCGCGCTTCGAGGTGACGACGCGCGGCAATGAGGGCAACCCGCGCACCAACACGCTGGAATTCAACCAGCGCAACCCTATCCTGGCCGATCTGCGCGTGCGCCGGGCCATTGCGCATGCGATGAACATCCCCTTCTTCATCGAGAATTTTCTCAGCCCCACCTATGCGAAGCTCGGCACGGGCCCGATCCCCTCGGTCTCGACGGATTTCTACCCGACCGGCATGCCCCAATACGGCTTCGACCGCGCGGCGGCCAACCGCCTGCTGGACGAGGCCGGGCACCGGCGCGGCGCGGGCGGCGTGCGCTTCACGCTGCGCCTCAACCCCGCGCCCTGGGGCGAGGACATCGCCCTCTTCACCACCTTCATCCAGCAAAGCCTGCAGGAGGTCGGCATCCGCATCGAGATCGTCCGCCTCGACGCCGCGGGCTTCCTGCGCACGGTCTATAATGACTGGAACTTCGACCTGGCGACCGGCTGGCACCAGTACCGCAATGACCCCGCCGTCTCGACGACCGTCTGGTACCGCTCGGGCTCGCCTCGCGGGGCTCCCTGGACGAACCAGTTCGGCGTCACCGATGCCGAGCTCGACACCATCATCGACGGTGCCGCGACCGAGCTGGACCCCGCCCGCCGCCGCGCGCGCTACGCCGATTTCGTGCGCCGCGCGAATACCGAGCTGATGCTCTGGATGCCGATCGAGCAGATCTTCCTCTCCTGCATCAACCGGCGCCTGCGCAACCATTCCAACACGCCGCGTTGGGGGTCCTCTTCCTGGCATGACCTCTGGCTGGCCAGCTAGGCGCATGATCGCCGCAGGTGTCGTCGCCGGAGGCGTGAATCATCCGCCTCGGCAAGGCTGCTAGGCCTTGAGGATCTTCTCGCTGGCGGGGCGGCGGCTCGCCGCCTCGCTGCCCTCGCTCCTCATCATCCTGGTCGGGGTCTTCCTGCTGCTGCAACTGGCGCCGGGCGATGCGGTGGATGCGCTGATCGCGCAGATGGGCGGCGGCGGCGATGCGGCGGCGATGCGCGCGCAACTCGGCCTCGACCAGTCGGTAGCGGCCCAGCTCGCGCAGTATCTCTGGCGGCTTGTGCGCTTCGACCTCGGCTTCTCCACCATCTATGGCAAGCCCGTGGCGACCGTGATCTTCGAGCGGCTGCCGGCGACGCTCCTGCTGATGACCTCCTCGCTGTCCTTCGCCTTCTTCTTCGGGCTGCTGTTTGGCGTGATCGCGGCGCGGCGCGTCAATTCCTGGCCGGATACGGTGATCTCCACCATCGGGATGCTGTTCTACGCCACCCCTTCCTTCTGGTTCGGGCTGATGGCGATCGTCCTCTTCGCGGTCCACCTGCAATGGCTGCCGGCGGGCGGCTATGAAAGCGTGGGCGAGGGACTGACGGGCGCGGCCCGCGCGCTCGACATCGCGCGGCATTTCGTGCTGCCGACGCTGACGCTGGGGCTGATCTTCCTGGCGATCTACCTGCGCATCATGCGCGCCTCGATGCTGGAGGTGCTGACGCTGGATTTCGTCCGCACCGCCCGCGCCAAGGGCCTGGACGAGACGCGCGTCGTCGTGCGCCACGTGCTGCGCAACGCCATGCTGCCCATGGTCACGCTGATCGGCCTTCAGGCCGGCACCATGCTGGGGGGCTCGGTCGTGGTGGAGTCTGTCTTCTCGCTCCCCGGCCTCGGGCGGCTGGCCTATGAGGCGGTGGTGCAGCGCGACCTCAACACCCTGCTCGGCATCGTCTTCATCTCGGCGCTGCTGGTGATCTTCGTGAACTTCCTGGTGGATTTGGTCTATGCCCGGCTCGACCCCCGGATCGCGGGCCGATGAAGCGGTTCCTGCGCAACTACGCCCGCAGCCCGGCGGCCGTGATCGGCCTGGTGCTGCTGCTCGTCGTCGTCTTCATGGCCGTGAGTGCCGACTGGTTCTTCCCGCGTGACCCGCTGAGCCTGGCCGGCCGCCCGCTGCAATGGCCCGGGCAGAATCCGCGCTTCTGGTTCGGCACCGACAATTCGGGCCGCGACATCGCGGCGCAGATCTTCCATGGCGCGCGCATCTCGCTGCTGATCGGCCTGGTCGCCACCTCCATCGCGGTGAGCATCGGCATCGCGATCGGCGCCATCGCCGGCTATTACGGCGGCTGGGTGGATGACGTGCTGATGCGCGTGACCGAAGCCTTCCAGACGCTGCCCAATTTCCTGCTGCTGCTGCTCTTCGTCTCGATCTTCGGCTCGGAATTGATGACGGTGGTGATCGCGGTTGGCGCCGTCTCCTGGCCCGCGCCGGCGCGGCTGACGCGTGCGGAATTCCTCTCACTGCGCTCGCGCGAATTCGTGGAGGCCTGCCATACGCTCGGCATGCGGGATAGGCAGATCATCTTCCGCGAAATCCTGCCCAATGCGCTGCCGCCCGTCATCGTCTATGCCAGCGTGGTGATGGCGGTTGCCATCCTGCTGGAAGCGGCGCTGGCCTTCCTGCGCCTCTCCGACCCGAACGTCGCCTCCTGGGGCAACCTTATCGGCCTCGGGCGCGATGTGCTGCGGACGCAGTGGTATGTCTCGGCCATTCCGGGCTTCGCCATTCTCCTGACGGTGCTGGCGGTTTCGCTGGTGGGGCAGGGGCTGAATGACGCGCTGAACCCGCGCCTCAAGGGCAGGGGTGGCCCGACATGAGCGCGGTGCTTTCCATCGAGGCGCTCTCCGTCGCCCTGCCCCGCGGCGCCGACCGCCCGCATGCGCTGCGTGACGTGACGCTGGAACTCCGCGCGGGCGAAATCCTCTGCGTGGTCGGCGAATCCGGCTCGGGCAAGTCCATGACGGCGAGCGCCATCATGCGCCTGCTGCCGCCGGGCGTCGCCATCGATTCCGGCCGCATCCTGTTTGACGGACGGGACCTCGCCACGGCGGATGAGGCCGAGATGCGCCAGATCCGTGGTGCCGGCATCGCCATGGTCTTCCAGGAGCCGATGACGGCGCTGAACCCGCTGCGCCCCATCGGCGACCAGATCGGCGAGATGTTCCGCATCCACACGCCCCTCGCCAAGGCGGAGATCGAGGCGCGCGTGCTCGCCCTGCTGGAGGAGGTCCGCATCCCCGACCCCCGCCAGGCCTATCGCGCCTTTCCGCATGAACTCTCCGGCGGCCAGCGCCAGCGCGCGATGATCGCCATGGCCCTGGCACTCAAGCCCCGCGTGCTGATCTGCGACGAACCCACCACGGCACTCGATGTGACGACGCAGGCGCAGATCCTCTCGCTGATCCGCGACTTGCAGCAGCGCCTGGGCACCGCCGTGCTGTTCATCACCCATGATTTCGGCGTGGTGGCGGAAATCGCCGACCGTGTCGCCGTCATGCAGCACGGCCTGGTCGTGGAGCAGGGGGCGGCGCGGGACGTGCTGCAGAACCCGCAGCATGACTACACCAAGGCGCTGATCGCCGCCGTCCCGCCGCTGGCCGCGCCCCCGCCGCGCGCGATCTCGGAGGAGGCGATCCTGCGCATCGAGCATGTGAGCAAGACCTACCGCAAGGGCGGCTTTTTCGGCCGTGGGCGGCGCGTGACGCGGGCGGTGCGCGATGTCTCGCTGATCCTGCCCAAGGGCGGCACGCTCGGTATCGTGGGGGAGTCAGGCTCCGGAAAATCCACGCTCGCGCGCTGCATCATGCGGCTGGTGAAGCCCGAGGCCGGCGCGATCCGCCTCGGCCACACGGATTTCGCCACGCTGAACAAGGCGCAGCTGCGGGCGAGTGCCAAGCGCATGCAGATGGTCTTCCAGGACCCTTATGGCTCGCTCAACCCACGCCGCCGCGCCGGCGAATTGGTGGCGCAGGGCCCGATGATCCATGGCATGGGGCGCGAACAGGCGATGGCCCGCGCGCGGGAGTTGTTTGCGCTGGTTGGCCTCGACCCGGCGGGCGTCGAGCGCTACCCGCATGAATTCTCCGGCGGCCAGCGCCAGCGCATCGGCATCGCCCGCGCCTTGGCGCTGGAGCCGGAGGTGCTGGTGGCGGATGAGCCGGTCTCCGCGCTCGATGTCTCCGTCCAGGCGCAGGTGCTGCGGCTGCTGGCGGAATTGCGCACGCGGCTTGGGCTTTCCATCATCCTCATCACGCATGATCTGCGCGTGGCCGTGCAGGTCTGTGACCTGGTCGCCGTGATGAAGGATGGCGAGGTGGTGGAGCACGGCCCGATCGGCCGAGTGTTCGAAGCCCCCGAACACGCCTATACCCGCTCGCTCCTCGCTTCCGTGCCGGGACGGGGTTTCGCGACCAGTTGAGGACGCCCGACATGCTGCGTTTCATCCTGCCCGCCTTGCTGCTGGCGATGCCGGCGGCCGCTCAGATCTCTGCCCTCCCGCCCGAGACCCAGGCCGCGATCCGCGCCATCGGCCCCGCCATGGGCGCGGAAGGTGTTGCCCGCACCGCCGAGGCGCTGGCCGCCCTGCAGCCGCCGCCCAAGGTCGAGCCGCTGCGGGACCAGCGCTACGGCCCCGATCCGCGGCATCGGCTGGATATCTTCTCGCCCAATGGGGCCGGCGCGCGGCCCGTGCTGGTCTTCGTGCATGGCGGCGGCTTCGTCGGCGGCGACAAGACGCGGCCCGGCGCCTTCTACTACGACAATATCGGCCAATGGGCGGCGCGCTCGGGCCTGGTCGGCGTGAACATCACCTACCGGCTGGCGCCGCAGCACAGCTACCCCGCCGTGGTCGAGGATATCGCGGCGGCACTCGCCTGGGTGCGCGCGAATATCGCGGCGCATGGCGGCGACCCCGCGCGGATCGTGCTGATGGGGCAATCGGCCGGGGCGGCGCATGTGGGCGACTATCTGGCCGCGCATGCGGCATCCCCGGGCGTGGCTTCCGCCATGCTCGTCTCGGGCGTGCATGATGTGGGCAGCTACCCGGCCTCGCCCACCACCGGCGCCTATTACGGGAACGACCCCGTCAAGCTCGCGCAGCGCTCCGCCATTCCGGGGCTGACGCGCCTCAACATCCCGCTCTTCCTCGCCTCGGCCGATCTGGAGCCGCGCGCCTTCCAGGAGCAGGTGGCGCGGCTGAACGCGGCGTTGTGCCTCGCCGGGCGCTGCCCGCCCTTCCTGCACATGGCGGGGCACAATCATTTCTCCACGGTGTTCGCCATCGGAACGGCGGACCAGGAGCTGACCATCCCGCTGCTGGCGCTCGCCAACCGATGAGCGCGCCCTTCGCCGTCATCGGCGCCGGCCCGGCCGGGCTGATGGCGGCGGAAACCCTGGCCATGGCCGGCCGCGAGGTCGTGGTCTTCGACCAGATGGCCGCACCCGCGCGGAAATTCCTGCTGGCCGGGCGCGGCGGCCTGAACCTGACCCATTCCGAGCCGCTGGAGCACTTCCTCTCTCGCTACGGCGCGGCCGCCGCGCATCTGCGCCCGGCCATCGAGGCCTTTCCGCCCGCGGCCCTCATCGCCTGGGCCGAGGGCCTGGGACAGCAGGTCTTCACCGGCAGCTCCGGCCGGGTGTTTCCGCGCGCCATGAAGGCCTCGCCTTTGCTGCGCGCCTGGCTCGCGCGGCTGGAGGCGCTGGGCGTCACGCTGCGGCGGCGGCATCGCTGGATGGGCTGGGATGCGGCGGGCGCGCTGCGTTTCGCGACGCCCGAGGGCGAGGTGAGTTTCGCACCGGCGGCGACCATCCTGGCCCTTGGCGGCGCCTCCTGGCCGCGCCTGGGCTCCGACGGCGCCTGGGCCAGTCTGCTGCCTGGCGTCACGCCCTTCCGCCCCGCCAATATGGGCTTCCGCGTGGCCTGGAGCCCGCATTTCGCCGAGCGCTTCCAGGGCCAGCCCCTGAAGCGCGTGGCGCTGAGCTTTGCCGGCCGCACGCAGCGTGGCGAGGCGATGATCACGCGCGACGGCATCGAAGGCGGGCTGGTCTATGCCTTCAGCGCCGTGCTGCGTGAGGCCATCGCGCATGAAGGGCACGTGGATGTCACGCTGGACCTGCGGCCCGATCTGCCGCGCGTCACACTGTCGGGCGGCTCGCAGTCCCTTTCCAATCAACTGCGCAAGCAGGCGGGCTTGTCGCCGGTCGCGGTGGGGTTGGTGCAGGAGGCATTGCGGGCCGGGGCCGGGGCCGCGCCCGCCGCGCTGGTGAAGGCGCTGCCGTTGCGGCTCACCGGCACGCAGGGGCTGGAGCGCGCGATTTCCTCTGCGGGTGGCTTGGGTTTCGACGCTGAGCTGGCCGTGCCGGGCCACCTACACCTCTTCGCTTGTGGCGAGATGTTGGATTGGGAGGCACCGACGGGCGGCTACCTGCTCCAGGCATGTTTCAGCACGGGTGTGGCCGCCGCAAGAGCAGCCTTGGCGCGGCCGGCTGGGAAGGGCTGATGCCGGTTTGACCATGGCCCAGCGAGGCGGATTCCCCGCTAAGCACGTAGCGCTGCCGCCGCGGCGGAGCGCCCCTGCAGATCGAGCCCCGCAAGCCGGCCCAGCATGGCGGATCCATAGGCCTCGTTGGCATGCACGCCATCAGCCGCTTCGTATTCGGAACGGAGGAACCCGTTCTCGTCGGAAAACTCCGGAGCGAAGTTCATGACATCTATGCCCAGCGCCTCGAGGTGGCGGGTGATGATCTCCTGGCCGAGCCGCCAGAGTTCGCTCCGTACATCCAGGGGGGCGATGTTCAGTGGCCTTCCCGTCTTCCTATCCCGTGGAGTCCGCTGCGGCGGGGGCGAGAAAAGGACATGCAGCCGGCCCCGAAACAAGGCTTCCAGAATGGCCATGCCCCGCCAGTAGTAGGCAAGCCGGTATTCGATCAGTTCGCGAAGGACCTTCGCCGTGAGAAGCTGACGGGTTGCCGCCGATGGATCGGGCGTGACGGTCGTGTTCACCATGGCGGTGTCGAAGGCGATGCGATTGGCCTCATGGCTGCCGAACAGGATGACGAGTGGCGTTGTGTGATCTCGGACACGGTACAGCAACTCATCGTATAGCCGAGCCTTCGATAGCGCGCGGGTCAATAGGGGGTTGAGCAACACCCGACCGTCAGGCAGGTCGAAGAGAAAGGTCTCAACCGTCCGGTTCGGCCCAACCGGGAGTAGCTGATAGGCGATGTCGCCTTGCACGCCCGGGTTTTTCTTCTGCGCCGCCAGCAAGGCGCCGATGTGGCTGTCCCCGAGCAAGACCGCACGTTGGATTGTCATCCGAGCAAGGCCTCTTCATCGCAAGCGACATCCGCCAGGTTGACGTCCTGGCTCGCGGTGGGTGCTGGAAGTCGGGCCATTGGCGCCGCCGCTCCGGGCAGTTCCGCGCCACAGAGGCGGCGGAAGAAGATCGTCATTACCTCCCTGACACCGGCTTCCGTGATGTCGCGGCCATCGGGTCCGAAATGCGCGCCGCCTGTCCAGTGGCCGCTGATCATCTCGAAGGAGGGGAAGTAGTGCACGCCCGGCTCCTTGCAGAGCGCGCCGGCCACTGCCCGCAGGACCGCTTTGGAGTAGGTCGTGGCAACCGCGACATGCTGCGCCTCGGCCGTCGCGATCAGCGGCACGGGCGAGACCGTCAACAGGACCCGGACAGCAGGATTTACCGCCTTGAGCTTCCCCAGGAAGAGCCGCATGTCGGCAAGGGTCTCTTCATAGTCGAAATTGTGGAAAACGTGCCGGTCCCGCTCGTGGGTCCCGTAGGTGCAGCCGGGGCAGACGGGGAAGACCGCGCCGTCGCGCCGGTCCATCCAGGCCTCGGTCAGGCCCAGCGTGTAGACGAAGACGTCGCACTCAAGGAACATGCGCCGAACCGCCGCAAGATGGGTGATACGGTCATGCAGCAGATGATCGAGCGACGGATAGCCATCCGGCTCAACGGAGGGGCGAAAAGGGTCGAGAAAGCGCCCGTCTTGCTCCCAATGCGTGTCTAGTGGTTCGAAAGTACCGAAAGCGCGATCGAACAATTGAACGAGCTGCCGCGCGGTGTAGACGTTCCCGAACCGGGCCGAGAAGGTGCCGTAGCCATATTCCTTCTGCAGGCTGACCGGAAACGGGGCGGGAAGAGATTCCGTCACGAAGAAATTGTAGCCTGAGCTGCTGAGGTAGCGGGCGATGTTCTGGGCGAAGCAGCTACCGGCGGTCGCGACCCGGTCGCTCGGCGTGATGGTCAGCTGGGGGCCGACCACGAGGTCCATCTGGGACGAAGACCTCCCCGAGACCGATCGGCGCCAATAAGAAGTAGAGGGCAGGTCGCGATAAGGACAGCCGCTCATGGATGAAGTCCTCGCACTGCCGGGAAGTCTGATCAATTACTACGCTTAAGTTGAATTTGATACCTTTTGTAAGGGCCGGTCAAGGGAGGCAGCCGCCATCCGCACCGGTAAGGGCCATCCGCGGGAGGGCCGGCGGATGTCTGTGCCCTTCGGTTGGCGGCGGGCGGCGCGGCCCTGGGTGACTACCGCTGCGCCGGCTGGAAATCCCGCTCCAGCTTCTGGCTGTATTTCGACATCGCGAAGCACAGGATGAAATACACCCCCGCCGCGAAGACATAGGCCTCGGTCGGGAAGCCCAGCCAGTTCGGGTCGCCGAGTGCCGAGCGCAGCGTGGTGAAGAAGTCGAAGACGCCGATCACGATCACCAGCGTCGTGTCCTTGAACAGGCCGATGAAGGTGTTCACCTGCGACGGGATAGTGATGGAGAGCGCCTGCGGCAGGATGATCAGCCGCATCTTCTGCCAGTAGCTGAGGCCGACCGCATCCGCCGCCTCATACTGCCCGCGCGGCATGGCCTGCAGCCCGCCGCGCACCACTTCCGCCATGTAGGCCGCGGTGAAGATGGTGTAGGCGACCAGCACGCGCGCCAGGCGATCGAGCGTGATGCCCTCCGGCAGGAAGAGCGGCAGCATGATCGCCGCCATGAAGAGCAGGCTGATCAGCGGCACGCCGCGCACGCATTCGATGACGATGGTGGAGAACCAGCGCACCAGCGTCAGGTTCGAGCGCCGGCCGAGTGCGAGCAGGATCGCCAGCGGATAGCCCAGCGCCAGCCCATAGACCGCGATGATGCCGGTGATGGTGATGCCGCCCCAGAGGCGGGTGGCCACCGGCGTCAGCCCGAAGACGCCGCCGCCCATCAGGATCAGCATCGTGGGTGCCGCGACCACCCAGGCGACGATCAGCCACTTGTTCCAGAAGGCCCGGAAGGTGGAGGAGATGACCAGCGTGACGAGGATCACCAGCATCAGCCCCGGCCGCCAGCGCTCCTCATAGGGGTAGAGGCCGAAGACGCTGAACCAGAATTTCTCGCGGATGAAGGCCCAGCAGGCGCCGCCATTCTCGCGGCAGGTGGCCGCCGTTCCGTTCCAGGTGGCGTTCACCACCGCCCAGTTGAAGAGCGGGGGCACGAGCCAGATCAGCAGCGCGATGCAGGCCGCGCTGATGGCGATGTTGATGGGCCCGTTGAAGCAGGCGCGCGCGAAGGTGAGGGTCCGTTCGCCGAAATTGGGCAAGCGGGGGGCAGTTGCGGGGGCGGCCATCTCAGCGCTCCTTCAGCGCGACAGCGCGGTTGTACATGTTCATGAGCAGCGAGGTGATGAGGCTGATGGCCAGGTAGATCGCCATGAAGAGGCTGATCACCTCCACCGCCTGGCCCGTCTGGTTGATCGAGGTGTTCGCGACCGAGACCAGGTCCGGATAGCCGATGACGACGGCGAGCGAGGAGTTCTTCGTCAGGTTCAGGAATTGCGAGGTCATCGGCGGGATGATGACGCGCAGCGCCTGCGGCAGGATGACGAGACGCATGATGCGGCCCGGGGCGAGGCCCAGCGCGCGCGCCGCCTCCCATTGCCCCTTATGGACGGATTGGATGCCCGAGCGGACGATCTCCGCGATGAAGGCCGAGGTGTAGATGACCAGGCCGATCAGCAACGCGAAGAATTCCGGGCTCAGCGCCAGGCCGCCCTCGAAGTTGAAGCCGGTCAGCTCCGGCCATTCCACCGTGGGGGCGCCGAAGGCGAAGCCGGCCGCAATCGGCAGGCCGAACAGCAGGGCAAAGCCGGGGATGAGGGTGGATTTGCGCTCGCCCGTCTCGATCTGCCGGGCGCGCTCGCGCCGGGCCAGGCCGTACCAGAGGATGGCGGCGGTCACGAGGGCGAGGAGGCAGGAATAGAGCGCGGGCTCGGCCAGCAGCGCCGGCATCTTCACGCCGCGCTGCGAGAGGAAGAAGCCGGGCAGCGGGTTCAGCGCCTGCCGCACCGAGGGCAGCTGCAGGATGATGGAGTGCCAGAAGACGAGCTGCAGGACGAGCGGCGTGTTGCGGATGATCTCGATATAGCCGCCGGTCAGGCTGCGCAGCAGCGGATTGGCGGAAAGCCGCGCGAGGCCCAGCAGCACGCCGAGCACGGTGGCCAGCACGATGCCGACGATGGCGACGCGCAGCGTGTTGAGGAAGCCCTGCGTCAGCGCGCGGGCATAGGTGTCGGAGGGCGTGTAGTTGAGCAGGCCCTCGCCGATGGGAAAGCCGGCTGAGCGGTTGAGGAAGCCATAGCCGAATTGCAGGCCGCGCGCGGCCATGTTGGTCAGCATGTTGTTGTAGAGCGACCAGCCGATGAAGATCACGGCGGCGGCAAGGCCGGCCTGCCAGAGCAGCCCGCGCATGGTCGTACCGGCGGGCAGCGGGATCAGGGGCTTCGCCATGATGGGGGTGGTGGTGCTCATGCGGCGCCCTTTTCACTCAACCTGAAACGGAAAAAAGGACCGGGGATTTCGCCCCGGCCCAAATCAAATCAGCGTGACAGACTCAGCGCGCGGGCGGGGCGTAGAGCAGGCCGCCCTGCGTCCAGATCTGGTTCTGGCCGCGCTCAAGGGCCAGCGGGGTCTGCGGGCCCAGGTGGCGGTTGTAGATCTCGCCGTAATTGCCGAACTGGCGGATGATCTGGCGGGCATAGTCGGCACGCGCCGCGCTCAGGCTCTCACCCATATTGCCCTCGACGCCCAGGAAGCGGCGGACCAGCGGGTTGGTGCTGGAGCCTGCGATCTGCTCGACATTGGCCATGTTGATGCCGAGCTCCTCGGCCTCGATCAGCGCGAAGACGGTCCAGGCGACGATGTTGGTCAGCTCCTCGTCACCCTGGCGGATCACGGGGCCGAGCGGCTCCTTGCTGATGCGCTCGGGCAGGATCACGTGGTCGGCCGGGCGGGTCAGCAGCGTGCGCTGGGCGGCGAGTGCGGCGAAGTCGTTCGTGAACACGTCGCAGCGGCCGCTGTCATAGGCGCGGCGCAGCTCGTCCAGGTCCGAGATGACGACGGGCGTGAAGCGCAGATTGTGCTGGCGGAAGAAGTCATTGAGGTTCAGCTCGGTCGTCGTGCCAGGCTGCACGCAGACGGTCGCGCCGTTGAGCGCGCGGGCCGAAGTCACGTTCAGGCGGCGGGGCACCATCACGGACTGGCCGTCATAGAAGACGATGGCCGGGAAGTTGAAGCGGTTCACGTTGGAATCGCGCGTCAGCGTCCAGGTCGAGTTGTTCGAGAGGATGTCCACCTCGCCCGCGGCCAGGGCCGGGAAGCGGCTCTGCGAGGTGACGGGGACGAATTCGACGCGGTTGGCGTCGTTGAAGATCGTGATCGCGACGGCGCGGCAGATCTCGACATTGAAGCCCTGCCAGCGGCCCTGGCTGTCGGGCACGCCGAAACCGGGGTTGGACGGGCCCTGGACGCCGCAGCGCAGCGTGCCGCGCTGGCGGATATTGTCGAGGTCACGGCCGGCCAGCGCTTCCACCGGCCCGAAGACCATGAAAGCCGCCGCGGCAGCGGCAAAGGCGGTCAACTTCATCGGAAAATTCCTTTTCGTTGGCTCCGGCGAGGTATGCCCTCCCGGCTGGTCTGCCATGTGCCTGGAACCTAAACGTGTTGCAAGAGGGTTAAGCGAACGCAATCATCGGCTCCGGCAAGGACCGCCCATGGCTTGGGCAGGGAGCGGGGGCCGGCGCTGAATGCGCCCGCCATCCGGGCATCCTCCGGCCAGTCGGGCCCGAAGGCTTCGCGCCACATGCTCGGCGACGAGGCGGGGCTTGACCGCCAGGCTGTCCGCCTGGCCGCGCGCATCGGTCAGCTCCTCACCAGCATGGTGGCCGACTCCGCCTCGATTTCGGCGAAGGATCGCGCGTCATGAGTGCGCGGCCAGCGCAAGCCGGGCGGGCTGCACGGCTCCTTCCGCCGGGATCGCGACCTGCTGGTGACGGCCGAGCAGCTCCGCGCCGCCACGCAAACGAAGCTGACGGTCCCGGTCCTCGCGCTCAGCGGTCAGTTCGGCCATCCCGGCGTGCTGAGCAGATGCAACTCGTGGTCGAGCGCGCGACGGGCGAGACCATCCCCTTCTGCGGTCACCTCCGCGCCGAGGAGCGGCCCCAGTCGGTCGTCCGCGCCATCCTCGCCTTCTGCCGGGGGTGAGCCTCAGCGCCGCAGCAGCGTGCTCGGCACCATCGCGATCTGCCGTCCGGTGACCGGCACGGGGTTGGCGCGATAGGCGTCGAGCCCGCGCCCTGCGCCGCCGGAACTGGGCAGAACCTGCGCCCGCTCCTCCCGATTCGAGAGCGACAGGCTGGTGGGCGGCGCCAGGGCCTGCTGGCGCGGCAGGTTCATCCCCACCAGGGCCCGGTCCTCGGCATTGCGTGCCTGTGCCGCCGGCAAGGCAGCCTGGACGCGCGCCCGATAGGCCTGGGCAAGCTCCGGCGTGTGGGAATGGTAATGCCCGGCCGCGACCATCCAATCCCCCCGCGCGGCCTGGAGCTGCGTCAGGAATTGCGCGGCGTAGCGGGCATTGCTGACGGGGTCGAAGGCCTCCTCCAGGCTGGCGAAGGCGCGGGGGTGGTGGTGCAGGTTCACCTGCATGCAGCCGACATCGATCACACGGACGCCGCGCCCCTGCAATTCCCGCACAGCGGCAATTGCTGCCGCCTTGTCCGGGAAGAAATGGCCGCGCCCCTCGGCATTGATGGTCCAGGGCCAGGGGCCGGCGGTGCCCGTCTCGGGGTTGCGACGGCCGGATTCCACCCGGCCGATCGCCTGGAGCAGCCCGGCCGGGATCTGCGAACCCTGCTCGGCCCGCGCGATGGCGGCGCGGCATTGCACCGTGGGATCAATGGCTTGTGCCATGGCAGGCCCCCCCGCCAGCAGGGCGGCGAAGAGGGGCAGGTGGCGAAGCGGGGAGGGGCGGCGCATCTCCCGCCCTGCGCAAGTCGCATGCCAGCCTTGATACAATTTGGCATGTTGCAATGCGAAAAATCGCTTGCACACGAGCGACCTCTCGCCTATCTTTCTGGAGGCGGCAGGAATTTTGGTTCCTGCCTGCTTTCTTGGACGTTTCCTCCCTAAACTTGGCGGCGCAGCAATGCGTCGCCACTTTTTTTGTCCAATGCTTACCGCCTCTTAAGGCGCGTCCACCAGCTTCGTCTCGAACTGGGCCGGCGCCGTGATCTCCACCAGTTCCAGATCATCCGAATGCGCGATCTCACGGTGGCGGATGCGGGGCGGTTGCAGCACGCTGGTGCCGGCGGTCAGCGTCACCTCGCCGATATCCTCGTATTCGAAGCGCACCCAGCCCTTCACGATCCAGACCATCTGGAAATCCAGTTCGTGCAGGTGCCATTGCGGCTCGGCATGCACCCCGGGGATGGCCCGGATCACATGCGCGCCGAAGCCGCCCGCCGTGGCCTCGGCGATGCCGAGATCGCCATATTCGAAGAAGGCGCGCAGGCCGCGGGTGAAGTCCCGCCCTTCGGCATGGCGAACGATCGTTCTGGGCCGCTCATTCACGACATCGGCACTCCCACATGGCGGGCAAAGCCCGGTCGCGTCATCAGCCGCGCATGCCAGGCGTGCAGCCGTGGCTGCGGCGCACGCGTGATGGGCAGCGTCAACCAGCGGTGCAGATAGGGGCCAAGCGCGATGTCGGCGAGGCCCAGATGGTCGCCCCCCAGATAGGGCGCGATGCCGAGGCTGTTCTCCACCATGTCCCACAGCGCCTGGGCCTCGTCGCGCGCCGCATGGGTCGCCGGCCAGTCGCGCTGATCTTCCGGCGTGCGGACATAGGTGAAGAAGATGACGGTCATCGGCGCGTTCAGGTGGCCGAGTTGCCAGTCCATCCATCGCTCGGCCCGGGCGCGGGCGCGCGGCTCCGCCGGGTACAGGGTGTGACCGGGGGCCCGGGTCGTCACCAGGTAGCGGCAGATGGTGTTGCTTTCCCAGAGCGAGAAGCCATCCGGCTCCTCGATGGTCGGCACCCGGCCATTGGGGTTCATCTCCAGATAGGCGGGCTCCTTCGTGCGGCCGAAGCTGCCGCCGGCGTCGAGCCGCTGGCAGGGCGTGCCCAGTTCCTCGCAGAGCCAGAGCAGCTTCATCACATTGGAGGAGCTGGCACGGCCCCAGATCTTCAGCATGGCGTCTCTCCCTCAGCCGAGGGGGAGCCTAGGACCAGTTGCGCGGGCGCGAAACCGGTTGTCGCGGCCGGGCGCGCGTGCGTAACCTTCCCAGCCTTTCCCCCGTACAGGGGAGGCAACCAGGAAGGACCATGCCCATGCAGCGCCGCTCGATCCCCCTCGGCCTCGCCGCCGCCGCCCTGGCCGCCCTGCTGGGCGGCGCGCCCGCCCAGGCCCAGCCCACGCCGGAGGAGATCATCGAGGGCTTCGAAGGCGTCCTCGGCCCGATCCGCACCCACCGGCCGAGCCACCCCAAGGGCCTTTGCGCCGCCGGCCATTTCACCGCGACGCCCGAGGGCACGCGCCTCTCGGTCGCGCCGGTCTTCAGTGGGCAGCGCGTCAACACCATCATTCGCTTCGGCGTCGCCGGCGCCAATCCGCAGGCCGATGACCGGGCGCGCAGCACCCGTGGCCTGTCCATCCGCTTCGAGACGGCGGCGGGCGATGTGCTGGACATGGCCAACATCTCCGCCCCCATCTTCGGCGCCCCTGACCCGGTTGTTTTCCTCGCCAATTTGCGCATCCGCGCACCCGACCCCGCGACCGGCCGGCCGAATGCCGAGCGCATCGCGGCCTTCGTCGCCGCCAACCCCGCCGTCACGCTGCAGGGCGCCTGGCTCGCCGCCACCCTGCCGCCCGCCAGCTGGGCCACCACCCCCTATTGGGGCGTGAACGCCTTCCGCTTCCAGGGCCAGGATGGCGAGGTCCGCCACGCCCGCTGGGTCTTCGAGCCGCGCGCCGGCCTGTCACGCCTCACCGCCGAGCAGATGCAATCCCTCCCGCGCGATTTTCTCGCCGACGAGATCCGCCAACGCATGGCGCAAGGCCCGGTCGAGTACGACATGGTGCTGCAATTCCCGGCCGAGGGCGATGACGTGACCAACCCGACCGTGGCCTGGCCCGAGGACCGCCCGCGCGCCGTGGTGGGCCGGCTCACCGTCACCTCCGTCGCCGCCGGGCCGGGCGGGCCCTGCGATCCGATCAGCTTCATGACGCTCGATCAGGAGCCGGGGATCAGCTTCAGCGACGACCCGACCCTGCATGCGCGGGCGGCGCCCTATGCCGTGTCGCTGTCGAAGCGGACGAACTAGCAGAAAGAGGGCCTCCGGCGGCTGGGACCGGGAGGCCCCAGACCCCGTGACTTGCCGGAGGGGCAGGCTCGGCGTCAGATGATCCCATGGCCTCCGCTTTGCTCATCGCGCTCCTTGCCTTCGGGGCGCCGCTCTTCGCCAAGGGGTCCGAATCCTGGTTCGGACTCGCACCCTGCGAACTCTGCCTCTGGCAACGCTGGCCCTATTGGGCGGCCGGCGCCCTGGCCCTGTTCGGCGCCTTCCTCTGGCGCCGGCCCGCCCTGCTGCTGGCCGGCCTTGCCGCCGCCAGCTCGGCCGCCATCGGCGCCTTCCACCTCGGCGTCGAATTCGGCTGGTGGCCCTCGCCGCTGCCGGGCTGCCAGGCGGCGACCTCGGGCGGGACGGCCAGCGTCGAGGACCTCATGCGCAGCCTCGCCCCCACGCCCACCAAGCCTTGCGACCAGCCGGCCCATTTGATTCCGGGCCTCCCCCTTTCCATGGCAGGGATGAACCTGATCTATGGGCTGAGCCTCGCCACCCTGGCCTGGCGCCTTGCCGCGAAGGAGCCCCGCGCATGACAACGCCCAACCCCAAGACGGGACGTCGTTACCTGGAAGAGGTGATCCGCGTGGATCACGCCGGCGAATATGGCGCGAAGCGAATCTACCAGGGCCAGCTCGCGATTCTCCGCGGCACGAAGCACGAAGAGACCATCCGCCACATGCAGGAGCAGGAGCAGGAACACCTCGACACCTTCTCCCGCCTCATCGCCGAGCGCCGGGTCCGCCCCACGGCCCTCCTGCCGCTCTGGCACGTCGCGGGCTTCGCGCTTGGCGCCGCGACGGCCGCCATGGGCCCCCGCGCTGCCATGGCCTGCACCGTCGCCGTCGAGGAAGCGATCGACGAGCATTACCAGGCCCAGGAAGCGGCCCTGGGCGATGACGAGGCCCCCCTCAAGGCCGACATCGCCCGCTTCCGCGCCGAGGAACTGGAGCACCGCGACATCGGGCTCGCCAATGAGGCGGAGCTGACGCCGGGCTACCGGCTGCTTTCGGCGGCCATCAAGATGGGTTGCAAGGTCGCCATCAGGATTTCGGAAAAGGTCTGAATCGCAAGGGTTATGCCGGGCTGTCACGCTTTGGCATGATCCTTGCTCGATCCTTGCCTTGACCCCCGGGAGCCGCCACCCCATAGAGGCAGCGTGGATCACGGCACCCCCCTTTCGCCTGGCGCGCGGAGCTCCAGCCTCCAGACCGCCCGGCACGACCAGCGCTTCGAGGCGGCGGCCCCGGCCGCCGCGGCACCGCGCCTGATCAGGGAGGCCAGCATCGCCGGCCACGCGCAGGCCCGCCCCATCGGCATCCTGCAAAAGCAGGAACCGCCCCGCGCTGGCGCCGCGTGACGAGCGGGCGCGCATGAGCGAGGAGATCCGCCGCACCGATTTCCTGGATGTCGGCCAGGATCGCCGCCGCGCGCTCACCCCCTCCCGCGCGCGCCGCGTGCCGCGCGCCGAGCAGATCGCCCGCCGGCAGCGCCTGGTCTCGGCCATGAAGCTGCTCATGCCCCTTCTTGCTGCGGGCGTGCTCGGCCTCATGGTCTTCTGGCCGGATATCGAGGGCGGCAATTCGCGCCTTTCCTTCCGCCGCGGCCCCACCCTGGTGCCTGAGGCGCTGCAGCTCATCGCGCCCCGCTTCCAGGGCGTGGACGAGATGAACCGCCCCTACACGGTCACCGCCCGCCTCGCCCGCCAGCCGGGTCAGGAGGAGGTTCTGCTCATGGACCTTCCGCGCGCCGACATCCTCCTCACCGATGGCGGATGGGTCTATGTCGAGAGTGACCGCGGCCGCTATGATCGCGCCGCGCAGCATCTCGACCTCGAGGGCAATGTGCAAATCTACCACGACAACGGGATGCTGTTCCGCACCGAGGCGGCGGCGGTGCAGGTGGATGCCGGCACCGCCCATGGCGAGCGCCCCACCCAGGCGCAGGGCAGTTTTGGGACGATCGAATCCGAGGGTTTCGAGATGCTGGATCGCGGCGCGGTCATGATCTTCACCGGCCGCGCGCGGGCCATCCTGGAAGGGCGCCAGCAATGAGGCACCTGCTCCTGCTTGCCACGCTGCTGGCCGGCCCCGCTTTCCTGGGGCAGGGCCCTGCCTTCCTGGGGCAGGGCCCTGCCAACGCCCAGGGCATCGACATGTCCCAGGGCGGGCCGGTCGACATCACCGCCACCAACGGCATCGAATGGCGCCAGGCCGAGCAGGTGGTGGTGGCTCGCGGCGATGCCCGCGCCGTGCGCGACGGCACGACGATCGAGGCCGCGCGCCTGATCGCCCGCTACCGCTCGCGCGGCGGCGAGCAGCCGCCCGCCCGCCCGGCCGCCCGCCCGGCCTCTGGCGGCGAAACGCCGATGGGCGGCAGCAGCGAGATCTGGCGCATGGAGGCGGAGGGCGATGTCCGCATCTTCACGCCGACCGACACGGCGCGTGGCGACCGCGCCGTCTATGACATGGACCAGGCCGTGCTGGTGCTGACCGGCCGCGTCATCAGCTATGCGACGCCCCAGCAGACCATCACCTCGCGAGACAGCCTGGAATACTGGACGGAGCGCCGCATGGCCGTCGCCCGCGGCTCTGCGCTGGTCGTGACGCAGGACAACCGGCGCATCGCGGCCGACACGCTCGTCGCCTACATGCTGGAGGACCCGCCCGCCGGCGCCACCCCGGCCGCCGTGGCCCGCCCCGGCGCCGAGGGCACGGCGGGTCCGCCCCCCGGCCAGGGCCGCATCGATCGCGTCGAGCTCTTCGGCAATGTCGAGATCCGCACCGAGTTCGAGGTCATCCGCGGCGACCGCGCGGTCTATTCGGCGGCCACCGGCCTCGCCCGCGTGCTGGGCAATGTCCGCATCACGCGCGGCGAGAACCTCGTCGCCGGCCGCGAGGCCATCGTGAACATGAACACGGGTGTCTCCCGCATCCTGTCCCAGCCGGGGCAGCGGGTGCAGGGGATCATCACGCCGCAGCAGGGGCCGGCCGATGGCGCGCCGTCGCGCGGGCCGTCCACGCCCCCCGGATCTACGCCTTCAGGAGCCACACGATGAACCAGATGGGCAAGAACCAGCCGGGCCCGCTGCCCGGCGGCAAGCCCGGCCTCTCGGCCATCGAGGGCTCGGGCGGGCTGGTCGCGACCGGGCTTGGCAAGCGCTACAAGAAGCGCCCCGTCGTCCGCAACGTCTCCATCTCGCTGAAGCGGGGCGAGGCGGTGGGCCTGCTCGGCCCCAACGGCGCGGGCAAGACCACCACCTTCTACATGATCACCGGCCTCGTGCAGCCCGAGGAGGGCACGGTGATGATGGATGGCGCGGACGTGACCCGCCTGCCCATGTATCGCCGCGCGCGCCTCGGCCTCGGCTATTTGCCGCAGGAGGCCTCGATCTTCCGCGGGCTTTCCGTCGAGCAGAACATCATGGCGGCGCTGGAAGTGGTGGAGCCGCTGCGCGACCGGCGGGAGCAGATGCTGGAAAGCCTGATGGCGGAATTCGGCATCTCCCATCTGCGCCGCGCCCCCGCCCTGGCGCTTTCGGGCGGCGAGCGGCGGCGCTGCGAGATCGCCCGCGCGCTGGCCACCCACCCCTCCTATATCCTGCTGGATGAGCCGCTGGCGGGCATCGACCCCATCGCGGTCGCGGAAATCCGGGACCTGGTGAAGCATCTGAAGAATCGCGGCATCGGCGTGCTCATCACCGACCACAATGTGCGCGAGACGCTGGAGATCATCGACCGCGCTTATATCATGCATGACGGCCAGGTGCTGATGGAGGGCCTGCCGCACGAGATCGTGGCGCATGAGGGCGTGCGCCGCGTCTATCTC
>JAIYCD010000148.1 GCA_027488195.1 Acetobacteraceae bacterium | reverse complement strand
GCCGCCATCGTCGCGAAATACGCCATGCTGCGGGACTGCTCCAACGCCACCAGCATATCCGCCGCCTTGTGCTGCAAGGCCTGGAAGCTGCCGATGGCGCGGCCGAATTGCTGGCGCGTCTTCAGGTAGTCGAGTGTCATGTTGTGCACGACTTCCAAGGCACCGATCGCCTCGGCCGCCAGCACGGCGATGGCCTCATCCACCACGCGATCCACCAGCGGCAGCCCGCCCTCGGCATCGCCCAGCACATGGGTGGCACGGGCGCCGGTGAAATCCACCTCCGCCGCGCGCTGCCCATCCACCGTGCGGAAGCCGCGCACCGAGACGCCATCGGCCGTGGCGGGCACGACGAAGACGCCGATGCCGCCCTGGTCGCGTGAGGCGCCGGAGACGCGGGCGGTCACAAAGAAATGGTCCGCCGTGTCGCCATGCAGCACCATGCCCTTGCGGCCGGTGATCACCCAGCCTGAACCATCCTTCTTCGCCGTGGTCTGCACGTCGAAGAGGTCATAGCGCGACTGGCGCTCCACCTGCGCGAAGGCGAGCAGGGTTTCGCCCGCGGCGACACCCTCCACCATCTCCTGCCGCAGCGCCGTCTCGGCGCCGTGGCGCAGGAAGCCGCCGCCCAGCACGACGGTGCTGAACCAGGGCTCCAGCGTGATGTGCCGGCCCATCTGCTCGGCGACGAGCATGGTCTCCTCCGGGCCGCCGCCAAAGCCGCCATCCTCCTCCGCGAAGGGCAGGCCGAGCAGGCCGAGCTCGGCATATTGCGCCCACATCTCGCGGCTCCAGCCGGTCTCGCTCGCCATATAGGCCTTGCGATTCTCGAAGCCGTATTTCGCCGTCAGCGTCTTGCGGATGCTGTCCTGCAGGAGCGACTGGGATTCGTTCAGGTCAAAATCCATGATGTGTCAGAGCCCCAGAAACGCTTTTGCCATGATGTTGCGCTGGATCTCGTTGGACCCACCGTAGATGCTCTGCTTGCGCCAGTTGAAGTAGATGCCGGCCAGGCCGAAGGCCCAGTCGGGCGCCACATCCCAGTCATTGCTGCCCTCGGCATCCGGGTCGCCATCCACCCAGGCATAGGGGCCGGCGGCCTTCATCAGCAGCTCGGAGACGCCCTGCTGGATCTCGGTGCCCTTGATCTTGAGGACGGAGGTCGCGGGGTCGGGCTTGCCGGTGCCGGCGCGCTTGGTCTCATTGGCGATGACGCGCATGACGGTCATCTCCAGCGCCTTCAGCTCGATCTCCATCTCCGTCACCTGGCGGCGGAATTCCGGATCCTCGATCAGCGGGCGCCCGCCATCCATGGTCTCCTTCGCGATCATCTTCAGGCGGCGGATCCGCTCGCGGCTGGCGCCCACGCGGGCCTGGCCGAAGCGCTCATTGCCCAGCAGGAATTTCGCGCAATCCCAGCCCTTGTTCACTTCGCCGACCAGGTTCTCGGCCGGAACGCGGACATCGTCGAACCACACCTCGTTCACCTCATGCCCGCCTTCGATCGTGATGATCGGGCGCACGGTGATGCCGGGCGACTTCATGTCCACCAGGAAGAAGGAAATCCCCTCCTGCTTCTTCGCCGCGAAATCGGTGCGGGCGAGCACGAAGATCCAGTCGGCATGCTGCGCCAGCGTGGTCCAGGTCTTTTGCCCGGTGATCACCCACTCGCCGTTTTCCAGCACCGCCTTGGTCTTCAGCCCCGCAAGGTCGGAGCCGGCGCCGGGCTCGGAGAAGCCCTGGCACCACCAGTCATCCAGGTTGCGCATGCGCGGCAGGAAGCGGGCCTTCTGCTCCGGCGTGCCGAATTCGATGATGACCGGCCCGCACATGTTGATGTTGAAGCCGAGCGGCGAGGGCGCCGGCCACATCTGCAACTCCTCGCGGAAGATGTATTTCTGGGCGGGTGACCAGCCGGGGCCGCCATGCTCGACGGGCCACTCGGGCGCCGCCCAGCCGCGGGCGTTCAGCTTCTTCTGCCATTCGACCACCATCGCCTTGGTGGGCGACTTGCCGGCGATCATATGCGCGCGGGTTTCCGGCGGGCATTCGGCGGCGAGGAAGTCGCGCACCTCCTGCCGGAAATTAAGCTCGACATCGGTGAAGCGGAGTTCCATGGGGGGTGTCCTTATGCGGCGCTCTTGGCGCTGCCGGTGGCGAAACTGCCCCCGGAGGCGGCCAGGGTTTCGATCAGGGCAGCAGGCTTGAGGTTGGGGTCTTGGGTCGCGGCGGCGTAATGCGCCAGCTTGTCGCGGACATTCTTCAGGCCCATGCGGTCTGCCCAGAACATGGGGCCACCGCGCCAGGCGGGCCAGCCGAAGCCGTTGCAGAAGATCACGTCGATATCGATGGCGCGCGCGGCGACACCTTCTTCCAGGATGCGCGCGCCCTCATTCACCATCGGCAGCAGCATGCGTTCCAGGATTTCGGCATCCTCGATCTTGCGGCGGCGGACCTGCATCTTCTCCGCGATGTCGAGGATGATGGCCTCGACCTCCGGATCCACAAGGCGGGTGCGCTTCTCGTCATACATGTACCAGCCCTTGCTGGTCTTCTGGCCGTAGCGGCCCAGCGCCACCAGCGCATCGGCGATGGGTGCGACCGTGCCGCGCGCCTTGCGCACGGCGGCACCGATGTCGAGGCCGGCGAGGTCACCCGTGGCACAGGGCCCCATGGCCATGCCATAGGCCTCCATCACGCGATCGATATCCTGGGGCAGGGCGCCTTCCAGCAGCAGCTTCTCCTGCTGCGGGCCCCGCTTGCCGGTCATGCGGTTGCCCACGAAGCCGTCGCAATTGCCGACCAGCACCGGCAGCTTCGCGATGCGCTTGCCCACCTCCGTCGCCGTCGCGATGGCGATGTTGTTGGTCTTGGCGCCGCGCACATTCTCCAAGAGGCGCATGACATTGGCCGGCGAGAAGAAATGCATCCCGATCACCCATTCCGGCCGCGAGGTGGCCGAGGCGATCTCGTCAATGGAGAGCGTCGAGGTGTTGGAGGCGAGCACGACGCCCGGCCGCGCCAGCTTGTCCAGCTTGGCAAACAGCTCCTTCTTCGCCTCCATATTCTCGAAGATCGCCTCGATCACGAGGTCGGCTTCCTTCACCACATCGAGGCTGGTGCTGCCCTTCAGGAAGGAACGGCGCTTCTCATACTCGGCCTGGTTCATGCGGCCCGAGGTGACGGAGCGCTGCCAATTCGCCTCGCAGCGGGCCAGGCCCTTGTCCAGCGCCTCCTGGCTCGTCTCCACGATGGTGACGGGGATGCCGACATTGGCGAAGTTCATCGCGATGCCGCCGCCCATGGTGCCGCCGCCGATGACGACCGCGTTCTTGACCGGCGTGCCCGTCACATCCTCGGGCAGGGCGGGGACGCGCACCGCCTCGCGCTCGCCGAAGAAGATGTGGCGCAGCGCGAAGCTCTGCTCGCCGGCAACGAGCTTCTGGAACTGCTCGCGCTCGATGTTCAGCCCATCCTCGAAGGAATGGGTGATGGAAGCGCGGACCGCGGCCACACACCCCTTCGGGCTTTCCTGCCCGCGCGTGCGCTTGAGCAGGGCCGCGGCGGCGGCATCGAAGGCCGCGAGATCGGCGCCCTTGATCTTGTCCTCGCGCTTGCGGGCGAGGGTGAAGCTGTCCCCCGCATGGGCGCGCGCCCAGGCCACGGCGGAAGCCTCCAGCGGCGCATCCACCACGGCGTTGATGACGCCGAGCTTCACGGCCTCGGTCGCCGAAATCGGCTCACCGGTCACGATGATCTTCAGCGCCGCCTCGGGGCCGATCAGGCGGGGCAGGCGCTGCGTGCCGCCGGCGCCGGGGACGAAGCCGCGCTTCACCTCGGGCAGGCCGACCTGGGCGGAGGCCACGGCCACGCGCGCATGGCAGGCGAGCGCCAATTCGAGGCCGCCGCCCAGCGCCGAGCCATGGATGGCGGCGATGACGGGAACCTTGCAATTCTCGATGGAGTCAAAGACTTCCGGCAGGCTGGGCGGCTGGCGGGGCTTGTTGAACTCCGTCATCTCGGCGCCGGCGCAGAACATGCGGCCGTCGCCGATCAGCACGATGGCCCGCGCGCCTTCCTTCACGGCGGCCGCGATGCCCGCATGCAGCCCGGCGCGGACGCCGGTGCGCAGCGTGTTCACCGGCGGATTGGCAATGCGCAGGATGTGGATATCGCCGTCGCGGTCATGCTCGACGAAGCGCTCTTCTGCCATGGAACTGGTTTCCCCGTTGATCCTCGTTGCCCGCGAGTGTCCGGCGCGGGCAGCATGGATGTCAACGGGGCCAGGCGGCCGATTACCCCAGGCGGATCGGCGTCAGATCCTGGAACCAGCTCTGCGCCTGGACGAAGCCCTGCACGCGCCGGCTCATCGCCCGCGGGTTGAGGTCATGCGCGACAAAGAGAAACAGCGCGTCATCCACCACGCGGGCATGCAGCTCGGAGAGCAGGGCGGCCTGCCGCGTCGGGTCGAACTCATTGTAAACGCGCGTCATGATGTCGTCATACCAGGGGTCGCTGAAATAGCCCCAGTTATTGGCCGCCGGCGGCACCATGTCGCTCTTCAGGAAGCGCACCAGGGCGGTGAAGGGGTCGAGCGCCGCATAGCTGATATTGATGGCGCTGATGCCACGGTTGGACGGCGCCCGCGCGCCATCCCGCCAGATGCCGAGGAGCGCGTTCCATTCCAGCACCTCGAAGGTCACCTCGATGCCGATGTCGCGCAGGTTCTGCTGGATGGCCTCGTTCATCGGCAGCGGCTGCATCTGGCCCGAGCCGGAGGGCGAGATGCCGACGCGGGTGCGGATCGGGTTCGTGCGGGAGAAGCCCGCTTCCGTCATCAGCCGGCGGGCGGCGGCGACATCGGTGCGGATCGGCTCGCGCGGCGTGCCATGCCAGGGGTGGCCGGGCGGCAGCAGGCCGGCGCCGGGCACCATCATGTCGCCCAGCATGGAGCGCATGCCGGCGCGGTCGATCGCCATGTTGGCGGCCTTGCGCACCCGGATGTCCCGCCAGGGCGAGCCCTCGGACATGTTGAGGTGCCAGGTCCAGTTGTGCGGGTAGGTGTTGGCGACGATGGTCATGTTCGCCGCGCGCAGCGCCGGGATGGCATCGGGCGGGGGCGCCTCGATGAAATCCACCTGGTTGGAGCGGAGTGCGGCCACGCGGGTATTGGCCTCGGGCAAAGGCAGCAGGATCAGGCGTTCGTGGCGGGGGATGCGGGCGGCGTCCCAGTAATTGGCGTTCCGGAGCATCACGCAGCGCTCGCGCACCGCGAAGGTTTCCAGGCGATAGGGGCCGGTGCCGACGGCGCGGTCCAGATAGCGGTCCCAGTCACGGCCGGCCGCCTCCCAGGCGCCCTGATGCGTGATGCCGACCCAGGTGAGGCCGAAGGGCACCAGGCTGTCCGGCGTGCGCGTCTCGATGATGAAGGTGAGCGGGCCTTCCGCGCGCCAGCTCGCGATGGTCGGCATGCGGATGCGCGCCTGGGCGGCGGCGCGGGGGTCGAACCAGGGGGCGTCGGCCTTGAAGGCGCGGTCATAGGAGAAGACGACGTCCTCGGCCGTCATCACCTTGCCGTCATGGAAGCGCACGCCTTCGCGCAGCGTGATGATCCAGCGCTTCGCATCGGCCGGGTCCACGCGCCAGGCGGTGGCGAGGCCGGGGCGGATGGTGACCGGCACGTCGGATTTGCTGAGGTCCCACATCGCCAGCTGGTCATAGAGCGTGATGCCCATGAAGCGATGACCCTCGGCCCCCTGGTCCGGCACGCCATTGGAGAGCGGCACGGCGGAGGCGGTCATGCCCACGCGCAAGGTGCCGGTCTGCGTCTGCGCCTGGGTGACATCCCAGGGGAGGGCGGCGGCGAGGGGCGCGGCAAGCAAGGCGCGGCGAGACGGGGTCATCGGCAGGCTCCGGTTGGGTGCCGGAAGCTTGCGGGGTAGGGCGGCGGAGTTGGAAGCCTAAAAGCAGGGCATATCGGCATGAGGGGGGCCAAAATGCCAAGAGAGCGGGCAAATGCCGATCCAGGTGCTGAAAGGCACGGCTTCGTGGGGTGGCGCCCGCACAGGGCAGAGCATGCGGCGCTTGTCGCCTCATGGGCTTGAGCTTGATTTCATGATTTCACATGACCTGCGGGACAGGTACGAGATCGGCCGCCTGAACGGCGGTGCCCTGGGCTCCAGGGAACAGCTTCTTGCGACGCGAAGCTCTGCTGCCGGTTGGGCGCCAGCGCCCCGAAGCGCGGCGTCGGCCCAAACTTCCTGAAGCGTGCGCAGGAACTAATTTACAAACGATAATATTTCTGTGAGATATGAGCGAGACGCGCAGGGCAGGAGGCCGGCGGCCGGCTGTCGGACAATGCGTTCCGCCGTGCCCAGCTGCATGACGTCTGACATTCACGACATCCGCGCAGGGTAGCATTCGCCCTAAATCATCGAGGGAATGAATCATGGCTGGATTTGACTATAACGTCATCATACAATTCAGGAACGATCAAAACATTGGATCCTTCCCCAATAATCTTGGCACGATCAATAACGTAACCAGCGGTGGCGGAGACGTTTTCCAGATCGGCGACGTGTCGGATGACCAATGGTCAGGTATTTTCATCGGAACCTTCGAGCAGGACGGTGCCAGCTTTATCGTGCTCTCGGATGGGGACCCTTTTTTCCCCACCTATCAAGCCTACGGCATGGTCGCGGATCCCGACAACTTTGTAGCACCCGATTTCCTGCCGACCCTCAGCACCGATCCATTCACGGTCTGCTTCCTGAAAGGCACGCGGATCGCGACCCCCGAGGGCGAGCGTGCGGTGGAAAGCCTGGCCATCGGCGACCTGATCCTCACCACCGATGGCCGCGCGGTTCCGGTGAAATGGGTGGGCCGCCAGCGCATCCGCAACCATCCCGTCCTGGTCTCGCCCAGGATGGAGCCGGTCTGCATCTCGGCCGGCGCCTTGGGCGATGGCCTGCCCCATAGCGACCTCTTTGTCACGGCCGCGCATGGCATGATCTGGGAAGGGCTTCTGGTGAATGCCGGCGCCCTGGTGAACGGCACCACGATCCGCTTCGTCCCGCTCTCGGAGATGCCTGAGGTCTTCACCTGGTACCACATCGAGACGGAGGGCCATGAGGAGATCCTGGCCCATGGCGCGCCCACGGAAACCTTCGTGGACTATGTCGGCCGCAGCCATTTCGACAATCACCAGGAATATCTGGACCTCTACGGTGCCGAGCGGATCATCCCCGAGATGAAGCGCCCGCGCGTCTCGTCCCAGCGGATGCTGCCGGAGCCCCTGCGCGCGCGCCTCGGCCTGCCGGCGCATGGCGCGGAGATCGCGGTGGAGGCCGAAGCCCTGATGCAACGCCTCAGGGCCGCCTGACCCCCGCGGCCGCGCCGCTGCGCATGACGGACAGCACGCTCCCATCATCCCGTGCGGCTCTCCTCTCCCGCGCCAGCGGCTTGTGGAAGACCGGCCGACAGGCCGAGGCCCTGGCGGCGATCGAGACCGCGCTCGCCGACACCCCTGAGGACCGGCCACTCATCCTCCGGCGTTGCTCCTTCCTGCGCCAGTTCGGCCGGGCGCGGGAGGCCTTGGGCGTGCTCCTGCCGCTCCACGCGGAAACCCCGGCCGACATCGCCGTCACGCTGGAACTGGCCCAGGCCCACCGCGCCGCGGGTGACACCCCGGCCGCCCTGGCCTTGTTCGACCAGGTGCTGGCCGCCGATCCGGCGCGGCATGGGGCCTGGATCGCCAAGGTCGAGCTCCTGGCCAAGGCGGGGCGGGCCGAAGCCGCCCTCGCCACCGCCGAGGAGGGGCTGGCACGCATGCCCGATGATCGCTGGCTGCGCCTGAAGCGGGGCGTCCTGCTGCGCCAACTCAAGCGGCCGGAGGAGGCGGTCGCCGTGCTCGCGCCGCTGCACCGCGATCAGCCGGAGGATCTGTCCGTCACGCTCGAGCTTGGGCATGCGCATGCGGCGCGGGGCGACCATGCCGCCGGGCTGGCCCTGTTCAATGCGGTGCTGGCCGCCGATCCGGCCCATCGCGGCGCGTGGCTGGCGAAGCTGGAGGACGCGGCGCAGCGCCATGACCAGGCGGCCCTCATGGAGCTGGCGCGCGCCCTGCATGACCGCATCGCCCGCGAGGCCGATGCGCAGGCCGCCGGCCTGCTGGCCCGGATTCCCCCGCAGCTCGACATCAGGCTCTGGAGCGCCGAGGTGGCGGCTTGGATCGCGGCGGTGGCGGCGCTGCCGGCGCAGGCCAGGCCGGCCGATCTCTGGGGGCTGCACGGAATCGCCCAGCTGCATGGCCTGCCGGAGACCTGCCGGCGCCTGCTGGAAGGCCTGCTCGCCCGGCCCGCCCTGCCGCTGCCGGTCGCGTTGAACATCCTGCGCGGGGCCGCCGGCTCCCGCGATCCCGGGCGCCTCGGCGCGCAGCTGCGCGGCCGCCTGGCGGAGGCCGATCGGCCGGCCTTCGACCTGCATGACGCGGCCAGGGAGCTTGGTCCTGAACAGGCGGTCGCGCGCCGCCCGCGTCGGCCGGGTCGCCGTCCGCGGGACATCATCCTCCTCGCCGATCTGCTGGTGGGGGCAGGGCGGGAGGCGCTCGCGCTGCGCTATCTCTCGCTGGCGCGACGCTTCCACCCGGCGGACCCGGCGCTTCGCCGGCGCCACCTGAACGCGCTCACCGGGGCCGGGCATGTCGAGCTGGCCCTGCGCGAGGCGGAGCAGCTGCTGGCCGGCGCCACATCCCTACCGGACCGGAAGATGGGCATCACGGCGCTCATCGCGCTGGGGCGAGGCGAGCGCGCCCTGGCGTTGATGGACGCCTTCCCCGATCCGGAGCATCGCCGGGCCTTCCGGCGCGCCCGGCTGGAGCTGATGCTCCGCTTCGGCCGCTTCGAGGAGGCCCGGGCGCTGGCGGCGGAGGGGGCGACCCTCGGCAATGCCCGGCGCGCCGTGCATTTCGGGCTGACGCTGGAGGGGCTGCAGCTGACGGAGCTGCGCCTCGCGGAATGGCAGAATGATGCGTCGGCCGCATCCTCGCTCCGGCTGATCGGGCCCAGCATCCAGGCGCTGGATGCCCATCTGGCGCGGCTTGCCGGGCGCCCGCCCGCGCGGCGCGAGGGGCCAGGGCGCATTCCGCGGAACATCCTGCAATATTGGAACACCGGAAAGCCGCCGCCCGCGCTGGAGGCCATCATGCGCAGCTGGCGCGAGGCCGCGGGCTTCGCCTATCAGCTCTTCGACCGGCAAGCCGCGCTGCGCTTCCTGAACACGGAGCTGGGCCGGGATTGGCCAGCGGCGCTGCGCCTCGCGCAGCACCCGGCCGAGCAGAGCGACTTCTTCCGGCTCTGCTTCCTCGCGGTGAAGGGCGGCATCTACGCGGATTGCGATGACCGGCTGATCGGCTCGCTCGATGAATTCACGGCGGGCGAGACGGGGCTGGTGGTCTTCCGGGAGCGTCAGGGCGCGATCGCCAACAACCTCCTGATGGCCGAGCCGGCGCATCCGGTCCTCATCCATGCGGCCGTCGCCGCCAAGCAGGCGCTGCTGCGGCGGGACAATGACAGCGTCTGGACGAAGACCGGGCCGGGCCTGCTGACCCGCGCCGTGGCCGCGGCCTGCGAGGAAGCCTGGGCCGCCCAGACCGACCCTGCGGTGACGATCCACACGACCCTGCGGGCCGCACGCCATGTGCAAACCCACATCCCGTTGCCCTACAAGCGGACCGCCGGCTACTGGAACGCCAGCAATAACGGCACCCACCTGACGGAACGCATGGCGGCCGCGCCCACCGGCTGAGCGAGCGCGCCCGCTTGCAGCCCTGCTTACGCCGCGTGCAGCGCCTTCCAGACCACTTCCGGCGTCGCCGGCATGTCGATGCTGGTCACCCCCGCATCGGCCAGCGCATCCACCAGCGCGTTCACCACCGCGGGCGGCGAGCCGACGGCGCCGGCCTCGCCCGCGCCCTTCACGCCCAGCGGGTTGGTCTCGCAGACCACCTCGATCAGATCCACCTCGATATCCGGCAGGTCCTCGGCGCGGGGCAGGGCGTAGTCCATGAAGGACGCGCTCAGCAGCTGGCCGCTTTCCGGGTCGTAGGAGGTGCGCTCCAGGAAGGCCTGGCCGATGCCTTGCGCCACGCCGCCATGCACCTGGCCGCGCACGATCAGCGGGTTCAGCGCGTGGCCGACGTCATCCACCACGATGTAGCGGGGGATGGCGATCATGCCCGTCTCGGGGTCCACCTCGACCTCGGCCACGTGGCAGCCATTGGGGAAGGTGTGGAACTCGATCTTCGCCGTCTCCAGCGCGTCGAGCAGCATGGTGTCCTCGCCGGCCGCGACGCGGCTGCGCTGACGGGCGGCGAGGCTCAGGATGTCCACGCCGCGATCGGTGCCGACGACGCCGAACTGGCCCTTATTGAACTCAATGTCGACGACGGCGGCTTCCAGCATTTCGGAGGCCGCCTGCTTGCCCTTCTCGATGACCGAGGCGGCGGTGACGAGGATGGCCTGGCCTTCGGAATAAAGGCTGCGGGCGCCGCCGGTGCCGCCGCCGGCCGGCAGCGTGTCGGAATCGCCCTGGCGGATGCGGATCTTCTCCATGGGAACGCCCAGCTCATGGCTGGTCAGCATGGCATAGGCCGTCTCATGGCCCTGGCCGGTGCTCTGCGTGCCGACATAGACATCCACGAAGCCATCCTCGGCGAATTTCACCGAGGCGTTCTCCGTCGGCCCGCCGCCGGTCGCTTCGAGGTAATAGGCAAGGCCGATGCCGCGCTTCTTGCCGCGCTTGGCGGCCTCGGCCCGGCGGGCGGGGAAGCCGGCCCAGTCGATCTTGGCGAGTGCGGCATCCATGACGCGCGGAAAATCGCCGCTGTCATAGCGCTGCGCCATGGCGGTGACGTAGGGCATGGCGGCTTGGCCCACCATGTTGCGGCGGCGCAGCTCGATCCGGTCGAGCTTCAGGTCCCGCGCGGCCTGGTCGATCAGCCGCTCGACCAGGTAGTTGCTCTCGGGGCGGCCGGCGCCGCGATAGGCGTCCACCGGCACGGTGTTGGTCGCCATGCCCAGCACGCGGGCATGGATCGCCTGGAAGCCATAGACGCTGGCCAGCACCTTGGTGCCCGCGCCGGTCGGGATGAAGGGTGCGAAGGTGGAGAGATAGGCGCCCATATTCGCCACGTTGCGGGTGCGCAGCGCGAGGAATTTTCCGTCCGCATCCAGCGCCAATTCGCCCAGCGTGATGTTGTCACGGCCATGCGTGTCCGAGAGGAAGGCCTCGGTGCGCTCGGAAGCCCATTTCACCGGGCGGCCCACGGCCCGCGCCCCCAGGGCGCAAAGCGCGTATTCCGCGTAAAGAAACAGCTTCATGCCGAAGCCGCCGCCCACATCGGGCGTCACCACGCGCACCAGGTCGGGGCTGACCTTCAGCACGGAGGAAGCCAGCAGGTTCTTCACCAGCCAGGAGCCCTGCGTGCCGGCGTAAAGCGTGAAATGGCCGCTCGCCGCGTCATATTGCGCGGCGCAGGCGCGGCCCTCCATCGAGGAGGCGACGACGCGGTTGTTCACCACCGTCATGCGGGTGACGTGTGCGGCCTGGGCGAAGAGCGCTTCGGTCTTGGCCTTGTCGCCCACTTCCCAGTCGAAGACGGTGTTGTTGGGGGCGGCCGGCCAGATCTGCGGCTGGCCGGGTTCACCCGCCACGGCGAGATCGGTGATGGAGGGCAGGATGTCGTAATCCACCTCCACCGCCTCGCCGGCATCGCGCGCCTGCTCATGCGTCTCGGCGATGATGAAGACCACGGGGTCGCCCACATGGCGCACGGCGTCGGTCGCCAGCGGCATGTGCAGCGTGTTGGCGCGGTCCGTGCCGTCGATGTTCTTCATCGGGATGGCGCAGGGCAATTCGCCCACGCCCTGGGCCAGCAGGTCGGCGCCGGTCATCACCGCCAGCACGCCGGGCATGGACTTCGCCGCGCTGACATCCACCGCGTTGATCTTCGCATGGGCATGCGGGCTGCGCAGGACATAGCCATGCACCTGACCCTCGAGCGCGATATCGTCGGTGTAGCGCCCCTCACCCAGCAAAAGCCGGGGGTCTTCCACGCGCCGCACCGATTGGCTCAGGCCGAACTTCGGCATGGATCATCTCCCTCAAGGTCTGTTGCCTCCATCATCTGACGATGCGGGGGCAAAGGGGAAGGGGGATGTGATGAAGAACGCGGTTCAGACGGCGCGGGACCGCAGCATCAGGCAGCCCGCCACCACCAGCCCCGCCAGCGTGCCGATCAGCCCGGCCGCGTTGAGCGAAACGCTCCAGCCCAGCGCCGCCGGCAGCGGTCCGGCCAGCAGTACACCCAGCGCCCCCAGCCCCGCGCCCAAAGCGGCGCCGCCGAGCACCTGAACCGGGTAACGATCCGTCACCAGCCGCAGCGCCACGGCGGGGCAGACCAGCATGGCCACCACCAGGATGCTGCCCACCGACTCGAAGGCCGCGACGGCGGCGGCCGCGATCAGCAGGTTCAGCCCCATCTCCCAGCGGCCCACCCGCAGCCCGAGCGAGGCGGCGAAGGCCGGGTCGAAGGCGATGAGCTGCAAAGGGCGCCAGCACAGCGCCACCACCAGCCCCGCCACCAGCGCGACGGCCGCCAGCAGCCCCAATTGGCGCGGCAGCCCGGCCAGGGCCGCGGGGTCCAGCAGCGAGGCGAGGCCCCGCGCCTCCAGCCAGACCAGGGTTTCCAGCTGGCCGAACAGCACGCAATCCACGTCGAAATCGGCGCTGCGCGCGCCGGTCACCTCCAGCAGCACGAGGCCGGCCGCGAAGAAGCCGGTGAAGACGAGGCCCGTGGCGGCGCCGGTCTCCAGCCGGGCCGCGCGCTTCACCCAGCCGATGGCGAGTGTGGCCAGCAGCGCCGCGGCCAGCGCCCCCAGCAGCATGGGCCCGGCGCTGCGCAGCCCGGTCAGCGCGAAGCCCACCACGATGCCGGGCAGCACGGCGTGGGAAAGGGCGTCGCCCAGCAGGCTCTCCCGCCGCAGCACGAGGAAGGAGCCGAGCAGCCCGCAGGTGCCGCCGGCCAGGATGGCGGCGAGCAAGGCGGGCAGGTCGAGTTGCAGGAATTCGGTCATCGGCGTTGCAGCACCAGGGCGGCGCCGAAGCCGAGCAGCCCGGCCAGCACCACCGCTGCCCCGGTCGGGATGTTCTCGAAGCGCGTCGAGATCAGCGCGCCACTGGCCCCGGCCGCCGCCCCCAGGGCGCCGGCCAGCGCCACCATGGCCGGCAGCCCCTGGGTGACGAGGCGCGCGGCGGCGGCGGGGACGATCAGCAGCGCCACCACCAGCAGCAGCCCCACCGCCGGCAGCCCGGCCACGCAGACCGCCAGCAGCAATGCCAGCAGCCCGAGGTCGAGTGCGCGCACCGGCAGGCCCTGACTGCGGGCGAAGGCCTCGTCGAAGCACAGCGCCCGCAGCGGCTGGAACAGCGCGGCGATGACGGCGATGCAGCCCAGCGCCAGCCCGCCGGCCAGCAGCGCGTCGCCCTCCGTCATCGTCGCCGCCTGGCCGAGGATGAAGCTGGACAGCCCGGCCTGCGCCGCCTCCGGCATGGCCTGGGCGATGGAGAGGCCCACCGTGCCCAGCGCATAGAAGGCGGAGAGTACCACGCCGATCGCGGCATCCTGCCGGATGCGGCCGCTGGCCGTCAGCGCCCGCAGCGCCAGCAGCCCGAGCCAGGCCGAGAGCGCCGCCCCCAGCAGCAGCGGCGCCAGGCTGCGCGCCGGCCCGCCGAGTGCCGCCATGAGCAAGGAGGCCGCGACCACGCCGGGCAGCGCCGCATGGCCGATCGCATCGGCCAGCAGCGCCCGCCCGCGCAGCAGCGCGAAGGCGCCCACCACGCCCGAGGCCGCCCCCAGCGCGGCACAGCCCAGCAGCACGATCAGGGTGTTGTGGCCGATCATGTCCGACCAGGCAGCCCGCCGAAAGCGCGGGCGATGGCGGCATCGGTGAAGGCGCTGGCCACCGGGCCGGCCGCGATCACCCCGCCCGCCAGGATCAGCACCTGGTCGAAATGCGCGGTGATGAGCGAGAGGTCGTGATGCACCATCAGCACGGATTTCCCGACCCGCGCCAGGTCATGCAGCACGGCCAGGATGGTCTGCTCGGTCACCGCATCCACGGCGGCGAGCGGTTCGTCCAT
>JAIYCD010000056.1 GCA_027488195.1 Acetobacteraceae bacterium | reverse complement strand
GTTGCGCTTCCGCGAGGCGCTGCGCGGCCTGCACGGCAAGCTGCTGCTCCAGGTGGTGGACGAGAACCCGAACAGCGTCGCCACCTTCGCCGACACGGCAGCCATGCTGGACCGTTCGGCCCGCGGCGTGATCCTGGTGACGGTGGCGCTGGTGGAAGGCCTGCCGCCCGGCCCCTTCCCGGAAATGGAGCTGGGCGAGGTGCGCGGCGTGCACCGCTACCTGCGGGCGCGCGTGATTTCCGAACCTGTCGGCACCGCCTACGCCGATCCGCTGGACGAGATCGTGCTGCTCCGCGGCGCCCTCGCCGCGCCGCAGGTCAGCAAGGCTTAGGGCACGGCGCCCAAGGGCTTGGCCAAGGCGATCCGGCCGCATATACGCGGCCGGCGCCTGATGGCGCTGGCTTACGCCTCAGCCTTGGTCGCGATGCCCTTTTCCTTCAGCATCGCCTGCAGCTCGCCCGACTGGAACATCTCCATCACGATGTCGCAGCCGCCGACGAACTCGCCCTGGACATAGAGCTGCGGGATGGTGGGCCAGTTGGTGTAGGCCTTGATCCCCTCGCGGATCTCGGCGTCCTCCAGCACGTTCACGCCCTTGAAGGGCGCGCCCACATGGCTGAGGATCTGCACCACCCGGGCCGAGAAGCCGCACTGCGGAAAAACCGGCGTGCCCTTCATGTAGAGCACCACGGGGCTGCCCTTGATCTCCGCCTCGATGCGGCTGTTGACGTCGTCGGTCATCCTGGAGGTTCCTTCTCTCGGTTCGTTCAATCGGGCGCGCTGGTCTGCAGCGCGAGGGCATGCAGCACGCCGCCCATGCGGCCTTGCAGCGCGGCATAGACGATCTGGTGCTGCTTGACGCGGGAGACGCCACGGAAGCTTTCGGAGATCACCTTGGCGGCGTAATGGTCGCCATCTCCGGCCAGGTCTTCGATCGTCACCTGGGCATCGGGCAGCGCCGATTTGATCAGCGCCTCGATCTCGGCCGGTTGCATCGGCATGTGGTCACGTCCCCCCGCTTCACGCGTCCTGCATCAGTCGCGGCAGCGTCGCCTCATGCGCCGCCACCAGATTGGAGACCGATATGGTCCCCTTTTCGCCGAGAACCAAGTCCCCGGCGCCCGCACCATGCTCGGAATTTCCAAGCTTGCGCGCCGGCACCCCCGCCGCCTTGGCGGCCGCCAGGAAAGCCGCGCCATCATGCACGGCGACGACGTAGCGGGACTGGTCCTCGCCGAACCAGAAGCCGTGATCGCCCGCACCGTCCAGCGTGGCGCCGACGCCAGAGGCCATGCACATCTCGGCCACCGTCACCAGAAGCCCGCCATCGGCGCAGTCGTGGCAGGCGCGCACCGCGCCGGCCAGGATCTGCCCGCGCACGAAATCGCCGTTGCGGCGCTCGGCGGCCAGGTCCACGGGCGGCGGCGCACCCGCCTCCCGGCCCGCGATCTCCCGCAGCCAAAGCGACTGGCCGAGCCAGCCTTCGGTATCCCCCACCAGGATGATCTCGGCGCCCGGCGGCATGGCGAGGCCCACGGCCTGGGCCACATCCTCGAGCACGCCCACGCCGCCAATGGCCGGCGTCGGCAGGATCGCGCGGCCCTCCGTCTCGTTGTAGAGCGAGACATTGCCGCTGATCACCGGGAAGTCGAGCGCCGTGCAGGCCGCCGCCATGCCGCGCACGGCCGAGGCGAATTGGCCCATGATCTCGGGCTTCTCGGGGTTGCCGAAATTCATGTTGTCGGTGATGGCGCGCGGCAGGGCGCCCACCGCCGTCAGGTTCCGCCAGGCCTCCGCCACCGCCTGCATGCCGCCCGCATGCGGGTCCGCCTGGCAGTAGCGCGGGGTGCAATCGGTCGTCATGGCGAGCGCGCGGACGTGATCCTCGATGCGGACCACGGCGGCATCGGCCTGGCCGGGGCGCTTGGCCGTCTGGCCGCCCACCTGCGCGTCATACTGGTCCCAGATCCAGCGGCGCGAGCAGAGATCGGGGCAGGCCACCAGCTTTTCCAGGGCGGGGAGGATGCCCATGGGGTCGGCGATCTCGCTGGCCTTCAGCACCGGCAGCTTCGGCGTCTCGGCGATCGGGCGGCGATAGAGCGGTGCCTCGGATTCGAGCGGCGCCAGCGGGATATCGGCCTCGACCTTGCCGTGATGGGTGATGACGATGCGGCCGGTCTCGGTCAGCTTGCCCACGACCGCGAAATCCAGCTCCCATTTGTGGAAGATGGCCTCGGCCTGGGCTTCGCGGCCGGGCTTGAGGACCATGAGCATGCGCTCCTGGCTTTCGCTCAGCATCATCTCATAGGCGGACATGCCGGTCTCGCGCTGCGGCACGGCGCCCATATCCATCTCGATGCCCATGCCGCCCTTGCCGGCCATCTCGACGCCCGAGCTGGTGAGGCCGGCCGCGCCCATGTCCTGGATGGCGACGATGGCGTCCGTCGCCATCAGCTCCAGGCAGGCCTCGATCAGCAGCTTTTCCGCGAAGGGGTCGCCGATCTGCACGGTGGGGCGCTTCTCCTCGGAATCCGCGCTGAATTCGGTGCTGGACATGGTGGCGCCGTGGATGCCGTCCCGCCCCGTCTTGGAGCCGACATAGACGACGGAATTGCCAACACCCGTGGCCGCCGCGGTGAAGATGCGGTCTTCCTTCAGGATGCCGACCGTCATCGCATTGACCAGCGGGTTGCCGTTGTAGGCCGGGTGGAAGTTCACCTCGCCGCCGACCGTCGGCACGCCGACGCAGTTTCCGTAGCCGCCGATGCCCGAGACGACGCCCTTGACCAGGCGCCTGGTCTTTTCATGCCCGACGTCGCCGAAGCGAAGCGCGTTCAGCAAGGCCACGGGCCGCGCGCCCATGGTGAAGACGTCGCGCATGATGCCGCCAACACCGGTCGCCGCGGCCTGATAGGGCTCGATGAAGCTGGGGTGGTTGTGGCTCTCCATTTTGAAGATGCAGGCATCGCCGG
>JAIYCD010000104.1 GCA_027488195.1 Acetobacteraceae bacterium | reverse complement strand
TCGATCAGCCACCGCTCGCACGGCTCCACCGGCAACCGCCAGGATCCGGGCAAGACCTTCAAGAACAAGAAGATGGCGGGCCATCTCGGCGTTGAGCGCATCACCACGCAGAACCTCGTGATCGCTGGTCACGATGCGGAGCGCGGCCTGCTGCTGATCAAGGGCGCCGTCCCGGGTTCCGCCGGCGGCTATGTCCTGGTGCGTGACGCCGTGAAGCGCGCGCGCCCCGCCGATGCGCCGTTCCCCACGGCGATTTCCTCCGCGGCGACGGTCTGAGGTCAGGTCCATGCAAGTTTCAGTCATCACTCTGGACAACGCCCCGGCCGGCGAAGCCGAGCTGCCGGACGAGCTGTTCGCCACTGCCCCGCGCGCCGACATCATGGCTCGCGTGGTTCACTGGCAGCTCGCCAAGCGCCGTGCCGGCACCCACAAGGTGAAGGGCATGGGCGAGGTTTCGGGCACGACCCGCAAGCCTTATCGCCAGAAGGGCACTGGCTCGGCCCGCCAGGGCTCGCTGCGTGCGCCGCAGTTCCGCAAGGGCGGCGTCGTGCATGGCCCGGTCGTTCGCGACCATGGCTATAGCCTGAACAAGAAGGTCCGTCGCTTGGGCCTGATCTCGGCGCTGAGCCAGAAGGCCAAGGACGGCAAGCTTGTCGTCCTCGACGCCGCGACGGCCGACCAGGCGGCGAAGACCAGCACCATGGCCAAGCAGGTCAAGGCGCTGGGCTGGACCAAGGCGCTGGTGATCGACGCGGAGGTGAATGATCACTTCCTGCGCGTGCTGCGTAACATCCCGGGCATGGACGCTCTGCCGACGGCGGGCGCCAATGTCTATGACATCCTCAACCATGACGTGCTCGTGCTCACGCGCGCCGGCGTCGAAGCCCTGAAGGAGCGCCTCGCATGAGTGCGTCCATCAGCAAGCCCAAGGCTGCTGCGAAGATCAGCGCTGAGCGGATGTACCAGTGCATCCTCTCTCCGCTGGTGACCGAGAAGGCCACCTTGATGAGCGAGCAGGGCCAGTATGCGTTCCGCGTCGCGATGGACGCCTCGAAGCCTGAGATCAAGCAGGCGGTCGAGGGTCTCTTCGGCGTGAGCGTCCTGGCGGTGAACACGCTGGTCATGAAGGGCAAGGCCAAGCGCTTCAAGGGCCGTCCTGGCCAGCGCTCGGATTGGAAGAAGGCGATGGTGCGCCTGGCCGATGGCCAGAGCATCGATCTGACCACGGGGCTCAGCTAAGCCATGTCGCTCAAGAACTTCAACCCGACGACGCCGAGCCTTCGCGGCACGGTTCTCATTGACCGCTCTGGTCTGTGGAAGGGCAAGCCCGTGAAGGGGCTGACGGAGGGCAAGAGCCACTCCGGCGGCCGCAACAATCACGGCCGCATCACCGTGCGGTTCCGTGGGGGCGGCCACAAGCAGTCCTACCGTATCGTGGACTTCAAGCGCCGCGCGAACTGGGGCATGCCGGCGACGGTGGAGCGGATCGAGTATGATCCGAACCGCACGGCCTTCATCGCGCTGGTGAAGTACAGCAACAACGAGATCGCCTACATCATCGCGCCGCAGCGCCTGAAGGTGGGTGATGTCGTGATCGCCGCCGACAAGGCCGACATCAAGCCCGGCAATGCGATGCCGCTGGGCGCGATCCCGGTCGGCACGGTGATCCACAACATCGAGCTGAAGCCGGGCGCCGGTGCCAAGGTCGCGCGTTCGGCCGGCACCTTCGCGCAGCTGGTCGGCAAGGATGCGGGCCTGGCGCAGGTCAAGCTGATGTCGGGCGAAGTTCGCACCGTGCGCAGCGAGTGCGTGGCCAGCATCGGTGCCGTGTCCAATGCGGACAACAGCAACCAGGATCTGGGCAAGGCCGGCCGCAGCCGCTGGATGGGTCGTAAGCCGCACAATCGCGGCGTGACGATGAACCCGGTGGACCACCCGCATGGTGGTGGTGAAGGCCGGACCTCCGGTGGTCGCCATCCGGTGACGCCGTGGGGCAAGCCGACCAAGGGTGCGAAGACGCGCAACAACAAGCGGACGGATCGCAATATCGTGCGCCGCCGCAACGCGACGAAGGGCTAATCGCGATGCCGCGCAGTGTATGGAAAGGTCCGTTCGTAGACGGATACCTCCTCGCCAAGGCGGAGACCGCAAGGAACTCCACCCGCAACGAGCTCATCAAGACCTGGTCGCGCCGCAGCACCATCTTGCCGCAGTTCGTGGGCCTCACCTTCGGGGTCTACAACGGCAAGAAGTTCCTGCCGGTTCAGGTGTCGGAAAACATGGTTGGCCACAAGCTCGGCGAATTCTCGCCGACCCGGACCTTTGGTGGTCACTCGGCCGACAAGAAGGCGAAGCGGGGCTAACCCATGAGCAAGCCGAAACACCCCCGCGGCCTCGCGGATTCCGAGGCCCAGGCCATCACGCACAACATCCGCGTGAGCCCGATGAAGCTGAACCTGGTGGCCGCGATGATCCGCGGCGCCAAGGCGCAGGATGCCGTCGCGACGCTGACCTTCAGCAAGCGCCGCATCGCCCAGACGGTGAAGAAGACGCTCGAAAGCGCGATCGCCAATGCCGAGAACAACCATCAGCTGGACGTGGATCGTCTGGTTGTGGCCAAGGCGGAAGTGGGTCGCTCCATCGTGATGAAGCGCTTTGCCGCGCGTGGCCGTGGCAAGTCGTCGCGCATCGAGAAGTGGTTCAGCCATCTCAAGATCGTGGTCGCGGAACAGCAGGCGCCGGCGGCGTCGAGCGAAGCGAAGGCAGCTTAATATGGGTCACAAAGTCAATCCGATCGGTCTGCGCCTCGGGATCAACCGCACCTGGGACAGCCGCTGGTATGCCGGCCGCGACTATGCGCGCCTGCTGCATGACGACCTGAAGCTGCGCGAGACGCTGAAGGAAAAGCTGAAGTCGGCTGGCGTGTCGAAGGTGGTGGTGGAGCGTCCGGCGAAGAAGCCGCGCGTCACCATTCATGCGGCGCGCCCTGGCGTCGTCATCGGCAAGAAGGGCGCGGATATCGACACGCTGCGCAAGGACCTCTCGGTCAAGGCGGGCGCCGAAGTGTCGCTGAACATCCTCGAGATCCGCAAGCCGGAACTCGACAGCGTCCTGGTCGCCGAGAGCATCGCGCAGCAGCTGGAGCGCCGCGTGGCCTTCCGCCGTGCGATGAAGCGCGCCGTGCAGTCCGCCATGCGCCTGGGCGCGCTGGGCATCCGGATCAACTGCTCCGGCCGCCTGGGCGGCGCCGAGATCGCGCGCATGGAGTGGTATCGCGAGGGCCGCGTGCCCCTGCACACGCTGCGCGCCGACATCGACTACGGCGTGGCGACGGCCAAGACGACTTATGGCACCTGCGGCGTGAAGGTGTGGATCTTCAAGGGCGAGATCATGGCCCATGATCCGAGCGCGCAGGATAAGCGCGCCCAAGAACAAGCGCCCCAGCGGTAACAGGTGAACTGAAATGTTGCAGCCGAAGCGAACCAAGTATCGGAAGGCCCATAAGGGCCGCATCAAGGGCGTGGCCAAGGGCGGCTTCACGCTGTCCTTCGGCGGCTACGGCCTGAAGGCGTTGGAGCCTGAGCGCGTGACGGCGCGGCAGATCGAGGCGGCTCGCCGCGCGATCACCCGCGCCATGAAGCGCCAGGGCCGCGTCTGGATCCGGATTTTCCCGGATGTGCCGGTTTCGTCCAAGCCTGCCGAAGTCCGCATGGGCTCGGGCAAGGGCGCGCCGGAGTTCTGGGTGTCCCGTGTGAAGCCGGGTCGCATCATGTTCGAGATCGACGGCGTCCCTGTGGACACGGCGCGCGAGGCGCTGACCCTCGGTGCGGCGAAGCTGCCGATCCGCACGAAGATTGTTGCGCGCCTCGGCGCGTCGGAGGCCTGAGGTCATGACCAAGATCGTAGACATCCGCACCAAGACGGAAGATGAGTTGGGCGGCATGCTGCTCGACCTTCGGAAGGAGCAGTTCAATCTGCGTTTCCAGCGTGCCACCGGGCAGCTGGAAGCGACGGGCCGCATCAAGGCGGTTCGTCGTGATATCGCCCGTGTG
>JAIYCD010000313.1 GCA_027488195.1 Acetobacteraceae bacterium | reverse complement strand
GCGGACCCGGCGAGCCGCCGGCATCTCGGCCCCTTGGCCCCACGGTGAATCGCTGGCTGAATGCGCGGCCAGCGCAGAGTGTTGAGGAGAGAGACGCATGCAATACGACATCCTGCTCAAGGGCGGCCGCGTGGTCTGCCCGGCCTCGGGCCTTGATGGCATCATGGATGTGGCCGTGGCCAACGGCCGCATCGCCGCCATCCAGCCTGACATCCTCGCCAGTTCCGCGCGCGAGGTCATTTCGGTGAAGGACAAGATCGTCCTGCCCGGCATGGTGGACACCCATGCCCATATCTACACCTACGTCTCTGGCCGCTTCGGCCTGCCGGCCGACATGGCGGGCGTGCATAGCGGCGTCACCGCGCTGGTGGACCAGGGCGGCGCCTCCTGCATGACCTTCCCGGGCTTCAACGAGTTCATCGTGAAGCCCGCCCATTCGCGCGTCTTCAGCTTCATCAGCGCCTATGTCGTGGGCGGCCTCGAAGGCCATTACTACCCCACGCTCTACGGCCCCGAGCATGTGGATGTGGACGCGACCGTGAAGGCCGCCCGCGCCAATCCTGACGTGGTGAAGGGCGTGAAGGCCCATGCCGAGATCGGCAACATGGCGCGCTACGGCCTGGAAGTGCTGAAGAAGGCCGCCCAGATCGGCCGCGAGGCGGACCTGCCGGTCTATTGCCATTTCGGCCAGCTCTGGCCCACGCCCGAGACCGGCAACAATGGCGTGGACCCGGACGAGATCCTGCCGCTGGTCATCCCCCTGCTGCGCCCCGGCGACATCCTGGCCCATCCCTTCACCCGCCACCCCGGTGGCTTCGTGGACCGGCGCACGGGCAAGGTGCATGGCATGGTGCAGGCCGCGCTCGACGCCGGCCTCAAGGTGGATGTGGGTCATGGCTCCCACTTCTCCTTCAAGATGGCGCGCATCAGCCTCGACGCCGGGATCATGCCGGACACGCTGGGCGCCGACATGCACGGCTACAACACGCGCATCCCCGCCCCGCCGGGCACGCCCGCCAATCATTCGGACCCGGAGGAGGACCATCCCTTCACCGGCAAGGCGCGCTTCTCGCTGACGCTGGCCATGAGTGAGATGATCGCCCTCGGCGTGCCCTTCGAGCGCGTGGTGCCGATGGTGACGACGGGACCGGCCGCCATGCTGCGGCTGGATGACGGCATCGGCACGCTGCGCATCGGCGCTGTGGCTGATGTCTCGGTGCTCGATGACCTGCGCGGTCGCTTCAAGATGGCCGATAATGAAGGCACGGAAGTGATCGCCGAGCGGCTGTTGCAACCCGCCTTCTGCCTCAAGGGCGGCGTGAAGTTTGACGCGACGGCGCCGATCCTCCCTGCCGCGATTGCAGCGTGACCATGGGGCTTTGCCCCATACCCCACCGGGGTCCGTGGCGGACCCCGGACCCCGCCTCGCCATGAAGCAAGGCGTCGGGGCCGCCATCACCCGCAAGGAGGATGATCGCTTCCTCCGCGGGCGCGGCAAGTATGTGGGGGATATCCAGCTCCCCAACATGCGGGAGGTCGCCTTCCTGCGCAGCCCAGTCGCACATGGGCTGATCCGCAGCGTCCGCGCCCCACAAGGCGCCCAGGTCTACACCATGGCGGACCTGACGGGCGTTGCCCCGATCCGCGCCCCCTCCGCCCTGCCCGGCTTCCGCCGCACCGACCAATGGCCCCTCGCCCAGGGGCGCGTCCGGCAAGTGGGCGAACCCATCGCCATGGTCGTCGCCACGACGCGCGCCGAAGCCGAGGACATCCTCGACGCCATCATCCTCGACATCGAGGAACTCCCCGCCGCCACCGACATGCTGGCCCACCGGGCCGGCCCGCCCATCCACGAAGGCTGGCCCGACAATGTCGTGCTGCAAGCTGTGGTGGATGACGACATCAGCGACGTCCAGGCCCCCATCATCATCCGACGCCGCCTGCGCACCGCGCGCCAGCACATGGCGCCGCTGGAAGGCCGCGGCGTCGTCGCCCGCTGGGACAGCCGCATCGGCCAACTCGAGATGCACACCTCCTCGCAGATGGTGCATGTGACCAAGACGGGCCTCGCCGAATGCCTGGGCCTGCCGGAATCCGCCGTGCGGATCATCAGCCCCGATGTGGGCGGCGGCTTCGGCTACAAGGGCATCCTGCTCCAGGAAGAGGTCGCCATCGGCTGGCTCGCCCGCAAGCTGGGCGGCACGCCTTTGCGCTGGATCGAGGACCGGCGCGAGGGCCTCTCGGCCCAGGCCAATTGCCGCGAGCATCACTACGACATCACCATCCATGCAGACCATGACGGCACCATCCTGGCCCTCGATTGCGAGGCGCATGTGGATAGCGGCGCCTACTCGGCCTATCCGTTTTCCGCCTGCCTGGAGGCGGCGCAGATCGGCTCCATCCTGCCCGGCCCCTATGTCGTGCCGCGCTTCCGCTGCAAGACCTGGAGTGTCGCCACCAACAAGCCGCCCATCCTGCCCTATCGCGGCGTGGCGCGGACCGGCGTCTGCTACGCGCTGGAAACCACGCTCGATGCGGTCGCCCGCGCGGCCGGCATCAGCCCCGTCGCACTGCGCCTGCGCAACCTGCCCGGGCCGGAGCAGATGCCCTACGCCAACGTCACCCGCAAAATCTTCGACAGCGGCGACTACCCCGAGGCTTTGCGCCGCGCGGCCGAGGCGGTGGATGCCGAAGGCTTCGCCGAACGTCAGAGCGCCGCGCGCGAAGAGGGCCGTCTGATCGGCCAGGGCTTCGCCATCTTCTGCGAGCAGGGCGCACACGGCACCTCCGTCTATCACGGCTGGGGCATCCCCTTCGTGCCCGGCGCCGAGCCCTGCCAGGCGCGCCTTACCCCCGATGGCGGCCTGGAACTGCGCGTGGGCGTCCACAGCCACGGCCAGGGCATGGAGACGACGCTGGCCCAGGTGGCGCATGAGATCCTCGGCGTGCCGGTGGAGCGCGTGCAGCTCATCCATGGCGATACGGCGCTGACGCCCTATTCCACCGGAACCTGGGGCAGCCGCTGCGCCGTCATGGCCGGCGGCGCGGTGGCCGAGGCCTGCACGGAGTTGCGGCGCCGCCTCATCCCGATGGGTGCGCATCTCTTGCAGGACAAGGACGCCCTCTTCGCCGATGGCGCCGTGCGCGCGGGCAATGCCAGCGTGAGCGTCGCCGAGATCGCCCGCACCTTCCACCGCGCGCCGCAGAACCTGACCGAGGCGATGCAGGCGGAAGGACTGGAATGCACCGTGGGCCACAAGACCCTGCGCGACACCGGCACCTTCAGCTACGCCTGCCACGCCGTGGAAGCGGAAGTGGATGCGGCGACCGGCCATGTGCACCTCACGCGCTATGTCATCGTGGAAGATGGCGGCGTGCTGCTCAATCCGCTCATCGCCGATGGCCAGGTGCTGGGCGGCACCGCGCAAGGCATCGGCACCGCGCTGTTCGAGGAAATGCCCTATGACACGGGCGGCCAGCCGCTCGCCTCGACGCTGGCGGACTACATGCTGCCGGGTGCCTCCGACGTGCCGGAGATCGAGATCCTGCACATGGAGACGCCCTCGCCCATCAGCCGCTTTGGCCAGAAGGGCATTGGCGAGAGCGGCGCGATCGGGCCGCCCGCCGCCATCGTGAATGCCATCAACAACGCCATCGCGCATCTGGGGCGCGAGGTGACGGATCTGCCGGCGACGCCGGATCGCGTGTTGGCGGCGCTCGCATGAAGCCCGCAGTCTTCGACCATGCGGCACCGGCCGCACTCACCGATGCATTGGCCCTCCTGGCCCGGCCCGGCGCCAAGCCCCTCTCCGGCGGGCAGTCCCTCTCGCCCATGATGAACCTGCGCCTGGTGCGCCCCGGCGCGGTGGTGGACATCAAGCGCCTGCCAGGCCTGCGCGGCGCGGTGGAGGCGGCCGACCATATCCGCTTCGGCGCCGCCACCACCCATGCCGAGATCGAGGACGGCATCGTCCCCGATCCCACCAACGGCCTCATGCCGCATGTGGCGCATGGCATCGCCTACCGCGCCGTCCGCAACCGCGGCACGCTGGGCGGCAGCCTGGCCCATGCCGACCCCGCCGCCGATTGGCCGAGTGTGATGGCGGCTCTCAGCGCCACGATCATCACCAGCGCCGGGCGCCGCATCCCGGCCGAGGGCTTCGTCCTCGCCCCCTTCACCACGGCGCTGACGGCCGGCGAGATCATCCTGGCCGTCGAGGTCCCGCGCCTGCCACCCGGCGCGCGCTGGGGCTATTGCAAGATCAACCGCAAGATCGGCGAATTCGCCAAGGCCATCGGCATCGCCATCGAAACGCCCCGCCGCCTGCTCGCCGGCGCCGTGGAAGGCCCGCCGGTGCTGCTGGAAAACCTGGACGAGGTCGCCACCCGCCTGCCGCATCTCGACGCGGCGGCCCAGCGCCTGGCCGGCATCGCCGTGCAGCGCGCCATCGCGATGATGGAAGCATGATCGAGTTCACCGTGAATGGCGCGGCGCGCAGCGTCGCCGCCCCCGCCCGCACCCACCTGGCCGATGTGCTGCGGGAGCATTGCGGCCTGACCGGCACGCATCTGGGCTGCGAGCAGGGGGTCTGCGGCGCCTGCACCGTCATGGTCAACGGCGCCCCCACCCGCTCCTGCCTCATCTACGCGCATGAGGCGGCGGGCATGGAGGTCACCACCATCGAGGGCCTGGACGAGGACCCGGTGGCCGAGGCGCTGCGCGCCGCCTTCAGCAGGCACCATGCCCTGCAATGCGGCTATTGCACCCCGGGCATGATGATGACCGCGCGCGACATCGTGACGCGCCTCGGTGCCGTGGATGAGGACCGCATCCGCGACGAGCTCGCCGGGAACCTCTGCCGCTGCACCGGCTATCGCGGCATCGTCCGCGCCATCGCCGAGGTGGCGGCCAGCCGCCCCGCCAGCGCCCCCCTGCCCCGGCGGGCGGTGCCGCTGACGCCGCCCCCCGCCCCCGTCATCGCGCCTTCGACACCCATGGCGGCCCTGCCCAACCGGCTGGAGCACCGGGAAACCCTGGCCATCCCGCTGGATTTCGCCTGGGCCATCCTCTCCGACCCCGCGCGCATCGCCGCCTGCGTCCCGGGCATGACCCTGCTGCGCCATGAGGGCGAGGCAGTGGAGGGCGAGATGGCGGTGGCACTCGGCCCCTTCTCCGCCCGCTTCGCCGGCGCCGGCACCCTCACCCTGGACGCCGCGACGCGAACCGGCCGGCTGCGCGGCCAGGGGCGGGACGGCGCCAATGGCGCCGAGGGCGAGGTGGAATGGCGGCTGGAGCCCGAGGGCGCGGGGGCCGCGCTGCGGGTGGAGCTGGCATGGCGCCTGACCGGCCCGCTCGCGCAATTCTCCCGCCCCGCTTTGCTGCGCGGCGTGGTGGCGGCAATGGCGGGGGAATTCGCGCGCAACCTGGAACGGCAGGCGCGCGGCGAAGCGCCGGCCGCTCAGCCCGGCCTCTGGTCCCTGCTCCGCGCCTGGTGGAAGGGCCTGTTCGGCCGCTGATCGCTATTCGCGGTTCTTCTTCCGCCATTCGTCAATGGCGGCCATGGCTTCCTGCTTGGCCACGCGCTCATGCTGGCCCATGACGTCGCCCGTGTTCACGGGCTTGGCGGTCGTGGTCGCGCCGTCATAGGTCGTCCAGCGCCAGTTGTTGCGGCCCTTCAGGGGGCCAACGGTAAAGACGCAGCCGCGATGTTCGGCCATGGGTCAAAGTCCAATCTGGAGAGGCGCGGCTGGCCTCCGGGGCCAGCCGGCAAGAATTAGCGTCAGGCATCCATTTTGAGGGCAGCAATGAAGGCGCTTTGCGGGATTTCGACCTTGCCGAATTGCCGCATGCGCTTCTTGCCTTCCTTCTGCTTGTCCAGAAGCTTGCGCTTGCGGCTGATATCGCCGCCATAGCACTTGGCGGTCACATCCTTCGACATGGCGGAGATCGTCTCGCGCGCGATCACGCGCCCACCGATCGCCGCCTGAATAGGAATCTTGAAGAGCTGGCGGGGAATCAGCTCCTTCAGCTTCTCGCAGATCTGCCGGCCGCGCCGGTCCGCCTGGTTGCGATGCGCCATGAAGGAGAGCGCATCCACCGGCTCGGCATTCACCAGGATGGAGATCTT
>JAIYCD010000220.1 GCA_027488195.1 Acetobacteraceae bacterium | reverse complement strand
GGGTACTTCCAGGTGATGGCGGAACCCGTCTCCACCTGCGTCCAGCTCACCTTGCTGCGGGCGCCGCGGCAGGCGGCGCGATTGGTGACGAAGTTGTAGATGCCGCCCTTGCCCTCGGCATCGCCGGGGTACCAATTCTGCACGGTGCTGTACTTGATCGTCGCGTCATCCATCAGCACCAGCTCGACCACGGCGGCGTGCATCTGGTTCTCATCGCGCATCGGCGCGGTGCAGCCTTCCAGATACGACACATGCGAGCCCGCTTCGGCCACGATCAGCGTGCGCTCGAACTGGCCCGTGCTCTTCGCGTTGATGCGGAAATAGGTGGAGAGCTCCATCGGGCAGCGGACGCCCTTGGGGATGAAGACGAAGCTGCCATCGGTGAAGACCGCGCTGTTCAGGCAGGCGAAGTAGTTGTCCGCCGGCGGCACCACGGAGCCGAGATACTGCTTCACCAGCTCCGGGTGCTCCTGCACCGCCTCGCTGATCGAGCAGAAGATGATCCCTTCCTTGTGCAACCGCTCCTTGAAGGTGGTGGCGACCGAGACGCTGTCGAACACCATGTCCACTGCGATGCCCTGCAGCCGCTCCTGCTCACGCAGGGGAATGCCAAGCTTTTCGTAGGTGCGCAGCAGTTCGGGGTCCACCTCGTCCAGCGACTTGGGGACCACCTTGTTGGTAGGGGCCGCGTAGTAATAGGCGTCCTGGTAGTCGATCTTGGGATAGTTGACGGCTGCCCAATCGGGCTCCTCCATCGTCAGCCAATGGCGATAGGCCTTGAGGCGCCATTCCAGCAGCCAGGCGGGCTCGTTCTTCTTCGCGCTGATGAAGCGAACGATATCCTCGTTCAGCCCCTTCGGCGCGTATTCCATGGCGATGTCTGTCTCGAAGCCCCACTTGTAGCCGCCATCGCTGGCGGCCTGGACGGTCTCGAGGGTCTCTGCAACGGCAGGCATGTGCGCTCCTACTCGGCGGCGACGAAGTGATCGGTGGTGGTGGGCAGGGAGCTGGTCCCGCAATTGCCCCCCGCAAGCTGCGCGACGGAGATGCCCGCCAGCGCCTCGCGGATGGCGTGGTTCACGGGATCCCAGCGGCCCCGAACGGGGCAGAGGTGTTCGCTGTCGCAGGCGCCCATGCCGCCATCCACGCAGGCGGTCAGCGCGATGGGCCCATCGAAGGCGACGATGACCTCAGCCAGGGTGATGCTGTGCAGCGGGCGGGTCAGGCGATAACCGCCGCGGGCGCCGCGCAACCCCTCAACGATTTCGGCTTGTGCCAGGATTTTCAGGACCTTGGCCACGGTCGGTTCGGCCAGGCCAGTGCGTGCGGCGATGCCGGGCGCGCTTTGCAACGGCGCGTCATCACGGCCCATGCGCGAGAGCACGACCACGGCATAATCGGTCAATCTGGAGAGTTTCAGCACCGGCGTTCTCCTGCGGTACAAGTCAAATAGGACCAATCGCGTCCGGTTTCCAGCCCCAGCCCGGAATTTATCGCCCTTGGCTTACCGTTGGGCGATCACCGCGACCGGCCCGCCGCCATCCGGCCCCTGGTGCTCGGCGCCGCCCGAGACGAAGAGATCCGTGCGCCCCACGGCCGCCGCGATCACGCCGCCCACCACGGCGCGGGCATGGCGGGTCGCGTTGATGTCGCTGTCATCATTCATGATGTGGCGCAAGCCGCGGATGCTGCCGGTGCAGGCGGGCTCGGCCTTGGCCAGCACGGCGACGAGGCGGGCGCGGGCGGCTTCGTCCAGCTGGCCCGGGGCGGCTAGGCCGACCGAGGCCAGCGCCCGTTGCACCGCCGGGAAATCCACCGCATCGGCCATCACGTCATGCCCGATGATGAGATCGCCCGCCCATTCCGGGCTGTTGCCGAGCACGATCACCTCGCAGCGCTCCAGCTCCACCCCGGCCGAGCAGCTGGCGCGGCCGGAATGCATCGACCAATCCGCGCCGATCACGGCGTCCGACAGCGCGGATTCCGGGATTTCGCCGAGCGCCAGCGCCACGCCCAGCGCCGCCGCGCCGCGCGAAAGGCCCATGGAGGGGTAGGTCTCATGCGTCGCCACGCTTTGCCCGCGCGCGGCCGCATCCGCCACCTTGGCCGAGGTGATGAGCGGGCATTTCACCTGGACGTAATGCACCTCCGTGATGCCGCCATCGGCAATGGCATCGCGCACCGCCGCAGCCGTGGCGCGCAGCTGCGCCATGCGGCCGATCTCCTCCGGCGCGAAATCCGGCGTGAAGCCGACGCCGATGGCGAGAGCGCCGGTTTCGGGGGCGGCCACTTCGCGGACCGCCAGCACCAGGAAATGCGGGGAGAGCCCGCCCTCCGTGCCCCCCGACATCACCAATGCCACGCGCGCCATCACGGCCTCGGGCGTGGCCCCCAGCCGCGCGCCCAGCATGGCGGCGAGCGCGCTGACGGCATAGGCGCGGGTGAAGTCGTTCACGCAGCCATTGCCCTCGGTCTTGCCGAGAATCGCCACCACCTCTGCGGGCGCCAGCGCGCCTTCGTCGAAGAGGGCCGCGATGGCGGAAACATCGCCCGGATGGCGCATCGGCACGCGGAAGGCGAGGGACTGGCGGGGCATGGCGGAGCTCCTGGGCTGCGGGCGCGCCTGACTTGCCGCGCCCCGCCTTGCGAAGCAAGCTGCGGCCCGCGACAGAGGAGCCCTGCCCATATGCCCAGCATCCGCACCGAGGATGGCGTAGACCTGCATTACATCGAGGCCGGCGAGGGCACGCCGCTCGTCTTCGCCCATGAATTCGCGGGCGATGCGCGCAGCTGGGAACCGCAGATCCGGTTCTTCTCGCGCCGCTATCGCTGCATCGCCTTCCACGCGCGCGGCTATCCGCCCAGCAGCGTGCCGACCAATCCCAAAGCCTACAGCCAGAACCGCGCAACGGATGACATCGCCGCCGTCATCAAGGCGCTGAACCTGGCACCCGCGCATGTGGTGGGGCTTTCCATGGGTGCCTTTGCCACGCTGCATCTGGGCCTACGCCACCCGCATCTGGCGCGCAGCCTGACGGCGGCGGGCGTGGGCTATGGCGCCTCGCCCGATAAGCGCGCGCAGTTCCAGGCCGAGATCGACGGCTCCGTCGCCAAGCTGCGCGCGGGCGGCATCGAGAGATTCGCCACCATCTACGCCCATGGCCCCACGCGCCTCGTCTTCGAGGAAAAGGACCCGCGCGGCTTCGCCGAGTTCGAGGCGCAGATGGCGGAACACTCCACCGAGGGCTCGGCGCTGACCATGCTGGGTGTGCAGCGCGAGCGCCCCTCGCTGTTCGAGCTGGAGGCCCATTTCCGCAAGCTGAAGCTGCCCACCTTCATCATCGCGGGCGATGAGGACGACCCGACGCTGGAGCCCGCCCTCTACCTCAAGCGCACCATCACCACCTCGGCCCTGCTGGTCATGCCGAAATGCGGCCACACGATGAACCTGGAAGACCCGGACGCCTTCAACCGCGCCTTGCTGGACTTCATCACGGCGGTGGATTCCGGCGCCTGGAAGGACCGCATCCCGGCCAGCATGTCGGGCGGCATCATCGCGGCGAAGCCCTGATGACCGACGCCCTGGCGATCCGCGCCCTGATCGAGAACTGGGCGGTCTGGCGCGATGCCGGCGACTGGGACCGCTTCGCCACCTGCTGGCACCCGCAGGGCCGGATGATGGCCACCTGGAAGCAGGGCACGGCGGCCGAGTTCATCGCGGCCAGCATCGAGGGCTGGAATCGCGGCGTCTCCATCCTGCATTTCCTGGGCGGGCATAGCAGCGAGATCGCGGCCGATCGCGCCATCAGCCAGACCAAGATGACCATCAGCCAGCGGGCCGAGGTGGAGGGCGTGCTGGTGGACGTGGTCTGCACCGGCCGCTTCTACGATTTTGTCGAGAAGCACGACGGCGCCTGGAAGCTGCTGCTGCGCCAGCCGATCTATGAGAAGGACCGGATGGACCCCGTGGCGCCGGACGCACGCCTTTCGCTGGATGCCGCGCTGCTCGCGCAATTCCCCGAGGGCTACCGGCACCTGGCCTATCTCCAGACCCGCATCGGCTATGCCGTGAAGCGCGACATGCCCGGGCTGAAGGGGCCGGAAGTGGAGCGGCTTTATGCCGACGGCGCCGCCTGGCTCAAGGGCGCGGCCCTGCCGCGCTGAGCGCCTCGTCCAGCAGGCCGAGGGTGGCGAGCGCGAATTCGAGCATGTTGCGCCAGCGCTCGGCGCCGCCGGTTTCCAGCGTGCGGACCAGTTCCACAGGGCCGGAAATGGCAAGGCAGGTGTGCCCCGCCGCATCGCCGTAGCGGTTGCCTGTCGGGCCCGACGCGCCCGTCTCGGCCAGGCCCCATGTCGTGCCCATCCGCTCCCGCATGGTGCGGGCCAGCAGCATCGCATAGGGCTCGCTGGAGGAGCGCAGCCCCACCATCTGGTCCGGCGTGATCCCCACTAGAACGCCACGCGCCGTGGTGGTGTAGGTCACGGCCCCACCCATGAAATAGGCCGAGGCGCCGGGCAGGGCGAGGAGTGCGGCCGAAACCAAGCCGCCCGAGGAGGATTCCGAGACGGCGATGGTTTCGCCCCGCGCCTTCAGGCGTTCGCCCAGCGCCGCCGCGCGGGCCAGGACGGCCTCCATCAGGCCGCCCGCCGGCCGAAGATCTGCGCCATATGCTCGGCCGGATAGGCGCCGGAGAACATCACCTGGCCATCCAGCGCGAAGCTCGGCACGCCATTGATGCCGATGCGGCGGAAATGGGCGTCCTCGGCCCGGACCTCTGCATCGCCCTCATCGGAGGCGAGGAATTTCTTGGCATCCAGGCCGATGCTGGCCGCAATCTCCGCCAGCACGGCATGGTCGCCGATGTCCTTGCCATCGTGGAAATAGG
>JAIYCD010000310.1 GCA_027488195.1 Acetobacteraceae bacterium | reverse complement strand
GTATTGGCCGGCGGCGCGGGGGGCGGGCCGCGCCGGGGCGCCAGCACGTCCGAGACGCGCGGCGCCTGGGGCTTGGCCGGGGCCGCCACCGACTTGGAGGGGCGCAGGATGCCGAAGCGATATTTGCGGAACACGGCATCGGCCGAGGCGAGGACGACAGTCCAGAGCGAGCGCAGCGGTTTGTCCTCGGGCCAGTGGTCCCAGTAGAGCCAGGCATCGGGACGGCCAAAGAAGGCGCGCACCACGCCGGCCTCGTCGGCCAGGGTTTCGATCATGAATTCGAGATAGACCTCGTTGCCGTCCCAGCGGATCACGCGGGCGCGCAGTTCGATGGTCTCGCCGCCCGTCTCGAAGGCGACCTTCACCTCCTGCCCCTCGGCCACGCCCAGCGCGCGGTCGATGATGAGCCGCGCGCCGGAAAGGGAGAGGTTGGCGCTGTGCGTTGGCAGCCGCTCGCCCGAGGGGAGGATGAGTTCGCCCGGCAGGTCGGCCTCGACGCGGGCGCGGACGCGGGATTGCTCACGCTCCCGCCCCACGGCCACGCTGCCGGCGAGCGGGATCAGGCAGAGCCCCGCCCAGATGGTGTTGAGCAGGTAGGCGCGGCCTTCCAGGCTGCCGAGGTCATGGGTGAAGCTGCCCCAGATGCCGATGGCGAAGCCGATGGTGAGCAGGGCCAGCATGATGAGGTTGGGCAGCACGGCGCGGAAATCGAGATAGCCCGCCTCCAGGATGCCGCCCTTGTCCGTCACGTTGAATTTTCCTTTTGACGGATCCCACAAGGTGAGCACCGTCACCGGCAAGAGCGGCACGGCGAGCGAGGCCTCATAGATCTCGGACCAGAAGGAATGTCGGTGCTTGCCGTTCAGCCGCGCCGGCGTCGCCACCGCATGGAACATGTGGCTGCCGGCATAGGCAATGATGGCGACCGGGCTGGCCGCGATCACGCTCTCGCCGAAAAACAGAAAGGCGAGCGGCGAGGTGAGGAAGATCACGCGCGGCAGGGCAAAGAGGAAGCCGAAGCCCGCGATGAAGTAGCAGAAGCGCTGCATCCATCGCAGCCCGGGCGCGAAGAGTGTGTTCTCCGTCCGCATGATCTGCAGCATGCCGCGCGCCCAGCGCAGCCGCTGGCCGATATGCAGGGCAAGCCGCTCGGTGGCCAGGCCGGCGGCGAGCGGGATCCGGATATAGGCGGTGTGCCAGCCCTTCTGCTGCATCTTGAGCGCGCAGTGGCAATCCTCGGTCACGGTCACATGCGGCACGCCGCCCACTTCCTCCAGCGCCTCGCGCCGGATGACCGCGCAGGAGCCGCAAAAGAAGGCGGCGTTCCAGAGGTCCGAGCCCGGCTGGATGGCGCCGTAGAACAGCAGCCCCTCATTCGGCACCAGGCGCTGGCGCACCAGATTCCGCTCGAAGGGATCGGGCGAGTAGAAATGGTGCGGCGTCTGCACGAGGGCGATGCGCTTGTCGCGGATCAGCCAACCGAGCGTGAGCTGGAGGAAGGCGCGCGTCGGCGCGTGGTCGCAATCGAAGATCGCGATGTATTCGCCGGTCGTGTGGCGCATCGCGTGGTTCAGGTTGCCGGCCTTGGCCCCCTTGTTGTCCGGGCGGATGACGTAGCCGCAGCCGCATTCCTCGGCGAAGGCCCGGAATTCCGGGCGGCGGCCGTCATCCAGGATCCAGACGTTCAGCTTGTCCCGCGGGTAGTCCATGTTCATCGCGGCCAGCACCGTCGGGCGAACGAGGTCGAGGCTCTCATTGTAGCTGGGGACGTAAATGTCCACCGTCGGCCAATCCTCGGGATTGGGCGGCATGGGCACGGGCTTGCGGTCCAGCGGATAGCTCGTCTGGATGTAGGAGAGCGTCATCAGGGCGCCCGCGAACAATTCCGCGCCGAAGAGCAGCGTGCCCAGGATGGATTGCAGCGCCGTCTCGAATTCCAGCGTCTCCGTCGCGCGCCAGAACAGATAGCGCGAGGTGACCATGACCGAGAGCACGACCAGAACCAGCCCCACTTTCCGGGACTTGTTGCGGTTCAGGACCATGAAGGCGGCGATGCCGGCCAGCGTCAGCCAGACCTGCCCCTCCTCCTCCATCGGCACCGTGATGAAGAAGAAGGCGCCGAGCAAGCCGAGCAGGATCGCGCCCATGCGCAGCAGGCGGCTGTTGCGCGGCGCCTCCCCCGGGAAGGTCTGCACGCACTCGGAGAAGCGCGCGCCGCTCACTGGCTGCCCCATTCGCTGAGGGCGGAAAATCCGCCGCCCTGGCCGCCGGACGGCCCGCTGCCGGGTCGCCCGAGCTTGAGGCCTTTCGCGATGGCGTCGGCCAGCAATTCCAGATCCTCGCCGGCGCCGGGCTCGCCATCCAGCAGCATGCGCTTGTCGGCCAGTGCCTCGGCCAGGGCCGGGTCACGGCAGATGGCGCCGATCATGCGGCTGCCCATCGCGTTGCGGGCCATGTCGAAGACCGCGTCCGAGAGCGGCTCATGCTCATCCACCTGGTTCAGCACCAGCACGGCGCGGTCCGCCGCCCGCGCCCCCAACGTGCCGCGGCCCAGCACACGGTTGCTTGCCACCTGCGGGATAATGGCCGCGCTGCCGGCATCGGCCAGCAGCAGGATAACCATGAGGTCCAGCCGGGGCATGAGGGCCGCCAGCGCCGCATTCGGACCGGGCGGGGTGTCGAGCACGACGATGACATCGGGCATGGCCAGCATCTCGCGCACCGCCTCGGCCAGGTGCTGCGGTTCGTTCGTCAGGAGCTGGGACAGTTCAAGCGCGCGCAGCGGGTCGGCCGGGCCATAGGGCAGGATGCGCACGCCGCTTTCGGTCTCGACCAGCGCCTCGCGCCAGGCGGGGCGGGTGCCCAGGCGGCTGAGGAAGCAGCGCTCCTCGCGCAGCGAGACGCCCAGATGCAGGCGCAGCGCATTCTGCGGATCGAGGTCGAGCGCGATGACCTTGTGGCCGCGCCGGGCCAGCAGCGCGGCCACATGGGCTGCCACCGTGGTCTTGCCGACGCCGCCCTTGGGCGAGGCGAAGGCGATCAGGCTCATGCGCGTTTCCCGCTGCGCGCGCGGACCCGGCGCGGGCGAAGCTCACCCGCGATGTCCTGCAGCAGGGCAAAGTTCGGCCGCGTCACCACACCGACCAGCGCCTCGGCGGCGGGCGCGGGGGGCCGCGTGGGCGCGACGCGGGAGGGCCGCCGCGCCTCGGCCACCTCGGCGGCGAGTTCGGCAAGCCGGCGCATGCCGGGCCGCGGCGACGCATGCGGCGCCATGGCGGGCACGGCGATGGGCTCGGCCGCGGGGGCCAGCGCGGCGACAGGCGGCGCCACGCCTTCGGGCGCGGCGATGATCGCCGCCACAGCCGCCAGGGGCGCTTCGGCGGGCTCTGCCGGCACCGGCAGCAGCACTTCCGCGAGAACGGGCACCGGGGCGCCCGCCAACTCCGGCAGCGGCGGGGCTTCGGCTTCCAGGATGGGCAGGGCTTCGGACGTGTTGGCAGGGGCGGGCGTCTCGAAGACGACCGGCGGGAATGCGACATAGCGGATGTTGCGCATCCCGCAGGCCGCCATCACGGATGCGATCTCTCGCTGCAAGCTTGCCTGTTTCCCTTCTGCCGGGCACGACATCCGCAAAGATGCACAAACCTCGACAATCGCTAACCATCAGTTTGCAACATGCGCAACAGATTCGCGCCAGTTGTGCGACGAGAAGCGGGTGACGCAGGCGTCACGAAGGGCCATCCTCACCCCCGGAGGCCGCGGCATGCGTTTCATTCTCATCGTCCTGGACGGGCTGCGGCCCGACATGGTCTCGCCAGCCGCCATGCCGGCGCTGGCACGGCTGATCGCGCGCGGCACGCGCTTCGCGAATGCGCGCAGCGTCTTCCCGAGCGAGACGCGGGTGGCCACGCCGTCGCTCGTCACCGGCTGCCGGCCGGCGGCGCATGGCATGGTGGGCAACACCCTCTTCGATCGCGCGCTGGCGCCGGACCGGCTGCTGCGCACCAAGGATGCCGAGGATTACCGCATCCTCTCGGCCGGCGCGGAATCGCCCTTGCTGAGGCCCGGCATCGGCGAGCACCTGGCCGCCGCCGGCCTGAGCTTCGCCGTGGTCTCGGCCGGCACGCCGGGGCAGACACTGGTGGCGAGCCCGGCCGCGCGCCGCCTCGGCCAGTTCCGCTGGAACGCGGCCGATACGGACACGGCGGAAGCGCGGGCCGTGGCCGAACATCTGGGCCCGACGCCGGCAGCCAGCGTCCCCAACCTCGACCGCAGCCGCCACGCGGCGCGCGTGCTGACCGAGCATGTCCTGCCCCGCCACCGCCCCGATGTCGCGCTCTTCTGGTGCCCGGAGCCGGATATCAGCTTCCACTACCGCGGCCTCGGCCACTCTGGGGCGGCGCTGGCGGAGGCCGATGCCTGCGTCGCCCGCATCCAGGCCTGGCGCGACGCCCAGCCCGACGCGAAGGAGATCGGCCTGGTCGTGCTCTCCGACCACGGGCATGTGACCGGCGACCGGAAGATCGCGCTGGCCGAGCTCATGGCGCGGGATGGGCTGCCGGCGGGGGCGGGCGGCACCGCCATCACCGTGGCCCCGGCCGGCGCGCCAGGGATCTGGCTGAATGACGCTGCCCTAGCGCCCCAGGTCGCGGATTGGCTGGCCCGGCAGCCCTGGGCCGGGCCGCTGCTCGCCAATGACCCGGCGCTGTTGCCCGGCCGCAGCGCGCCGCTCGCCTTGCTGGAGGCGAACCATTCGCGCGCGGCGGACCTCGTGCTGCTCTTCGCCGGGGATGAGGGGCCGGACCATTCTGGCCTGCCCGGTCAGGCGCCTTTCGACGCGCCGGACGTGCCGGAGGGCGGCGGCATGCATGGCGGGCTGCATCGGCGCGAGCTCGCGACCGTGCTGGCCTTTGAGGGCGGGCCTTTCACGCCCGGCATCACCATGCGCGGCATGGCCGACCTGACCGATGTGGCGCCCACCATCCTGCACGTGCTGGGCCTCAGGCCCCATGGCATGCAGGGCCGCGTCCTGCACCAGGCCTGGGACCCCTGGGCGGATGCGGCCCCCGAGCCGGTGGAGATCGCCCTGCCTGGCGGGTTCCGGCTGGAGGGCGGGCGACACGGCGGCCGCTTCTACCCGACGGCCCTGCTGCGCGGCTGACCTTTGATCGGAGGCTGATTCACCGCTTCGGCAAGACCGCCTCAGCGGATCAGACCCCTGGCCGGGGGGCTGATTCACCGCTTCGGCGAGACCGCCTCAGCGGATCAGGCCCCTGGCCCTCAGGCGAGGCCGCGCAGGAATTCCCGGACCAGCCGCGCCACCTCGGCCGCCTGCTCCTGCTGCACCCAGTGGCCGGCGCCGGGAATGAGGTGCAGGCCCCGCAGGTCGCGGCACCCCTGCCCTTGCATCAGCTCGAATTCGCCCGGCTTCTGGTGGATGCCCCAGTCGCTGGCGCCCGCGATGAAGCAGGACGGCACCTCGATACCGCGCCCGGCAAACAGACGCATCTCCGCCGCCGCCTGGCCGCTCGTGGTGCAGCGATAGGATTGCAGGCCGCCCTGAAAGCCGGTGCGGCCATACTCCTCGGCGTAGACCGCCATGGCGGACTCCGGCAGCCAGCGATTGGCGGCGATGGTGGCGGCGTCGGGCATCTCGGCCGCCACTGTCTCAGCCATGCCGATGCCGGCGGGCATGATGTAGTAGGTGGGCATGACCGCCAGCGCCTCGGCGGTGAAGGAACCCAGCGGATAGGGCTTGTTGGCGGCCCAGTCGGCGCTCTTGTGGTGGTAATAGGCGCGCAGGAAGGCGTGCAGCCCCTGCGGCGCATGATGCATGTCGGCATCGGCCTCGCGCGTCGAATAGAACCACTGGTAGTGCCGGCGCGGGGGGTCGAGCTTCGCCAGCGCCGCATGCAGCGTGGGCGAGGCAAGCCCGGCCAGGCCCTCCGGCCCCGCCTGCTCACCGAGCGGCCAGGCGCGGGGGCCGCCATAAGGGGCACTCATCATCACGACCGAGCGGAACACGTCCGGCCGCGTCAGCGCAGCATTGCCCGCGACCGGCGCGCCGAAATCATGGCCGATCACGCAGGCGACCTCGGTGTGGCCCAACGCCGCCACCAGGGCCAGCGCATCCCGCACGTAACCCAGCGGGCGATATGGGGTCAGGTCCTCGTCATAGACGGGGATCGGCCCTTCGGTGCGGCCATAGCCGCGCTGGTCGGGGGCGACGACGTGATACCCGGCATCGGCCAGCGGAAGCATGATGTTGCGCCAGGAATAGGCGAGCTCGGGGAAGCCGTGCAGCAGCAGGAGCAGCGGCCGCCCCGCCTCGCCCGCCTCCAGCACATGCATGCGCAACCCGTTCACATGCGGGATGTGGCGCGCGCGCACCCCATCGGGCAGATGCGCCGCGGCGAGTGGTTCGAGCATGGCGGGTTCCTCCGGTTTGGCCGCAGGCTAGCCCGGCGCGGCGTCCGCGCAAATCAGCCCCGCCCGGCCGGGCAACCGCGCGCCGCGTCAGGGCGTTTGCCCCGCATGCATCGCCTCAAGACCCCACCCCGCACCCTCGCACCCCTGCGCCGCACGGCCCGCCGGATGGCGCGGCCCGGGCCGTCACGGCTGCTGGGCGCCGCGGCGCTCGCGAATCACCTCGTGGCGCGCGCCTCCGAACGGCGCAATCCGCCGCGCGGCCGCTTCATCGAGGTGGATGGCGCGCGGCTGCATGAACTGGACCAGGGCGAGGGTCCGGTCGTCGTCCTGTTGCACGGCAATGGCGCGATGGCAGAGGATTTCGCCATCACCGACGGGATGCGCCTGCTGGAGGGCGGCCATCGCGTCATCGTCCTGGATCGCCCGGGCTTCGGCCATAGCGATCGCCCGCATGGCCGATTCTGGAGCGCCGAGGCGCAGGCCGAGCTGATCCACAAGGCGCTGGCCCGGATCGGCGTGGGCCGCGCGGTGGTCGTGGGGCATTCCTGGGCGACTCAGGTGGCGATCGCCATGGCACTCAACCACCCGGCGGGCCGACGTGCCGCCCATGTCGATGGCCGCCGTGCCGGTGCTGGGCGATGTGATGCGCTGCACCCTCTCGCCCCCGCTCGGCTGGCTGATCCGGCACCGGGTGTTCCGCAACCTCTTCGCCCCTTCGCCGGTGCCCGCGCGATTCGAGGCGGAGTTCCCGGTCGGCCTCGCGCTGCGCCCTTCGCAGCTCAAGGCCAGCGCGGCGGATACGGCGCTGATGATCCCGGACGCCCCCCGCCATGCGCCGCGCTATGGCGAGCTGGCCATGCCGGTCTTCATCATGGCCGGGACGGGCGACCGGATGGTAGATTTCGACCGCCAGGCAGCCTGGCTGCACCAGCAGATCCCGCACAGCCAGCTGGAGGCGGTGGAGGCGGCGGGCCACATGCTGCACCATATCGAGCCGCGGCGCGTGGCCGCCACGATCGAGGCCGCCACCGGCGCCGGCCAGGACGCGCCCACCACCTGAGCGCTGGGTTGGAGGCGTTTTTCCGGGCCGACGCCTGGTTTTCAGGCAGCACCGGCTCCGAGCCGCCTTCCAGATTTTCGATACGCCTTGCGCTCGACACGATCCCCAGGCATCACGCTCCGGCCTGTGCATCGCGCGCGGGAGAGAATCCGGGGCCAGTGATGTCCCTGGGTCGCCGAAGGCGCAACCGGCCCCCGGAAACGCTCAGGCAAAAGGGCCGCGCGCGGGTGGGCACTCTGGAAAGCTCGCCTCCCGAAAGGGGGGCGGCACCGACGGAGTAAGGAGGTGGCAGGGTTTCCCCGGCCGGCTCTGAATCTCTCAGGTATCTCGGACAGAGGGGGGTCACAAAACTCAATTGCCGCTGGGCGGCAGGGGGATGCGTGACCGAGTCCGAATCACTTCTCACAACACCTTTGGATGCGCTGCACCGCGAATTGGGCGGCCGCATGGTGCCCTTCGCGGGCTATTCCATGCCCGTGCAATACCCGGCCGGCATCATGGCCGAGCACCTGCATTGCCGCGCGCAGGCCGGGCTGTTCGACGTCTCCCATATGGGCCAGGCGGAGCTGGTGGGAGAGGGCGCGGCCGCCGCGCTGGAACAGCTCACCCCCGCCGATGTCCAGGCGCTGAAACCCGGCCGCCAGCGCTACGGCCTGCTGCTGAACGAGGGCGGCGGCATCGTGGACGACTTCATGTTCGCCAATATGGGCAACCGGTTGTTCCTGGTGGTCAACGCCTCGCGCAAGCATATCGACCTGCCGCTGATCGAGAGCGTCCTGCCCTCCGGCGTGAAGCTCCGCCCCTTGCCCGACCGCGCCCTGCTGGCGCTGCAAGGCCCGGCCGTCGCCAGCCTGATCCCGACGCCGATGAGCTTTATGGGCATCATGGAGATGGAGATCGCGGGCATTCCCGTCATCGCCTCGCGCTCGGGCTATACGGGCGAGGATGGGCTGGAGATTTCCGTGGCCGCCGACCAGGCCGAAAAGCTGGCCCGCGCGCTGCTGGCGATGCCGGGCGTCATGCCGATCGGGCTTGGCGCGCGCGACAGCCTGCGGCTGGAGGCGGGCCTCTGCCTCTATGGCAATGACCTGGATGAGACGACTAGCCCGGTCGAGGCCAATCTCGTCTGGTCCATGGGCAAGCGCCGTCGCATGGAATGGAATTTCCGGGGCGCCGATGTGGTGCGCGACCATCTCGACAACGGGGTGAAGCGCCTGCGGGTCGGCATCCGCCCCGACGGGCGCCAGCCCGCGCGCGGACATACGGAAATCCGCACAGCCGATGCGCGCACTGCCGGTGTTATTACGTCGGGCGGCTTCGGGCCGTCCGTGAACGGTCCCGTAGCAATGGGCTACGTGGATCGAGACTTTGCCGGCGACGGGACCCCGCTCTCGTTAATCGTGCGCGGAAACTCGCTTCCCGCGCGCGTCGCCGCCATGCCCTTCCAACCCCACCGCTACGCACGCTGAGGCCAGACCCATGAGCGACATGAAATACACCAAGGACCACGAGTGGATTCGCTTCGAAGGCGATGTGGCCGTGATCGGCATCACCGACCACGCGCAGAACGCGCTGGGCGACGTGGTCTTCGTGGACCTGCCCGAGGCCGGCCGCGACGTGACGGCGGGCGAATCCGTCGCCGTGGTCGAGAGCGTGAAGGCCGCCTCGGACGTCTATGCCCCCATCACGGGCCGCGTGACGGAAGTGAACAGCGGCCTGGTCGATGAGCCCGCACTGATCAACAGCGAACCGACCGGCGCCGGCTGGTTCTTCAAGATCACGCCCGAGGGCGCGCTGCCCGACGATTTGATGGACGCCAACGCCTATGCCGCTTTCGTGGAGAGCCTTGCATGAGCATCCTGCATGAACTCACGGCCCTGGAAGACCAGGGCGAATTCATCCGCCGGCATATCGGGCCCACGCCAGGCGAAATCGCCTCCATGCTCGCCACCATCGGCTGCACCGACCTTGAGGAGATGACGGCCCGCACCGTGCCCGCCGCCATCCGCGGCGTGGATTTCTCGGCCCTGCCGAGCCCGGTGAACGAGGCCGCCGCGATTGCCGAATTGCGTGCGCTAAGCGAGCGCAACATCCGCAAGCGGTCGCTCATCGGCATGGGGTATCACGGCACGCATACGCCGCCGGTGATCCTGCGCAACATCCTGGAAAATCCGGGCTGGTACACGGCCTATACGCCGTATCAGGCCGAGATCGCCCAGGGCCGCCTGGAAGCGCTGGTGAATTTCCAGACGCTCATCACCGACCTGACGGGCCTGCCCGTCGCCGGCGCCTCGCTGCTCGATGAGGGCACGGCGGCGGCCGAGGCCGTGACGCTCGCGCACTCCACCCACAAGGGGAAGAGCGACACGCTGGTCGTGGCGGCCGATTGCCACCCGCAGACCATCGCCGTCGTGCAGGTGCGCGCCGAGCCTGTCGGCATCCGCGTTGTGCTGGCCGAGCCCGCGGCGCTGGCCGCCACCGTGGCCGCCGAGAAGCCCTTCGCGGTGCTGACGCAATATCCGGGCACGACGGGCGCGCTGCGCGACATCACGCCCGAGATCGAGGCCGCACACGCCGCTGGCGCGCTGACCATCGTGGCCGCCGATCTGCTGGCGCTCACGCTGGTGACGCCGCCGGGCGAGATGGGCGCCGACATCGTCGTCGGTTCCTCGCAGCGCTTCGGCGTGCCGCTCGGCTATGGCGGCCCGCATGCCGGCTACATGGCGGTGCGCGATGCGCTGAAGCGCAGCATGCCCGGCCGCCTCGTCGGCGTCTCCATTGACGCCGCGGGTGCGCCCGCCATGCGCCTCGCGCTGCAAACGCGCGAGCAGCATATCCGGCGCGAGAAGGCCACCTCCAATATCTGCACCGCGCAGGTGCTGCTGGCGGTCATGGCATCCATGTATGCCGTCTGGCATGGCCCCGAAGGCCTCAAGCGCATCGCCCGCCGCGTGGCGCTGCAAGCCCGCGTGCTGGCCGGTGCCTCGCGCTTCCCGCTGCGCGACAGCGCCTTCTTCGACACGATCTGCCTGGAGACCGGCGCCGAGACGGATGCCGTGATGGCCGCTGCTCTCGACGCCGGCTTCAACCTGCGCCGCGTGGGCACCGACGCCATCGCCATCGCGCTGGACGAGACGGTGACGCGCGCGGAACTCGCCACGCTGGCCGGCATCCTGGGCCAGGGCGACCTCGCCGCTGTTACGCCCAAGGGCGGCCTGCCCGCCACGCTGGCGCGCACCACCGCCTTCCTCAAGGCTGAGGTGTTCAACTCCCACCACGCCGAGCACTCCATGCTGCGCTACATGAAGCGGCTGGAGGACAAGGATGTGGCGCTGAACCGCTCCATGATCCCGCTCGGCTCCTGCACCATGAAGCTGAACGCGACGGCGGAGATGATCCCCGTCACCTTCCCCGGCTTCGCCGACATCCACCCCTTCGCGCCCACCAGCCAGGCTGAGGGCTATATCGCGATGATCCGCCAGCTCGAGGCGTGGCTCTGCGGTGTCACCGGCTTCGCCGCCGTCTCGCTCCAGCCCAATGCGGGTTCGCAGGGCGAGTATGCCGGCCTTCTCGCCATCCGCGCCTTCCACCAGGCGCGCGGCGAGGGGCATCGCAACATCTGCCTCATCCCCAGCAGCGCGCATGGCACCAACCCGGCCTCGGCCGTGATGGCGGGCATGAAGGTCGTCGTCACCGGCTGCGACCGGGACGGCAATGTGGATGTGGAGGACCTGCGGGCCAAGGCGAAGCTGCATGGGGCGAACCTCTCCGCGCTCATGGTCACCTACCCCTCCACCCATGGCGTCTTCGAGGAGGCGATCCGCGAGATCTGCGCGATCATCCATGCCGAGGGCGGGCAGGTCTACATGGATGGCGCCAACATGAACGCGCAGGTGGGGCTCACTTCGCCCGCCTCGATCGGCGCCGATGTCTGCCACCTGAACCTGCACAAGACCTTCTGCATCCCACATGGCGGCGGTGGGCCGGGCGTGGGGCCGATCGGTGTCGCGGCTCACCTCGCCCCGCATTTGCCGAACCATCCGCTGGTGGCGGAAGCCGGCCCGGCGACGGGCTTCGGCCCGGTCTCGGCCGCGCCCTTCGGCTCCGCCGCCATCCTGCCCATCAGCTACGCCTATATCCGCATGATGGGCGGCGAAGGACTGACGCGCGCGACGCAGGTGGCGATCCTCAACGCCAACTACATGGCCAAGCGGCTGGCCGACCACTTCCCCATCCTCTACCGCGGTGGGCAGGGCATGGTGGCGCATGAATGCATCCTGGATTGCCGGGGCTTCCAGCAGAATGGCGGCGTCCTCGTCGAGGATATCGCCAAGCGCCTGCAGGATTACGGCTTCCACGCCCCCACCATGTCCTGGCCGGTCACCGGCACGCTCATGGTGGAGCCGACCGAGAGCGAGACGAAATCCGAGCTCGACCGCTTCTGCGACGCGATGATCAGCATCCGCGCCGAAATCCGCGCCGTCGAACAAGGCCGGATGGACCGCGCGGACAACCCGCTGAAGAACGCGCCGCACACCATGGCGGAAGTGCTCGCGAGCGACTGGGCGCACCCCTACAGCCGCGAACAGGCCGCCTTCCCGCTGCCCTATGTGCGGATGAACAAGTACTGGCCGCCGGTGAAGCGCGTGGACAATGTCCATGGCGACCGCAACCTGGTCTGCACTTGCGCGCCGCTGGAAGCCTATGCGGAGACGGCTACGCTTCAGGCCGCCGAGTAAGGCACCCCGGGAGGGCTCTGCCCTCCCGGACCCACCCGCCGAGGGGCTTGCCCCTCGGAACCAGAAACTACGCGGCAGGCCTTACGAAGGCTTGGCGGGCGTAGAGCTTCCAGGCGCCGGCCTGCTTCTTCCACACCTGCAGAATGCCGATATTCACCGGGGTGATCCGCCCGCCACCCGTCGTGTGGCCGGTGAAGACATGGCGCACGATGGCGTCGTCGCCATTCACCTGGATGGTCTGGTTGGTGATGTTGATCTCGCCGAACGGATTATTGCGCTCGACGATATTGCCGACGAACTGCGCGCGGTTCTCGATCCGCCCGGCCGAATGGCCATAGCTCAGCCCCTCATGCGTGACAGCCTCCAGCCCCGCGCGATCGGCGGCGAGCATGGCGCGCGTCAGTGCGGCGACGGCCTGGGCGACGGCCTGTTCGTCGGCGGCCTGAGCCTGGGCCAGAACGGGGGCGAGCGTGGCGGCGAGAATGGCGGCCCCACCCAGATGGCGACGGTTGATTTGCATGTTGTCCTCCCTGGCCGGTCTCTGCCGGCTGTGGGAAGGCTAGGCCCGGCGCGCGCGCCCGTCCATCAGGTTCGCAACAAAGGCTCCGCCGCGGCCGGCACCGGCCCCACCAGCCGCCGGATCGCCGCCACGAAGGGCGCCGTGTCCCAGGCCGCATCACCCTCCAGCCGCGCCCGCTCCTGCCCCTGGCGGTCCACGATCACCGTCGTCGGCAAGCCACGTGCGCCGAGCGCCCGCGCCGCCGCCCCGCGCGGGTCGAGCCAGATGCCGAGCCCGGTGAGACCGATGCGCTGGTAGAAGGCCTCCACCACCGCCCGCCCGCCCCGGTCGGAGGAGAGCGGCAGCACCGCAATCCGCTCGGCCGAGAGTGTCCGCGCCAGGCGCTCCAGCGCCGGCATTTCGGCCACGCAGGGCGGGCACCAAGTGGCCCAGAAGTTGATGACGAGCCCCTGCCCCGGAAAATCGCCGAGCGTCTTTTCGACGCCTTCCACGTCCTGGAAGGTCATGGCGGGCACGGGCCGCGTCGCCTCGCGCAGGCGCTCGATCCCCGCCGCCGCCCGCGCGGCTTGCGTGCCGAGCAATGCGGGCGCTAGGACCATGCCAGCCAGAGCGCGGCGTGACGTCAAAACGGAAGCCATATCCTCGTGTCCATCCCGAACGAAACCAACACCAATCAGCAATGGGGCGGCCGCTTCGCCGAAGGCCCATGGGCGATCATGCAGGCCATCAACGCCTCGATCGGCTTCGATGCCAAGATGTGGCGCCAGGACATTCGCGGCAGCCTCGCCCACGCCGCCATGCTGGCCCATGTAGGGATCATCACGCCGGATGACGAGGCCGCCATCCGCCGGGGCCTCGGCGAAATCGCCGCCGAGATCGAAGCGGGCAAGTTCGAGTGGTCGGAAACCCTCGAAGACGTCCACATGAACATCGAGGCCCGCCTGACCGAGCGCATCGGCGAGGCCGGCAAGCGCCTGCACACGGCGCGCAGCCGCAACGACCAGGTGGCAACCGACTTCCGCCTCTGGACGCGCGACGCCATGGACGGCCTCGCCGCCCAGATGCTGGACCTCGTCCGCGCCTTCGTCGCCCGCGCCGAGGAGCATGCCGGCACCATCATGCCGGGCTACACCCACCTCCAGCCCGCGCAGCCCACCACCTTCGGCCACCACATGCTGGCCTATGCCGAGATGATCTGGCGCGACCGTGGCCGCATGCTCGATGCCCGCGCGCGGCTGAACGAATGCCCGCTGGGCTCCGCCGCCATGTGCGGCACCGGCTTCCCCATTGATCGCCAGGCCACCGCCGCCGCCCTCGGCTTTGACCGGCCGACGCGCAACAGCCTGGACGCCGTGGGCAGCCGCGACTTCGCCATGGAGTTCCTCGCCGCCTGCGCCATCTGCGCCACGCACCTCTCGCGCCTCGCGGAGGAGATCGTGATCTGGACCAACCCCTCCTTCGGCTTCGTGAAGCTCTCCGACGGGCTGACCACCGGCAGCTCTATCATGCCGCAGAAGCGCAACCCGGACGCGGCCGAGCTGGTGCGCGGCAAGACCGGCCGCATGACGGGCAACCTCGTCGGCCTGCTGACCGTGGTGAAGGGCCTGGCCCTGACCTATGCGAAGGACCTCCAGGAGGACAAGGAAGGCGTCTTCGACTCGGCCGAGAACCTGACCCTCTGCCTCGCCGCCACCGCCGCCATGGTACGGGACATGCAGCCCAACATCGCCCGCATGGCCGCGGCCGCCGGCGATGGCTTCTCGACCGCGACGGATCTCGCCGATTGGCTGGTGCGCGAATTGAAGCTCCCCTTCCGGGACGCGCATCACGTCACCGGCAAGCTCGTCGCCAAGGCGGAGAGCATGGGCGTGGACCTCTCGGGCCTCACCATCGCCGAGATGCGCGAGGTGGAGCCCCGCATCACCGACGCCGTCTTCGGCGTGCTCAGCCCGGCCGCTTCCGTCGCCTCCCGCCGCTCGCATGGCGGCACGGCGCCCGAAAATGTGCGCGCCATGGTGGCCGAATGGCAGGGGCGCCTGGCGTGAGGGCGCTCAGCCTCGCCCTGCTGACCGTGCTGGCGCTCGGCGCCTGCGGCCGCGTCGGCCCGCCACGCCCGCCCGGGCCGGCGGAGGCCCTCACCTATCCGCGCGGCTACCCGGCCCTGACGGCCGAGGAGCGTGCGGAGATCAATGCCCGCCGCGCGGCCCAGGGCCTGCCGCCTCTCCCGCCGCCGCGCTGAGGTTGACTCCCCGGCCGTGCCCGCCTATTTCGCTCCCTCCCCGGGGTTCGGCATCGCTTTTCCCCGCAACCATTTTCGCGTTTTGTGAGTCCGCGCCATGAAGATCCGCAACAGCCTCAAATCCGCCAAGTTGCGGGACAAGAACTGCGTCGTGGTGCGCCGCCGCGGCCGCCTCTACGTCCTCAACAAGAAGAACCCCCGCTTCAAGGCGCGCCAGGGCTGAGGCCCAGCTGCTTCGACGGATGATGACGGGGAGCCTGGCCCCCCGTTTTCATGTCTAGCCCCTAGAATCCCAGCGACATCTGCCGCCGCGCCTTCGCTTCTCGCGCTGCCGCACGCGCCCGCTCAGCCATCGGGTCATCCTGCGCGAACCGTCGCTGTCGGCTGCCATGCTTCTGGAAGACGCGCCGTGCCTCCGCCTCGAAGCCGGACGCGGCACGGATCGCGGAGATCCGCTCCCGCGCCGCACGGAGCGCGGCCGCCTGTTCCACCACGGGCGCCGGATAGCCGGGCGGCGGCGCATCCAGCCGCCAGGGCATGTGCCGCAGCCCCGCCGGCAGATGCGCCAGTTCCGGCACCCACCGCGCGATGAAAACCGCCTCCGGATCCTGGTCCAGCCCCTGCTTCACGGGGTTGTAGAGGCGCGGCGTGTTGATGCCCGTCGCACCTGACTGCATCTGCACCTGCGGCCAATGGATTCCCGGCTCGTAATCCACGAAGAGGCGGGCAAGTCGCGCCCCGCTCGCCGCCCAGTCGAGCCCCAGATGGTGGCTCGCGAAGCTTTGCAGCATGGCCCGCATGCGAAAGTTGATCCAACCCGTGGCGATGAGCGAACGCATGCAGGCATCAAGAAAGGGGTAGCCCGTGCGCCCCTCGCCCCAGGCCAGCAGCTTGGGGTCATCCGGCGAGGTGGGCCGGCGCGCCGCCTCGCCGGCCGGATGCGCCGCTTGGCGCTCGAGTTCCGGCTCGCTCTCCAGCTTCTGGATGAAATGGCAGTGCCAGTGCAGCCGGGAGGACAGCGATTGCACGGCGCCAAGCGGGATGGGCCTGAGGCCAGGGGGCAAGGCCGCGATCTCCCGCGCGGCCCCCTGAACCCGCTGCACCACCTCCCGCATCGAGACGCTGCCCACCGCCAGATGCGGGGATAGCCGGGAGCAGGCCCCAGCGGCGCTGAGCGGCGATGACATGCCGCGCCGGTAATCGGCGCCCCGCCCGGCGAGGAAGCTATCCAACAGGGCCAGCCCCTCGGCCCGCCCAGGCGGCTGGGCCTCGACCAGCCCGTCCGCCGCGGCCCAGTCCAGCGGTTCCGCCGGGAGAGCACCCTCGATCACCTCGGGCGCGCGCAGCCCCTGCGGCGCGGCCAGCCGGGGCGCCCCCATGAGGCCCGCCCAACGCCGCGCCCATCCATCGCGCGAGGCCAATCGCCGCACGACGCCGAATTGTGGCGCCTCGTGCCAGGCAATGCCCGCCTCGCGGCAAAAGCGCGCCACGGCGCGGTCGCGGGCGTAGGTCCAGAGGTTGCCGGTCTCCTCATGGCTGTGCAGCGCGCGGATGCCGCGCTCGGCATGCAGCCGGGCCAGTAGCGTCACCGCATCGCCCTTGCGCACCACCAGCGGCAGCCCGATGGCCGCCAGCTGCGCCCGCAAATCCGTGAGCGCCCCGCGCAGGAAGCGCCATTGCCGGGGCGAGGCATCGGCGCCGCGCCAATACTCTGGCTCGATGATGTAGAGCGGCAGGACCGGCCCGCGCACGGCCGCCAGAGCCGCGTGGTCGGCGACGCGCAGATCCCGCTTGAACCAGACGACCTCGAGCATGCTCTCCATCTGCCGGCTTGCGCGCATTGGACAAGGGGGTGAGGCTCGGTGAAATGAAGGAGATTCCGATGGACGTACGCTGGGAAAGACTGACCGGCCCCGAACTCAAGGCCCTGGCCGGGCGCGGCGCGCTGCCCGTGCTGCCGATCGGCAGCCTGGAGCAGCACGGACCGCATCTGCCGGTCTGGACCGACAGCTTCATTGCCCATGCGCTGTCCGTGGAGGCGGCCAAGCTCGCGACCGACATCCCGGCCATCGTGCTGCCCCCGCTCTGGACAGGGCTTTCCGAGCATCACCTCCCCTTCGGCGGCACCATCACGCTCGACCACGCGACCCTGCACGCGGTGCTGCGCTGCGTGGTGCGCAGCCTCCAGGCGCAGGGCTTTACCCGCCTTCTCATCGTGAACGGCCATGGCGGCAACATCGATCCGCTGAACGTCTCGGTGCGTGAGCTGGCGCATGAATTCGGCATGCCCGTCGTCACCACCACCTGGCCGAATGTCGCACCGGCCGAGATTGCCAAGGCCCTCACCACCCAGCCCGGCATCATGCATGCCTGCGAGGGCGAGACGGCGCTCTGGCTGGCCCTTGATCCCTCCCAGGTGCGGCAGGACAAGATCGAGGAGGCCGCCGGCGGCAATGCCGGCGTGCAGGCACCGGCCGGTTTCTCGCGCTTCTACAGCTTCGCCGAGCGCGCGCCGCGCACCGGCGTCAAGGGCGACCCGCGTGCCGCCACGGCCGAGAAGGGCCAGGCGATGATCACCGCCATCGCCAGCAACCTGGCCAAGGCCATGCGCGACCCCGCGCTCTGGACCCCGCCGGAGCGGGTCTGGGAGGCGTGAGGCCTACCCCACCTTCTGCTTGAGGCGGTCCAGCAGGGCGGAGCGCTGCACCGGCTTGCCCAGATACTCATCCATGCCCGCGGCGCGGCATTGCGCCTCGAACACCGGGCCCACGGCTGCCGTCAGCCCGATGATGCGGGTCCGGCGGTTGGGGCCCGGCGTCGCGCGGATCTGGCGCGTGGCCTCGAGGCCGTCCATCACCGGCATCTGGAGGTCCATCAGGATCACGTCATAGCCCGCGGCGGCGGCCATCCGCACCGCCTCGCCGCCATCGCCCGCCACATCCACATGGCAGTGCGCCTTGCCGAGGATGGTCTTCATGACGAGCTGGTTGGTGGCGTTGTCCTCCACCAGAAGCACGCGCTGCAGCGGTGTGTCCTCCATGGCCGGCGCGGCAGCCTCGGGGGCCGGTGCGTCGTCCGCCCGGCGCGGCGCCAGCGCCGCCAGCAGGCTGTCGCGCAGCCGGGCCGGCAAGGCGGGCTTGAGCAGCATGCCCTCGACCAGGCCCTCCTCCGGCTGGTCCCGCCCAAGCGAGGCGCCGGAGGAACAGAGCAGGATGGCCGGGCGGGGCAGGCCCGGGATGGCGCGGATCTGCCGCGCAACATCCAGGCCGCGCGCATGCTCCAGCTGCCCGTCGAGGACCACGGCGCGCACCGGCCGGTCCCTGGCGGCGGCATCGCGCAGCAGGGCCAGCGCCTCAGCCCCGTCGCGCGCCAGCATCGGCTCGGCGCCCATGCTGGTGAGCTGGCGGGCCAGGATGTCGCGGTTCAGCTCGAGGTCGTCCACCACCATCACCCGCAGCCCGGCCAGGGCCGTGGCGGGCGTCGCCTCCAGCGGGCCGGCGGGCTGGCCCAGCTTGGCCGAGAAGGTGAAGCGGCTGCCCGCGCCACGCGGCTTGGTGGGGTCGCGCGGGCCCGCCTCGATGCCGCCGCCCATTTCCTCGGCAAGGCGCCGGCAGATGGCGAGGCCAAGGCCGGTGCCTCCGTATTTGCGGCGGATCGAGGCATCGGCCTGGGTGAAGCGCTCGAAGAGATGGGGCACCTGGGCGGGGTCGAGTCCAACGCCGGTGTCGAGCACGGCGCATTGCATCAGCCAGCCGCGCCGCTGGCCCAGCGGCTCCAGCGTCACATCCAGCTGAATCCAACCCTTGTCGGTGAACTTCACGGCATTGCCGACCAGGTTGAACAGCACCTGCCGCACCCGGCCGGGGTCGCCCACCATGATGCGCGGCATGTCGCCCGGCAGCGCCACCACGAGCTCGACGCCCTTGCTGGCCGCCTTCGGCGCGAAAAGCTCGACGATGGTGGCGAGTTCCTTCTCCAGCTCGAAGGGCACCCGCTCCAGCTCGACCGCGCCGGCCTCCAGCTTGGAGAAATCCAGGATGTCGTTCAGCACCATCAGCAGATGCTCGGCCGAGTTCTGGATGGTGTCCGCATAGCGGCGCTGCAGGTCGTCGAGGCGGGTGTCCAGCAGCAGGCCGGTCATGCCGATCACGCCGTTCATCGGCGTGCGGATCTCATGGCTCATGGAGGCCAGGAAATCCTCCTTGGCGCGGGAGCCGGCGCGCGCCGCGGCCTCGCTCTCGGCCAGTTGCTCGCCCTGGGCGCGCAGCCGATGCGCCTGGCGCACCATCAGGCCGAGCGCCATGAGGATGAAGGCGCCAGCCCCCGCGACCCCGAGGCCGAGCAGAAGCCCGAGGGCGCGGTTGGCCGCCAAGGCATCGGTGCGCGCGCGCACCACTTCGACGATGAACAGGCCTTGCCGCGTGACGGCGAAGCTCGCCATCACATTCTGCCCATCCTGGTCGATGCCGACGAAGCTGCCGCGCTCCAGCCTTGGCAGGAAGCTGCGGAAGGGCCAGGCGCCCGGGTGGATCTGCCCGATGCCCACCCGGCTGCCGTCGGAGCGCGCGAGCAGCGCCCCATTGAAGGAATGCAGCCGCACCGTGACGCCGAAGCCGTCGGCGTATTGCCGCGCGATGCTGCTGAGATACTCGGGGTTGATGAGGGCGACGACGGTCCCTTCGAACTCACCGCGCGGATTGCGGATGGCACGCGCCAGTGGGATGGACCAAAGGCCGGTCTCGCTGATCGGCCTGGCGCCGGGGGCGGCCAGGAAGCGCCCGGCTTCCGGCGGGCCGAGGCGGACCTGCTGGCCGCTCAGCCGCAGCACACGGAACCAGTCGCGATCGCCCAGGTTCTGCCCCACCAGCCCCTCGACGGTGGAATGGGTGATCAGCCCGCTCGCATCGGTCAGCAGCAAGGCGCGCAGTTGCGACACGTCGCGCAGCAGGCTGGAGCGCTGCCCGGGGATCGCATCCACCCCTTGCACGCCACGTTCCGCCTGGTCGAGCATGACGATGTCCACCGTCTGCATCGCCCGCGTCAATTGATCGGCAAGGGCTTCGGCGACAGATTGGGTCAGCCGCTCGGCGTCCTGAACGGCGTCCTGCTGGCCGCGATACATGACGATCCCATAGACCGTCATGAGGCATAGGATGACGAGGCCGGCAACCAGGGCGTAAAGTCGGCTCGGCCGCGGCACAACGCCGGACGCGTCTGCCGCATCCCCACCCGGGGAGCCGCTCGCGGAGGCGCCCGAAGAGCCAAAGGAGAGGCGAATGCTGTTGCGGAGTGCTTTCAGGCGCATGATCCCTGCTATCATTGCAGGATTTTTCCCGCTTTGCGAGGCATGGTCCCAGCCGGGGATACAAACCTCCACGCAGCCGCCGTCTCAGCCCGCGGGCGCGCCTGCCGCCCCGGCGGCCGGTCAGGCCCCCGCAAACACCTCCCGGCTCGAGTTGATCCGCGCCCGGGGCGAAATGAAAGTTTGCATCTGGCCAGACTATTTCGCGATCTCATTCCGCAACCCCCGCAACAGCGAATTGGAGGGGATCGACATCGACCTCGCCCGGGCGCTGGCGGCGCGGCTCTCGGTCCGCCTCACCTTCGTCGAGACGAATTTTGCCGTCTTCATGGACCGGGTGGAGGCGGGCGATTGCGACATCGCCATGATGGGGGTGGGCATCACGCCGGCCCGGGCCCAGCGCGTGGCCTTCAGCCGCCCCTACCTCGCCAGCCCGATCTACGCGGTGACCACGCGGAACAACACGCGCATCCGCAACTGGGCCGACATCGACACGCCCGGAACGGTCGTTGCCGTCGCGGCCGGCACGATCATGGAACCGCTGATGAGCCGCACGCTGCGGCGGGCGGAGCTGCTGGTGGTGGCGCCGCCGCGCACGCGCGAGGCGGAGATCCAGGCGGGCCGCGCCGATGTCTTCATGAGCGACTTTCCCTACACGCGCCGGATGCTGCTCATGCATGACTGGGCCCGCGTGATCGACCCGCCCGATCGCTTCGGCGAGACGCTCTATGCCTGGGCGTTGCCGCTGCATGACGCGCCCTGGCTGGCCGAGGTCAACAGCTTCGTCGGCGCCGCGCGGGCCGATGGCACGCTGGCGCGCGCCGCGGCACGGCATGGGCTGACGCCGATCCTGATCCGTTAGGCCTAAGCGACCGCGCCCGGGTCGGTGTTCGCGCCGCAGACCAGCACTCCGACCCGCGCGCCGGGCGGCGGCGTCCAGGCACCGCTGAGGAGCGCGGCCAGTGCCGCAGCCCCGCCCGGCTCGGCGACCAGCCGGGCCTGGTCCCACAGCGCGCCCTGCGCGGCGTGGATCGCCTCATCCGCGACCAGCACGGAGGCGAGCCGGCCCTGGGCTTGAAGCCCGGCCACGATCGGGAACATCAGGCCGCCCACCTGCCGCGCGCCCAGGCTGTCCGCCGCCAGCCCGCCCACCGGGGCGGGCACGGGCCGGCCGGCGGCCAGCGCCGCGTGCAGCCCTGGGCAGCCCTCGGGCTCGACGGCGATCAGGGTCACGCCGCTGGCCGCATGCCAGGCGGCGATGCCGCCCAGCAATCCGCCCCCACCCACCGCGATCAGCAGATGGGTGAGGTCGGGCGCCTGCTCCTGCCATTCCAGCGCGACCGTACCCTGCCCGGCCAGAACCTCCGGCTGGTCATAGGCATGGACCATGAGGGCGCCGGTCTCGGCGGCGCGCGCCTCGCTCGCCAGCCGGGCCTCGTCATAGGTCGCGCCGCCCACCACGAGCCGGGCGCCGAAGCCGCGGATGCGCGCGCGCTTCGCTTCGGCCGCGATCTCCGGGACGAAGATCTCGGCCGCCACGCCAAGACTGGCCGCGGCGGCCGCCACCGCCGCGCCGTGATTGCCGCCCGAGGCCGCGATGACGCCGGCCGGCGGCACGCCCAGGGCCCGCATGCGGTTGAAGGCGCCGCGCGGCTTGAAGCTGCCAGCCACCTGCAGCATTTCGAGCTTCAGGCAGCCCCATCCGGGCAGGTCCAGCAGGGGCGTGCGACGAATATCGCCCGCGATGCGCCCGGCGGCTGCTGCGATCTGGGCGGAATCAGGGGCTTGGATCATGGCGCGAGGTGCCCCCAGGACGCCCTTCCGCACAAGCCCCAATCCTGCCATAAACTGGCCCGGTGGAACCTTTTGGACGCCGGGAATGTTCCTGCACGGTAGCTGCGCGGCCCTGGCAGGCGAGGCTGTCCTCCTTCTGGCCCCGCCCGGGGGCGGCAAATCGGACCTGCTGCTGCGTCTCATCGGGCAAGGCTGGATCCTGGTAGCGGATGACCAAGTGATGCTGGAGGCTGATCAAGGCCTGTTGCGCGCTTCCCCGCCCGCGGTGCTCGCCGGGCGGATGGAGGTGTTCGGCCTCGGCCTGCTGGAGCGCCTGCCCTGGCAGGCGGCGCCCCTCCGGCTGGTGGCTCACCTCGCCCCGCGCGCCGCGATTCCGAGACTGCCGGAGCCCGAGGCCTGGTCGGCGCTGGACGTCACCCTGCCCGCGATCCGCCTGCATGGGGCTTCCCCCTCCGCCCCCGACCTCCTGCGCAACGCGCTGGGCGTGCTGGCCGGGCGCACGGGCATGACGGCGGGCGCCTTTACCGCATGAACGACGAGATCCGCCCCTTCGTGCTCGTCACCGGCCTGTCCGGCGCGGGCAAGGCCTCCATCCTGCGCGTGCTGGAGGATCTGGGGTTCGAGACGGTGGACAACCCGCCGCTCGCCATCCTCGACGCGCTGGTGCACGAGGGCACCGGACCGATCGCCGCGGGCATCGACACCCGCACCCGCGGCTTCGATCCGGCCAAGGCGCTGGCCGCCATCGCGCGCCTCCGCCAGCGGCCGGGCATCGTGGCAAGCCTCGTCTACGCGACCGCCGAGGAGGAGGTGCTGCTGCGCCGCTACACCGAGACGCGGCGGCGCCACCCGCTGGCACCCGGCGGGCCGCTCGGCAGCCGCGTTCAGGACGGCATCACGCGGGAGGCGGCGCTGCTCGCCCCCCTGCGCGAGGCGGCGGACCTCATCCTCGACACCTCGACCCTGCCGTTGCCCGACTTGCGCCGCCTGATCGAGGCGCGCTTCAGGCCCGAGGGCGCGCCCGGGCTGAACATCAACCTGAAATCCTTCGGCTTCCCAAAGGGCCTGCCGCGCGAGGCGGATTTGGTCTTCGACATGCGCTTCCTGGCCAATCCGCATTACGACGCGCTGCTGCGGCCCATGACGGGGCGGGATGCGGCGGTCGCCGAATATGTCGCGGCCGACCCTGACTTCGGAGGCTTCTGGACGCGCCTCGTCGGCTTCATCGAGCCGCTGCTTCCGCGTTATGTCGCTGAGGGCAAGAAATACCTCACCATCGCCATCGGCTGCACCGGCGGGCGGCATCGCTCCGTCTTCGTGGTCGAAAAACTGGCAGCCCATCTCCGGCAGCAGGGCTGGCGTGTGGATGTCGCGCATCGGGAACTGGGTCAGGCGCCCGATATGATGTTATCAACCCCGCCTTCCAGCACAGCCCCCCCTTCCCCCTCCATGCCCATCTCCGTGAATACAGAAACATGATTGGTCTTGTGCTCGTCACTCATGGGCGGCTCGCGCTCGAATTGCGCCACGCCATGGAGCATGTGGTGGGGCCCCAGCCGGCCGTCGCCACCGTCTGCATCGGACCCGAGGACGACATGGAGGGCCGCCGCGCCGACATTCGCGCGCGCATCGCCGATGTGGACCAGGGCGATGGCGTGGTGGTGCTGACCGACATCGCGGGCGGCACCCCTTCCAACCTCGCCTTCTCGCTGGCCGACCACAAGACGATCGAGGTGATCGCGGGGGTGAACCTGCCGCTGCTCGTCAAGCTCGCGAAGATCCGCGGCAGCGAGCCGCTGGCCGAGGCGGTGGAGCACGCCGCCAAGGCGGGTCGGAAATACATCACTGCCGCGAGTGATCTCGCAAATGGCCAGGCCGCGCCCCAGATACCGGCCAAGAATGGGAATGGAAGCGCCGAATGAACGAGTGGCCCACGGAAGAGGGCGGCACGCCGCACCTGGCCTCCGCTGCCGAGAGCCCGGCACCGCCGCTCGATTGTGGCTGCGAGGGCGGCGGCGGCATGGTGCTGCGCCGGACGCTCAAGATCATCAACAGCCGCGGCCTGCATGCCCGCGCCGCCGCCAAGCTCGTCGCCGTGGCCGAGCGCTATTCCTCCTGCCTCAATGTCAGCCGCGCCGGGCAGAGCGTGCCCGCCTGCTCCATCATGGGGCTGATGATGCTGGGCGCCGGCCAGGGCAGCGAAGTGACGCTGGACGCCGAGGGCTGGGACGCGCGCGAGGCGCTGGACGCTGTGGCCGGGCTGATCGAAGCCGGCTTCCATGAAGACTGATTCGGGCAAGACCGAAGCCGAGGCCCGGCCCGACGCCCGCGCCGAGGGCAAGGCCGGCCGCCGCGCGGCCAAGCCGGCCGAGCAGCGCCTTTCGGGCATCCCGGTCTCGCCCGGCATCGTCATCGGCACCATCTACGACACGACCGAAGCGCCGGCCGAGGCGCCGCGGCGCGCCATCGCCGCCGATGCGGTGGAGCTCGAGCGCACCAAGCTGCATGACGCGGCCGCCCTGTCGCGCAAGCAGGTCTCCAAGCTCAAGACCCGCCTCACCGTCCTGCCGGAGGAAGCGCAGGAGGAACTCGAGCCGCTGCTCGACGCCTATATCCTCATGCTCGGCAATTCCCGGCTGCTGCGCGGTGCCCGCAAGCGCATCGGCGAGGAGCTGCTCTCCGCCGAGACCGCCGTGCAGGACGAGGCGGAGGCCATCGGCCAGGCCATCCTCGCCGCCAAGGGCGACGACAAGGCCGGGCTGAACCGCCGCGCCGGCGAGGTGCGCGAGATCGCCCGCCGGCTCACGCGCAACCTGACGGCCACGCCCTTCCGCAGCATGAAGGGCGTGCCGGCGGGCGCCATCGTCGTCGCCGATGAACTCACGCCGGCCGATGCCGCCCTGCTGGAGCCCGGCAAGATCGCCGCCGTCGCGACGGAGGAGGGCGGGGCCGATGGGCATACCGCCATCATGCTGCGCGCACTGGGCATTCCCGCCGTGCTCGGCTGCCACGGCCTGACCGCCGCCGCCCGGCGCGGCGACATGGCGATGCTGGATGGCGGCGCCGGCATCGTGGCGCTGCACCCGGATGCCGCCACCCTCACCCGCGCCAAGGCTGGCCTCGCCGCCCAGGCGAAGGAGCGCGTGCGCCTTGGCAAGCTGAAGACCCTGCCGGCCGAGACGCTGGACGGCCAGGCGGTCGAGCTCCAGGCCAATCTCGAGATTCCGGCCGAATTGCCGCTCATCGCCGAGGCCGGCGCGCAGGGCATCGGCCTGCTGCGGACCGAGTTCCTCTTCATGAACCGCGAGGACCTGCCCGACGAGGACGCGCAGGTCGAGGCCTATCGCGGCATCATCGAGGCCATGGGCCAGGACCCCGTGACCATCCGCGTGCTCGACTGGGGCGGCGAGAAGGACATGGAAGCCCTGGCCGAGGGCGTGCCGGTGCCGACCGGGCCCAACCCGGCGCTGGGCCTGCGCGGACTCCGCCTCCTGCTCAAGCGGCCCGCGCTGCTGGAGGAGCAGTTCGCCGCCATCCTGCGGGTCGCGCATCTGGGCCAGGTCCGCATCCTGCTGCCCATGGTGACCGTGCCCTCCGAGGTCGCGCAGGCGCGCGAGATCTATGAGCGCGTCGCCCGCCGCCTGCGCCGCCGCGGCGAGGCCCTGCCCGAGAAGCTGCCGCCCCTGGGCGCCATGATCGAGACGCCGGGTGCCGCACTCGCCGCCGATGCCATCGCGCTCGAGGCCGATTTCTTCGCGATCGGCACCAATGACCTGACCATGTACACCCTGGCCGTGGACCGCGCCGAGATCGACGTGGCGCATCTCTATGACCCGCTGCACCCCGCCGTGCTGCGCCTCATGCAGTTCGCGACCGAGGCGGCGCTCCGGCTTCGCATGCCGGTCTCGGTCTGCGGCGAGATGGGGGGCAACCCGAAGCTCGTGCCGCTGCTGCTGGGGCTGGGCCTGCGCAGCCTCTCGATGAATGCGAGCTCCATCCCCAGGGTGAAGCAGGCGGTCCGCAACCTCGACATCGACGATTGCGCCCGCTTCGCCCGCCGCGTGATGGAGCAGAGCGACCCGAAGCGCATCGCCGAGCTGGTCGAGGAATTCGCGGTCCGGAACAACGAGAAGTAGGGCGGCCTAAACCAACCCGCCATTGACGTGCCAGACCTGGCCCGTGACGTAGCCGGCCTCGGCCGAAGCCACGAAATTTACCGCCGCCCCCACGTCATCCGGCGTGCCGAGACGCCCCAATGGCACGCTGCGTTTCACCATCTCCCATTGCGCGGGCGAATAGGCCGCATGCGCGCCCGGGTCCTTCTGGGTGAAGCCTGGCGCCACCGCGTTCACCGTGACGCCCTGCGGCGCGTATTCGATGGCGAGGCCGCGCACCAGCGCCTCCACAGCCGCCTTCGCGGCCGAGGTGGCGGGGAAGACCGTGACATCATTGCGGAAGCTGTGCGCGACAAAGGAGGAGATGGCGATCAGGCGCGGATCACGCCCCTCGGTCAGCACCGGCAAAGCGGCGCGCGCCAGGCGGATGAAGGCCCAGAGCACCGTGTCCAGCGTGCGGGCGATCTGCGCGTCGTCGGTTTGAAGCAGCGGCGTCTTGTCGGCGAAGCCGGCATTGGCGACGACGACATCGAGCCCGCCGAAGCGTTCCTGCGCGGCCTGCACCAGCGCGGCCGGCGTGGCGGGGTCGGCGATGTCGCCCAGCACGATCTGGGCCTGCCCGCCCTTGGCGCGCACCGCCTCGGCCGTGGCTTCCGCGCCCTCGCGGTTCTTGCGGGTGTGGACCAGGAAGGCCGTGCCCGGCCCCGCCATGCGGCGGCAGCAGGCGGCGCCGATGCCGGTCGCGGCGCCGGTGACGAGGATGATACGGTCGGCTCGTGCCATGGCGCTGCGTTCCTCGCTACTTGATGCCCACGAGTTGCCGGATCAGCTTGCGGGCGAAGCCAGATTGCGGCCGGTCGAAGAGTCGCGCCAGGGCCCAGCCCCCGTTGCGCATGCGTGCGCGCGGGTTGCTGAATTCGCGGAACCCCGCCTCGCCATTGCGCCGCCCGAAGCCAGAGGCGCCGACGCCGCCGAAGCCCAGCCCTGGCAGGGCGGCGTATTCCACCGCGCGGCCCGTCACCAGCGCGCCGGATTTCGTCTGCGCCGCGACCTGCGCCTCTTCGGCAGAATTCGCGCCGAAGAGGTAGATCGCCAGCGGATGCGGCCGCGCGCGCACCCAATCCAGCGCGACCTGGAGCGTGGCGCATTCCTCCATGACGAGGATGGGGCCGAAGATTTCCTCCTCGGCGAGCCGGCCGGTGGCCAGCGCGAGCCCCAGGGAATGCGGCCCCGGCTCCATCCAGGCGATGGTCGCACCTTCGCTGATCCGGTCGAGCCGCGCCTGCTGGCGCGCGTTGATCACGGCGGTGCCTGTTTCGGTGACGCCGCTCTCTCGCGCCGCACGCGCGAAATCGCCGGCGCTGTGGCCGATGAGCAGCACGGTGTCGGGCGCGATGCAGGTCTGGCCCGCATTCACCGCCTTGGCGACAAGAATGTTCCGCGCGGCGCGCTTCAGATCCGCACCCGGCAGCACCAGCGCCGGGCATTTGCCGCCAAGCTCCAGCGTCAACGGCGTGAGGTGGGGCGCGGCGGCCGCCATCACCTTGCGGCCGATCTCGGTGCCGCCAGTGAAGACCAGGTGGTCCCAGGGCTGGGAGGCGAAATCCTGCGCGACCTCCGGGCCGCCCTGCACCACCAGCGCCATGCGCGGGCCCCAGGCCTCGGCCAGGATCGCCTCGATGAGCGCTGCCACGCGGGGCGCCGCTTCCGAGGGCTTGATGACGACGCGGTTGCCGGCGGCGATGGCGTCCAGTGCCGGCATCAGCGCCAGCTGCACCGGATAGTTCCAGGGCGCCATGATGCCGATGACGCCCTTGGGCACATCCTCCACCCAGGCGCGGGCCGGGAAGAAGGGAAAGGGCACCGAAGCCCGCCGCGGCCGCGCCCAGCCGCGCAGCTTGCGGCGCGTATAGGCGCAGGCATCGGCGATGAGCAGCACATCGGCCAGCAGCGTGTCCTCGGCACTGCGCGCGCCGTAATCGGCGGCGCAGGCCTCGGCGATGCTGGCCGCGTGCTTCAGCACCACGCGGCGCAATTCGGCCAGCAAGGCACGGCGCTGGTCGAGGCCGGGCGCGCCTTCCTCGGCTTCCACGGCGCGAAGCGCGGCCAGCGCGGCTTGAGGGGTCATCGCAGGATCTCCCGCGCGGCCGCCTGGCCCGAGCAGATGGCGGCCTCGATGGTGGCGGGCAGGTCGGGCCAGGTCCAATCGCCGGCGAGCGCCAGGTTGGCGAGCGGCCGGCGCGGCGGTGTCGGGATGGGGCCCGGGCGCTGACGCGGCGTGGCCCGGCGCTCCTTGATGACGCGGCAGGGGGGCGGGGCCAGCGGCCAGTCGCCCGGCACATGGAAGGCGCGCACCGCCGCCAGGATTTCCGCCCAGGCGCGGGGGGCGAGCTCCTCCACATCCTGCTCGGCCTCGGCATCGCCGGCGCTGACCGTGACGGCCACGCCACCCGGCCGCACCAGCACCCATTGGCAGAGGGCGCCGAGCAGCCCGAGAAAGCGCACCTCGCCCCCGGGTGCAAAGGCGAAATGCAGGTTCACGATGGGCGCGAAGGCATCAGGCGCGGGCAGGCCGGGCAGCATGCGCGAGGCCTCCCAGGGCGGCAGCGCCAGGATCACCCGGTCCGAGGGCGTCAGCATCACGTCGCGCTCCTGGAAGGTGAGGCTGGTCGCGCGGCCCTCCTTCACCTGGATGGCGCGCAGGCGGCTGCCGGGGCGGTATTCCGCGCCGGCCGCGGCCAGCACGGCCAGGGCCGGCTCGACCATGTCCGGCCCCAGGCCGCGGCTAGCCACGAAAAGCCGCGCCGCCCCCGGTGCGCCCAGCTTGCGCAGCACCTGGCCCAGGCGGCGCGTCGAGGCCTCGGCCGAAGGCGTGTTGAGGGCCGCGATCACCAGCGGGTCCACGAAGCCGCGCAGGAAGGCGGGATGCGCCGCCATGGCTTCGGCGATGGTGCGGTCCCTGGCGGGCAGCGCCATGGCCAGCATCGCCAGCACCCCGCCCCAGGAGACGCCGGCCGGCCGCCTTGCGCCATTCCACCAGCCGGCGGGCGAGAGGGCGACGAGGCGCGAGGAGCCATCCGCACAATCATAGACCGGCAGGCCGCCGGGCTCGGGCTGCACCCAGTATTGCCGCGCGCCGATGGCATCGAGGAATTCCAGCGCCGCGGTGTTGCAGCCGATCAGCGCATGGGTTCCGTTATCCGTACCATCCGGCAGGGCGCGGGCGCGGCCGCCGGCGCCGGGCGTCGCTTCGTACAGCGTGACGGCGTGGCCTTGGGTGGCCAGGGCATGGGCGGCAGCCAAACCGGCCATGCCTGCGCCGATGATGTGGAAATGATTCAAGAAAGAGGCCTCCGGCGGCTGGGGCCGTGGGCCCCAGACCCCTTGAATGGATGGGGT
>JAIYCD010000061.1 GCA_027488195.1 Acetobacteraceae bacterium | reverse complement strand
GCGCGCTTCGGCGGCGTGGTGCCGGAAATCGCCGCCCGCGCGCATTTGCAACGCCTCGGCGGGATGGTGCGCGGCGTGCTGGGTGAGGCAGGGCTTGCGCCTCGCGATTTGGGCGGTGTGGCGGCGACGGCGGGGCCTGGTCTGATCGGCGGGCTGATCGTGGGCGCGAGCCTGGGCAAGGGCCTGGCGATGGGGGCGGGCCTGCCGTTCATCGGCGTGAACCACCTCGAGGCGCATGCGCTGACCGCCCGCCTGCCAGGGCTGTTTCCGGAGGCGCCGGCCTATCCCTATCTGCTCATCCTCGTCTCGGGCGGGCATTGCCAATGCGTGGCCGTCGAGGGGCTGGGCCGCTACCGGCGGCTCGGGACCACGTTGGACGATGCGGTGGGCGAAGCCTTCGACAAGGCGGCCAAGCTCCTGGGCCTGCCCTGGCCCGGGGGTGCCCATCTGGAGCGGCTGGCGGCGGGCGGCGACGCAAAGGCGGTGAAGCTGCCCCGCCCGCTCTTTGGCCGCGCAGGCTGCGACTTTTCCTTCAGCGGCCTAAAGACCGCCGTGGCCCAGGCGGTGGGCAAGGGCTTTCCCCACGCCGACATCGCCGCCAGCTTCCAGGCCAGCGTCGCCGCCGTGCTGGCCGATCGCGCACGCCATGCCGCGGCCATGCTGCCGGCGGCCACGGCGCTGGTGGTGGCGGGTGGCGTCGCCGCCAACCAGGCGGTGCGCGCCGCGCTCGCCACGGCCACCGGCTTGACCCTGCTGGCGCCGCCGCTGCGCCTTTGCGGCGACAATGCCGTGATGGTGGCCTGGGCCGGGCTGGAGCGGCTCCGGGCCGGGCAGAATGACGCGATGGGGCTTGCGCCGCGCCCGCGCTGGCCGCTCGGCGAACTCGCCCCGCCGGCATGAAATGGCGGTAAGTCCAGGCCCCTCGGATTGACGCCGCCCGCCCCCGCGATCAGTTTCCGCCGATGAGCGAAGCCACCCTCTCCGCCCGCCGGGATTACCAGATCTGCGCCCTGATCGGCACGGGCCACTTCCTTAGTCATTTCTACATGCTCTGCCTGCCGCCGCTCTTCCTGCTGTGGCAGGCGGAATTCGACGTCTCCTTCGCCATGCTCGGCGCCTCGCTCGCGTTGATGAGCGGCACGACGGCGCTGTTGCAGACGCCGGTGGGCTTCCTGGTGGACAAGCACGGCGCGCGGCGCTTCCTGGTGGGCGGCACGCTGCTGATGGCGCTTTCCATCAGCGCCATGGCCTTCGTGCAGGATTTCCGCCTGATCCTGGTGCTGGCCGTGCTTTCGGGCATCGGCAATTCGGTGATCCACCCGGCCGACTACGCCATCCTCGCCGGTTCCATCCGCAAGGAATTCGTGGGCCGCGCCTTCGCGCTGCACACCTTCACCGGCAATCTCGGCTTCGCGCTCGCACCGCCTGTCATCGCGCTTTTGCTGCTGGTGATGGATTGGCGTGGCGCGCTGCTGCTGGTGGGGCTCTTGGGCGTGCCCGTCGTCGGCCTCATCCTCTGGCAGTCCCGCATCCTGAGCGACCAGCCGAAAGCGCGCGGCGCGAAGAAGGAGGGCGGCGTGCGGCTGCTCACCAGCAAGCCCATCCTCGCCTTCTTCGCCTTCTTCCTGCTCTCCGCCATGGCGGGCTCGGGCATGACGGCCTTCCTCATCACCGTGCTCGGCAAGCTCTGGGGCACGCCGATCGCCATCGCCTCGCTGGCGCTCACCGGCTACATGGTAGGTGCGACGGCCGGCACGCTGGTGGGCGGCTGGTGGGCCGACAAGAAGGGCGGGAACCTGCTCGGCTTCGTCACCGTTCTGACGCTCGTCGCGGGCGGCTTGATCCTCTCGCTCGGCTTCGTCCCCTATGCCGAATGGCTGCTGGCGCCGGTGGCGCTGGTGGCCGGCCTCTGCCTCGGCTCCTCGCGCACGCCGCGCGACGTGATGCTGAAGGAGGCCTGCCCGCCCGGCGAGATCGGCAAGGTCTTCGGCTTCGTCAGCGCCGGCCTGCCGCTCGGTTCCGCCCTCATGCCCGTGCCCATGGGCCTGCTGATCGATTTCGGCCTGACCTGGATGGTGCTGCCGGTGGTGGCGAGCCTGCTGCTGCTCTCGCTGCTCTGCGCCGGCAGCGCGCGGGCGATGGCACCCACCACGGCCCCGCGCGCACAGCCGGCCGAGTAGTGCCCCGGTCATTGTGACTGGCTTCGATGCCTGGCTCTACTGGATCGACCACGCGGCCATCGCGGTCTTTGCCATTTCCGGCGCGCTCGTCGCCTCGCGCAAGCAGATGGATGCGGTGGGCTTCATCCTCATCGCCGTCGTTACCGGCTTCGGCGGCGGCACGCTCAGGGACCTGCTGCTGGGCCGCACGCCCGTCGCCTGGTTGAAGGCGCCGGAACTGGTCGCCGTGGCTGTCGTGGCGGCGATCCTGGTCTTCTTCATCGCGCATCTCGTGCAGAACCGGTTCCGCGCGCTGCTCTGGGCCGATGCGGTCGGGCTTTCCATCTATGCCGTGCTGGGGGCCGAGATCGCGCTGCTGGCCGGCGCGCATGCCTGGGCGGCGGTGATCCTCGGCGTCATCACCGCCACCTTCGGCGGCATCGCGCGCGATGTGATCTGCAACGAGATCCCGCTCATCCTCCGGAAGGAAATCTACGTGACCGCCGCCGCCGCCGGCGCCACCGTCTTCATCCTGCTGCGCCTCGAAGGCATCTGGCGCGAGCCCGCCTTCGTGGCCGGCGTGCTCACCTGCTTCCTGATCCGCGCCGCCGCGCTCCGCTACGGCTGGAGCCTGCCCGGCTATCGCCCCCGTCCGGGCCGGGACTATCCTGACGGCGAGAGATAAGGGGAAAAGCCATGGAATATCGCATCCTCGGGCGCAGCGGCGTCCGTGTCAGCCGGCTCTGCCTCGGCAGCATGATGTTCGGCGGCCCGACCGACGCCGCCACCAGCGCCCGCATGATCGCGACCGCGAAGGAGGCCGGCTTCAACTTCCTCGACACGGCCGATGTCTATTCGCGCGGCGCCTCGGAGGAGGTGGTGGGCCAGGCGCTGGCCGGCACGCGGAATGACTGGGTTCTCGCCACCAAGCTCGGCAATGCCATGGGGCCGGGGCAGAATGAGAAGGGCCTCTCCCGCGCCTGGATGATCCGCGCCGTGGAGGGCAGCCTGAAGCGCCTCGGCACCGATCATATCGACATTCTCTATTTGCACCGCGAGGATCTCGACACGCCGCTGGAGGTGACGGTGGCCGCGCTGGGCGACCTGATCCGCGCGGGCAAGATCCGCGGCTTCGGCCTCTCCAATTTCCGCGCCTGGCGCATCGCCGCCCTCTGCGAGGCCTGCGACCGGCTGGGCGTGGACCGGCCGATGGTGAACCAGCCCCTCTACCACGCGCTGAACCGCATGGCGGAGGTGGAGGTGCTGCCGGTCTCGGCGCATTACGGCATGGGGATCTTCCCCTACAGCCCGCTGGCGCGCGGCGTGCTGACGGCGAAATACAATCCCGATGCGCCGCCCGATGCCGAAAGCCGCGCGGGCCGCGGCGACAAGCGCATGCTGGAGGCGGAATGGCACCCGGCCTCCATCGCCATGGCGCAGAAGCTGGCGCAGCACGCGGCGGCGCGGGGCGTGGCGTCGGCGCATCTCGCCATCCAATGGGTGCTGAAAAACCCGCTCATCACCGGCGCCATCGTGGGGCCGCGCACCGAGGCGCAGCTGGCGGACTACATCGCCGCCCTCGGCTGCGCCTATACGGATGAGGATGAGGCGCTGATCAGCGGCCTGGTCACGCCAGGCCATGCGGCGACGCCGGGGTATAACGACCCGGCCTATCGCATCGAAGGGCGGCCGGCTTAGGGAAGCGAGGGGCGCTGCCCCTCGACCCCGGCAAGAACCTCAGGTTCTTGCATCTCCATGAGTTCAGGCTGCGGCTTCTTCAGCGTCGATCGTCGCGGCCGTCGCATGGACCACGGAGGCGATGCGGACGGCCGCCTGCACCTGCTCGCTGGTCAGGCCCGCATGCTTCACCACCTTCTCGTGGCTCTCCATGCACATGCCGCAGCCATTGATGGCGGAAACCGCGAGCGACCAGAGCTCGAAATCCGCCTTTTCCACGCCGGGCTTCGCCATGATGTTCATGCGCAGCTTGGCCGGCATGGAGGGGTAGTCGCCGCCCACCAGGTGGGTGAAGCGGTAGTAGATGTTGTTCATCCCCATGATGGAGGCCGCACCCTTGGCGGCCGCCAACGCTTCGGCGGAGAGCTGCGGGCCGAACTCGGCGAGGATGGCGCGCGTGACCGTCGCGTTGCGGCTGGCCAGGGCCGAGACGATGAAGGTGCCGGCCCGCTGCTGCACGGAGAGCGAGGGCTCGGCCGCCAGCGAACCGAGGTTCAGCTTCTGGTCCTTGGCGTATTCGGGGAGGGCATTGCGCAGGGCTTCCAGCGACATCACGCGGGCTCCAAACAGTTCAGATTGTGGGGAAAACCGGACCCGTCGCGAAGCGACCGGGGGGTATAAGGGGGGCTGATTGCCCCCCTTTTCGCCGCGGAGCTAGGGTTGGTGTGGCGGCTAGCTCCGCGGCGAACAGATAACTTAGGCCGCCTTCTCGAACAGCTCCTGCGGCTTCAGGGCCTCTTCGCCCTTCGTCCAGTTGCAGGGGCAGAGCTCGTCCGTCTGCAGCGCGTCGAGGATGCGCAGCGTCTCCTGCGGGTTGCGGCCGACATTCAGGCCGTTCACCGAGACATGCATGATCGTGCCCTCGGGATCGACGATGAAGGTCACGCGCAGCGGCACGCCGGCGGCCTTGTCGAGGACGCCCAGCGCCGTGCTCAGCTCGCGCTTCACATCGGCCAGCATCGGGAAGGGCAGGTTCTTGATGTCCTCGTTGTACACGCGCCAGTTCAGGTGAACGAACTCGCTGTCGGTCGAGACGCCGTAGATCACGGTGTCACGGTCGTTGAACTCGCCCTGGAGCTTGCCGAAGGCGGCGATTTCGGTCGGGCAGATGAAGGTGAAGTCCTTGGGCCAGAAGAAGACGACCTTCCACTTGCCGGCATCGCTCTGGTCGGTGACCTGGATGAAGGACTTGCCGGGGCCCTTCAGGCCCTCGGGGCCGCCCTGGACGGCGGTGAGGTCGAAGCTCGGGAATTTGTCGCCGACGGTCAGCATGGGAATTCTCCTGCACGGATAAGGGGCAGCGGCCAGTCGTTCCGGCCACGTCCCGATATATCGCAATGCAGCATTCGGTTTACCAATGAATTGTTTTGAAGATTTTCATCGACCAGGTCGATCATGCCCCGCGCGTGAGCACCACCTGCCCCGAACCGACCAAAATCGCGACACGCGCCGCCAGCGCCGGCACCGCCGAGGCGTCGAGGCCCAGCAGGCGGGTGACGCCGAGCGCCACCTCCTCCTCGCTGGCCTGGGGGTCCAGTTCCAGCACCAGGCGTGCCGCGGCCGCCACCTCCTCGGCATGGATCATGGCCGGGCGGCGCAGATGGGCGGCGGCGGCGGAGCGGTCCCGCGCCTGGACCGGCGCGCGTTCCTCCGGGAACCAGAAGCCGGCGGATTCCGTCAGGCCGTGCAGCAGCCGCGCCTCGTTCAGCGCGCCCGCGAAAGGCTTGGCGTCGGGCGCGGCCGGCCCCAGCAGCAGGCGCAGCCTTTCCTGCACCGCATCGCCATGCACCGGCGCCTCCGTCGCGACGATGGCGGCGATGAGGCCGGCGAGTTCGGCGCGGTTGCTGGGCGGCTTGTCCAGCGTGGCCTCGACATAGGCCGGCGCCAGCCGCGCGGCGGTGACTGGCGCGGCGGCGGGTGCCTCCAGCCCCAGCACGGGGCGCAGCTTCGCCGCCGCGCCCTCCGGCTGGTTCAGCCAGTCGAGCGACCAGCTGCGCGCCAGCGCCCAGCCCATGCCTTCGAGTGCCATCTGCCGCCCGCGGTCACGGTCCCGCGCGCAGCGCAGGCCGGACCAATCGGCGCCATCCACCTCCACGCCCAAATCGAAGCCCTGCGGCCCGCGCGCCGCGACATCGAGGAACAGCCCCGAAAGCCCCACGCGCGGCACCGCCTCCCGCCCCGATTGCGCGATCAGCCCGCCGACCAGACCCGCAATGGCCGAGCCCTCGCGCGCCGCGACCCGCGCGCTGGCGCCGCCCGCCGCGAAGTCGAGGAAGGTCTTGAGCGCGGCCACGCCCCGCCCCTTCGCGCGCTCCAGATCCACCTCCTCGGCGCCGATGCCCGAGAAGACGATGCAGCGCTTCTTGGCCCGCGTGATGAGCACGTTCAGCCGCCGCTCGCCGCCCTCATTCGAGAGCGGGCCGAAGCGCATGGCGAGCTTGCCGTCTGGCCCACGCCCATAGCCCACGCTGATCATGATGCTGTCGCGCTCGTCGCCCTGCACGTTCTCCAGGTTCTTCACGAAGAAGGGCTCCGCCGGATGCGCGGTGAAGAAGGCTTCGGTCTCCGGGCTCTCGCGGCGCAGCGCCTCGACGGCGTCCGCGATGGCGTCGCGCTGCGTGACGGAGAAGGCGGCGACGCCCAGCGTATCGCCCGGCGTCTCCCGCGCATGGCGCAGCACCGCCTCGGCCACGGCGCGCGCCTCCACGGCATTGGCGCTGCCCTGGAAGCGGCCCTCCACGCGCACGAGCGAGAGCCCCAGCGCCGGGCTGCGCGGGCGTGGCGAGGGCAGCACCAGAAGGCGGTTGCCGTAGAATTCCGCGTTGCTGGTGGCGATCAGGCTCTCGTGCCGGCTGCGGTAATGCCAGCGCAGCATGGCGTTCGGAATGCCGCGCGCATTGGCGAGGCCCAGGATGCTCTCCACATCCCGCGCCGCCAGCGCCGCATCTTCCTCGGCCGGCGCATCCTCCACCTCTTCCGTCATGCGCTGGAAGAAGCGCGTGGGCGGCATCTGCTTGTCATCGCCGACGACGACGACCTGCTTCGCCCGCGCGATGGCGCCCAGCGCATCCACCGGCTCGATCTGGCTCGCCTCATCCATCACCAGCAGGTCGAAGAGGGGGAAGCCGGGCTGCGTCGCGTGATGCGGATTGGCCAGGAATTGCGCGACACTCAGCGGGCTCAGCATCAGGATGGGCTTGGCCTTGCGGATCAGCGGCGCCGCGCGCGAGAGCAAGCTTCGCAAGGGCGCATGGCCACGCTTGCGCTCGAACTCGCCGCGCAGGAAAGCGAGGCTGGCCGCTTCCTCGCCATGGCGCAGCGCGTCGATGCGCGCGGCATGGATCGCCGCCGCCTCGGCGCGCGCGAGCCGCACGCGGGCCGCATCGGCCGCGCGGAAATCCCGCACCCAGCGATCCGCCTCGGCGGCGTCGAACACGGCGAGCGAGGGATGCTCGCGCATCGCGACCCGCAGCAGGGCTTCGAGGATGGCGAAATCCAGCGCTGGCTCCGCCGCATCCGGGGTCAGCGCGCCGGACGCCAGCGCCTCGGCCAGGGGCGCGAGGCTGGGCTCCGCCGCCCCGGCCCGCGCCCAGGCCTGCCAGGGGGACAGCGCCTCCGGCTCGGCGGCCATGGCGGCCAGGCGCTCGGCGATGGTGGCGAAGTTCTCGGCGGGGGCAAGGCCGGTCGCGTCCCGGATCGCGTCCCAGGCCGTGAGGGCCGCGCGCTGCGCCTCTGTCGCGGGCGCGGTGGCAAAGGCGAGGGCGTTTCGCGCCATCCAGGCGAGGTCGCGCTCCAGCGCCGACGGATCCTGCCCGGGGCGAAGCCGCGCACGCGCCGCCTGTGCCGCCAGCAGCGCCTCCAGCGCCGCCGCATCCTCGGGGTCACGCAGCGCGGCGGCGAGCGTGGCCTTCGCCGCGCGCCGCGCACCATCGAGGAAGCCCAGCATGCCGCCCGGCCTGGAGAGCGTGTCGCGCGCGGCGGCCAGTCCCGGCGCCTCCAGCGCGCCCGGCAGGAAGCGCGGATCCGGCGTCGCCAACAACCGCAGATCCGCGAGGCGCGCCTCTGCCGCCGCCACATCCTCCGGTCGCATCGGCGCTTCGGCGCGCAGGGCTTCCGCCGCCAGCGCCGCTTCGGCCTCTCCCACGCCGCCCGGTGCGGCGGCGAGCGCGCGAATGGCGCGCGGCAATTCCGCCAGCAGCCGCTGCGCCGCGATCGCATCGAGCGGCGCGCTCACCCCGCGCCAGGGGCTGCGCGCGCCCGCCACGGTCATGGCCAGGTTCCGCGCCGCATCCCGCAGCGCCCGCAGCCGCGCCGCATCCCAGCCCGTGGGGTCCAGCCGGAAGGGCGGCGGTGCGGCGCCCGAGGCGCGGAGTGCCGCAAGCCGCCCCACCACCTCCTGCACGCTCACACCCGTCTCGCCCACCATGGCGCGCATCGCCGCCGCGTGGCGGTTCAGCCGCCCGCGCAGCTCGCCCAGCTTCTGCACCGCCGCCTCGCGCTGCGGCGGGACGGGCGGCTGCAGCGCCAGCGTCGCGCGCAGCTCGTCCAGCACGGCGCGCTTGGACTGCTTCTCGCTGTGCAATTCCAGCACGGCGGCACCCAGGCCGAATTGCTCCAGCCTTCGCTTCACCACCTCCAGCGCCGCGGCCTTCTCCGCCACGAAGATCACGCTGCGCCCATCCATCACCGCCTGGGCCAGGATGTTCACGATGGTCTGGCTCTTGCCCGTCCCCGGCGGGCCCTGGATCACCAGCGAATGGCCACGCCGCACGGCCTCCGCCGCCAGCGCCTGGCTGCCATCCACCTCGACCACGTGGTCCAGCTTCTCGACCGGGATCGCCGCATCCACATCGGCGTCATCGGCGAAGGGCGGGGCCTCGGCCACCGCCTGCGCGCCATCCAGCAGCCGCAGCAGGGCCGCATGCGCGAGCAGCCCCGGATGCGCGACGGGATCGAGGTCCCGCCACATCAGGAATTTCGCGAAGGCGAAGAGGCCCAGTGCGAGCGCATCCGCCTCCACCCGCCAGCCCTCACGCCCGGCCGTCGCGGCCTGCATGCGCGCCGCCCATTCGGCCGGCCCCTCGCCCGCGAAATCCGGCAGGGCGATGCGAAAATCGGTGGCGAGCTTCTCCCGCAGCGAGAGATTCTCCACCACATCCTCGGGCGTCGCGCGCAGGGAAAATCGGTTGCTGACACCCTCGCGCTCCAGCGTCGCCGGGATGAGGGCCAGCGGCGCCATGCGCTCGGTGCCGGGCGTGCCGGGGTCACGCCAGACCAGCCAGCCCACGGCGAGGAACAGGCTCGGCACGCCGCTTTCCTCGCGCGCGCTGCGGGCATCGGCCATCACGTCGCGCAGGCGGCGCGTCAGTTCCTCCGCCGGGAGCGCCACGCGCAGCTGGGTGTCGCGCCGCCATTCCTCGCGCGTGGCCGTGCCGCTGGCGGTCGCGACACCCTCGGCCCGCTTGCGCCCCTTGGCCTCGCCGGCGATAGCGGCCTCGAAGCCGAAGCCCTTGCCCGCGGCCAGTTGCTGCACGACGAAGCGCGCATCCTCCTCCTCGATGCGGATCACGCCCCGCGAGCGTCCCTGCGCCGGCAGGCTCAGCAGGCGGTTGCGGGTGGAGAGGTCGATCAGCGCGCGCCGCGCCTGTTCCAGCTCCGGCGCAATGCTCATCCCAGCGCGTTCCTCAAGCGGTTCTCCTCGAAATCCAGCTCCTGGCTGAGCTTGCTCAACAGTTCCTCGGCCAGCCCCTTTTCGGCCCGCAGGGTCAGGATGGCGCGGCGCGCGGCCTCCAGCCCCTCCAGCCGCACGGCGCGGCGCGCGGCGCGCTCGGCCGCCGCCGCCGCACCACCCTCGGTCACGCGCTTCAGATGGCTCGCGCGGTCCACATGCTCGGCCAGGAGATCCTGCGCGATCGGGCCGTAGAGCACATCGGCCGCGCGGTGGCGGATGGCGCCCAACATCGCCTCGGCCGCCACATGCCGCGCATGGGCTTCCTCCGGATCAATCCCGTGCGGCGGCGGCGCCTGCACCAGGCCCAGGCGCTTGATCAGCCATTCCAGCGTGGTCCCCTGCACCACCAGCGTGGCCAGGATGGCGCAGAAGGCGAGGAAGATGATGAGGTCACGCTCCGGGAAGTTCAGCGGCAGCGCGATGGCGGCGGCGAGCGAGACCACGCCGCGCATGCCCGCCCAGGAGATGATGATCATGTGCGAGACGGGGGGCAGCGGGTCCCGCCGCGCGAGGCTGCGGATCTGCCGCGGCAGCCAGACCGCCGGAAACACCCAGAGGAAGCGCGAGACGATCAGCGCGAGCGAGATGACGATGGCGAGCCCCGCCAGTTCCAGCACGCCGCGATCGCCCAGCCGGCTCACGATGTCGTTCAGCTGCAGCCCGATCAGGATGAACACCAGCGAGGTCAGCACGAATTCCACGAATTCCCAGACCGCCCGCGCCTCCAGCCGCGTGCGGGCCGAGAAGACGCGATGCTGCGCCTGGCCGAGCATGATCCCGGTGGTCACCACCGCCATGACGCCCGAGAGATGCAGCGCCTCCGCCGCCAGGAAGGAGGCGTAGCAGGCCAGGAAGGAGAGTGCCGTCTCGAGCAGGGTGTCGCGCAGCCGCGGGATGGCCCAGAGCATGCCGCGCGCCACCGCCCAGCCCATCGCGATGCCACCAACCCCCAGCAGCAGGAAACTGCCCAGCGCCTCATGCGGCACGAAGGTCCCGGCGGCCATGGCGGCGATGGCGAAGCGGTAGATGACGAGGGCCGAGGCGTCGTTCACCAGGCTCTCGCCCTCCAGCACCGTGACGATGCGGCGCGGCAGGTGCAGGCGTTGCAGCACGGCGGCGGCGGCCACGGCATCGGGGGGTGCCAGGATGGCGCCGAGCGCGATCGCCGCCGCCCAGGGCATCTCCGGGACGAGCAGCCGCGCCACCCAGCCCACGGAGAAGGCCGTGAAGAAGACGCAACCCACCGCCAGCAGCAAAATGGGGCGCAGGTTGCGGCGGAAGGCGTTCCAGTCGGTGCGGAAGGCGCTGGCCTGCAACAGCGGCGGCAGGAAGAAGGCCAGCGCCAGCTCGGGGTTCAGCGTGATGTCGGGCAGGCCCGGGATGAAGGCGATGGCCGAGCCCGCGAGGATCAGCACCACCGCATAGGGAAGCCCCGCGAAGCGCGCCAGCACGGCCAGCGCCACGCAGGCGGCCATCATGGCCAGGAGGGCCTCGACCAGCTCCATCAGCGACGCTTGATGAGGGCGGCGGCGACGACGCAGATGGCGATGATGGCCACCGTCATCATGCCCTGGACGACGGTGTAGTTCGGCGCATCCGGCGCCACGAACCAGGCGGCGACGGCGCCGCCCGCCAACATCGCAATCCGCAGAAGCCAGGCCATCGGGGCACCTCCACCCACAGGATGCCACGGCATCCGGTCGGATGCCATGCGGAAGGCGCGGGCGTTACAGCTTCTTCTTGCCGAGGCCCACCTTGTCATAGATCGAATTGATGTGGTCCTTCACGGCCTGGGGCGTGTCGTCGCGCGCCGGCTTGTGCAGCCAGCCCAGTTTTTCCCGCGCGTAATTGCCCATCACCTCATCCTGGTCCGAGGTGCCGCCGCTGATGCCATAGGCGCCCACCATCTCATTGCCCTTGAAGACCGGTGCCGCGCCGCCCGAGATGAAGATCTTGCCGCCGGTGAACACCGCCGCGTTGATCGCCAGCTGCGGGTTGCGCTCGCGCAGCCATTGCTGCGTGACCAGGCCATCCTGGAAGCGCGGGCTCATCGAGCGGAAGGCCGCCATGGTGAAGGCCTTGGCCGAGGCCGTCTCGGGCGTGATCCAGCCCGCCTCATCCATGCGCTCCATCGCGATGAGATGCCCTTCCGGCCCGACAAGCGCCACCGAGACCGGCACCTGCATCTCCTGCGCCTTTTCCATCACCGCACGGATGAAGCGCCGGCATTCGGCGAGCTTCAGCTTGGCCATTGATCGTATCCTTGCTCTCAGATTGCGGGGCTGATTCACGCCTTTGGCAAAGGCGCCAAAGGCGATCAGGCCCTAATTGTTCCGCGCGCCGGAGGCTTCCACCACCCGCGCCCATTTCGTGGTTTCCTCGGCGATCAGCCGCGCGAGCGTCGCCGGCCCGCCCTCCAGCACGTCGAAGCCTTGCGCCGTCAATTGCGCCCGCGTCTCGCCCGTGTTCATCGCGACCCGCACCGCTTCCGCCAGCCGCGCGATGATGGGCGCGGGGGTCGCCGCCGGCGCCATCAGGCCGAACCAGACGGCGCTCTGGAAGCCCACCAGCCCGGCCTCGATCATCGTCGGCAATTCGGGTGCGGCCGCGGTGCGCGTGGCCCCGGTGGAAGCGAGGCCGCGCAGCCGCCCCGCGCGCACATGCTGGATCACGGTCGAGGCCGGCGAGAACATCACGCCCACGCGTCCCGCCAGCAGATCCGTCACGGCCTGGGCGCTGCCGGGATAGGGCACATGCGTCATCCGCGTGCCGGTCATCAGGTTGAACAACTCGCCCGAGAGATGCGGCGCGGTGCCGATCCCCGAGGAGCCGAAGAAAAGCTGCCCGCCGCGCGCCAGCGCCACCAGCTCCGCCACGTTCTGCGCCGGGACCGACGGATGGACCACCAGCAGGTTCGGCACGCTGACGAGCGGCGCGATCGGTGCCAGGTCCCGCGCGAAATGGAAGGGCAGGTCACGCTGGAGGCTCGCATTGATCGTGTTGGCGACGGAGCCCAGCAGCAGCGTGTAGCCATCAGGGGCGGCGCGCGCCGCCTGCTCGGTCGCGATGTTGCTGCCGGCGCCGGGCCGGTTCTCGACCAGGATGGACTGGCCGAGTGCGGTGCCCAGCGGCGGTGCGATGACCCGCGCCGCGACATCGGCGGCACTCCCCGGCGGGAAGCCCAGGATCAGGCGCGGCGGGCGGGCTGGATATTCCTGGGCATGCGCGAGGCTGGGCGCCAGGGCGGTGCCGAAGAGGATGCGGCGCGACAAGGGCATGACGGAACTCCCGGGACATGGCGCGATTCCCGCGCTCAGCCCCGGACTACAACAGCGCCCCGGAGGCGCGTCCAGTCAGGCGGCTTCGCGCAGCGCCTCGCGGCGGGTTTCCGTCACGCGCGTCACGCCGATCACCTGGCCGAGATTGCCGGCGACGAGGTGCGCCATCTCGGCCGGCATCGCTTCCATGCCGAGTTCCACGCGCAGCATCTCGCCCTCGCGGCGGGACAGCACGTGGTCGGGCGTCAGGTCGCGCTTGGCGAAGGGTTGCAGCAGGCGGGGCAGCAGGCCGGGCTCGGCAAAGGCGTCCACGGTGAAAAGCACGTTCGTCGTCATGGGATGGGTTCCTGGAGGAGGGTTCGCGAAGACCCGGCGCGGCGACGCGCCGCGGGCCTGCGGCGCGGATCAACCGGCCGGGCGCGTAATTCGCGAAAGGGTGTTCGTCAGGAACATGCGCGCAACATGCACAGGCAGGCTCAGCGAAGCAAGGCCGGAAGCAATGCGTCCAGCCGCACCCGCCCCTCGGAGGTGGCGACCAGGCGCGTCCCCTCCCACGCCAGATACCCCTCCTCCAGGCAGGCCGCGAGCATGGCCGGATCCACCGTGTCCACGAAGCGCAAGCCGCTGCGCGCCTCGATTCGCGCGGGGTCCACGCCTTCCGCCAGGCGCAATCCCATCAGCAGCGCCTCGCGCCCGCGATCGCGTTCGGAGAGCGCTTCCTCCTCGACCGCCGCATGGCCGGATTGCTCCACGCGCGTGGCCCATTCCTCGGGGCCGCGATGCCGGCGCGTGGCCCACATCGCGCCATCGCGCAGCAGCCGCTGATGCGCGCCCGGCCCGATGCCGAGATAATCGCCATAGCGCCAGTAAGCCAGGTTGTGCCGGCTCTCCGCACCCGGCTTCGCGTAGTTGCTGACCTCATAGGGAGCGAGGCCGAAGCGGCGCGCCTCCTCGGCCGTCGCCTCATACATGCGGGCCGCGTCATCCTCCTCGGGGAGCGCGAAATCGCCGCGGGCATATTGGGTGGCGAAGCGCGTGCCGGGCTCGATGGTGAGCTGGTAGAGGCTGAGGTGATCGGCTGCGAGCGCCAGCGCCTGGCGCAACTCGGCGCGCCAGGCGGCCTCGGCCTGGCCGGGGCGGGCGTAGATCAGGTCGAAGGAGAGGCGCGGGAAGATTTCGCGCGCGGCTTCCAGCGCCGTGATCGCCTCGCCCACATCATGACGACGGCCGAGGAAGCGCAGCGCCTCCACATCCAGCGATTGCACCCCGAGTGAGGCGCGGTTCACGCCGGCGGCGCGGAATGCGCGCAGCTTGCCGATCTCGACGCTGGTCGGGTTCGCCTCCAGCGTGACCTCCATCTCCGGCTCCGCGTCGAAGAGCGCGCGCGCATCGGCGATCAGGGCGGCCACCGTCTCCGGCTCCATCAGGCTCGGCGTGCCGCCGCCGAAGAAGATGCTGGCGAGCGGCCGTCGGCCCACACGCTCGGCCTCATGCGCCAATTCGCGGCGCAGGGCCGCGCGGAAGCGCGCATGATCCACGCCGCCCTCCCGCACATGCGAGTTGAAGTCGCAATAGGGGCATTTCGAGGCGCAGAAGGGCCAATGGATGTAGAGGGCGAGCGGTTCGGTCATGCCCCCTTGGACCGCATCACCAGCCTCGATAATAGCCCCCATAGGGCCGGCCCCAGCCATAGCCCCAGCCGAAGCCCACGCGCGGCCCGTAATAGGGCGGCGCATAGACCGGCACGGGCACCGCCACCTGCTGGGGCTGAACGGTGTTGCCGTAGCTTGCCATGCATTGCGAATAAGTGATGTCGAAGCGGTCCTGCAGGCTGAGATTGGTGTTCTGCGCCGCGCCCACGCCCACCGCGCTGCCCGCGACCAGTCCGGCCCCCGCGCCAATCGCCGCCCCCGCGCCGAAATTGCCGGTGGCCGCACCGATCAGCCCGCCCGCCGCGGCACCCAGCGCCGTGCCGAGGGCGGCCGAGCCGATCGCCGCCTGGGCCGGCGCCTGCTCGCTGTTCAGGCCCAGGGTGTTCATCGCGGTCTGCTGGCAGAAGCCGTCCTCACGCTGGAATTGCCCAAAATCCTTGCCGGCGGGTGGCAGGGCGACGACGCTTGGGCCGCGCGGCGGCGCGATGGTGCAGGCGCTGAGACCGAGCGCCGCCAGACCCAGGATCCAGATGCGTGTCATGCCCAACCTCCGGAGTTTTCTTGATCCGGAGATATGGCGCTTCAAGGGCAGGCTTGGAGGCCCGGAATTGTAACGCCCTTACTCAACGCCGGGCGGCAGCAGCGAGACATGCGCGGCCACGATCCGCCAGCCTTCCGGTGTGCGCAGCCAGGTGTGGCTCTGCCGGCCGGTGCGGTCGCTGCCCTCACGGCGGAAGCTGGTATTGGCCACGCCGAAATCCCGCCCATAGGTGGTGATGACGGTGCGGATCAGCTCCCGCGCCAGGCCCTGGCTGGGGCGGGAGGCGCGGAAGGCCGCGATCTCGGCGTAGGAGAACAGGTTCTCCGTCACGCCGAAGCGCAGCGTGTGCTCGTTGTTGTAGAAGAGCTCGTCCAGCACGGCGACGTCATTGGTCGTGAGCGCCTTCTCGTAGCGGTAGAAAGCGGCCGAGACCTCGGCATGGATTTCGGGGATGTTGATCTCGTGCATGGTCAGTTCCTGACGGCTGGGGCTGCGATCATCCGCGGTTCTTCACCGCGGATGTGAATCGCCAGCCTTGATTTGGGGGGCTGCGCAGATGCCCATTTTCTCAAGTGCCGCGGCCACGCGGAAGAGCTTCTCCTCGGCCCAGGGGGCGGCGATGAGCTGCACGCCGATGGGCATGCCCCCGGGCGTGCCGAGCCCCACCGGATCGGCGATGGGGGCCGCGATGACGGGCAGGCCAATGCAGGAGATCGGCTGGGTATAGACGCCGAGATTGGGCCGCACCGGGATCATGGCGCCCTCCACCTCGATCATCTCCTGCCCGATCTTCGGCGCCACATAGGGGGTGGCGGGGGCGATGATGACATCCACCTCGTCAAACACGGCCAGCGCGCGGGCGCGATAGGCGGCGCGCACGCGCTGGGCCTGCTGCAGCCAATGCGCGGGAAGCAGCGCGCCGGCCAGGAAGCGGTCGCGCGTCGCGAAGTCGAAATCATCCGGGCGGGTGCGGAGGTTCGGCAGATGCAGGTTGGCGCCCTCGGCCATCGTGATCAGGAAGGCGGCGGCGCGGCCCATCGCCGCGTCGGGGATGGTGACGCTGCGCATCGCGCCCAGCGCGCGGGCCACGGCCTGGACGGCGGCGAAACCCTCGGCATGGCCGCCGCGCGTGAAGTGGTCGCCCGCCACCGCGATCCGCAGATCCTGGATCTCGGCCGAGCCGCCCACCTGCGAATACCCCACCCAATGCTGCGCCGGGTCCTCCGCATCGGGCCCCTGGAGCGCGTTGTAGGCCAGCGCCAGATCGGCCAATTCGCGCGCGAAGGGCCCCAGATGGTCGAAGCTCGCCGCGAACAGGAATCCGCCCGAGCGCGAAAGCCGCCCATAGGTCGGCTTCAGCCCCCAGATGCCGCAAAGCGAGGCCGGCACACGGATCGAGCCATTGGTGTCGCTGCCGAGGGTGATGGGGACCAAGCCCCCCGCCACCGCCGCCGCACTCCCGCCCGAGGAGCCGCCCGCCATGCGCGTCAGGTCATGCGGGTTGTGGCAGGGGCCGAAATGCTGGTTCTCGGTGGTGAAGCCATAGGCGTATTCATCCATGTTGAGCGCGCCGAGCATGACCGCACCCGCCGCCTGCATCTGGCGCACCAGGAAGGCGTCGCGCGTGGCGGGTGGCGTGTCGCGCTCGATCTTCGCACCCGCCAGCGTGGTGAGGCCCTCGAGGTCGAAGAGGTTCTTCACCGCGACGGGAACGCCGGCCATGGGGCCGGGGTCCTGGCCGGCCGCCACCTTGGCATCCACCGCCGCCGCCTCGGCCCGGGCGCGGGCGGCGGTGACTTCGGTGAAGGCGTTGAAGCTCGCGTTGCGGGCGGCGATGTCGGCGAGGCGTTCCTCCACCACATCCACGGCGCGGCGGGTTCCGGCGCGGATCTCGGCCGCGAGGGCGGCGGCGCTGCTCATGGCGTCTTCCGGGGCACGTAGACGGGTGCGGCCTCATCGGCGGGCGAGAGCTTCACCTGCTCGATCAGCCCCGCCATGCGCTTGGCCAGCGCCAAATTCATCGTGATCCCCGGCAGATGCGCCGGGTTCAGCGGCAGGCCGATGGCGGCGGCCGCCTGCTTCGCATAGGCCTCAGGGTCGAAATCAGGCATCGGATGGTCCCTCCGGGCGCAGCAGTGGCGCAAGCCGTCCTGCAACACCAGTGGGTTGCAGGACGTTCATTTCGCCCCGCGCCCCCGCTCTGCGCGCACCCCGTGCAATCCTGCCCGGCGCTTGGGCATGTCAAGATTGACCCCGCCCGCCGCCCCTGCCATCCCCCTGAGCATGCCCATGCCCATGAACGCCGATCCGCAATTCCAGAACATCCGCGCCTGGCCCTTCGAGGAAGCCGCCAAGCTCGCGCAACGCATGGAAGCCACAGGCAAAGCCGAGGCGCTGTTCGAGACGGGCTATGGCCCCTCGGGCCTGCCGCATATCGGCACCTTCGGCGAGGTGGCGCGCACCTCCTGGGTGCGGCGCGCCTTCACGCGGCTGACCGGCCTGCCCTCGAAGCTGATCGCCTTCAGCGACGACATGGATGGGCTGCGCAAGGTGCCGGACAACATCCCGAACAAGGAATTGCTGGTCCCGCATCTCGGCAAGCCGCTGACCCGCATTCCCGACCCCTTCGGCACGCATCCGAGCTTCGGCCAGCACAATAATGCGCGGCTGCGCAGCTTCCTCGACGAGTTCGGCTTCGAATATGAATTCGCCAGCAGCACCGAATATTATGCATCCGGGCGCTTCGACGCGGCGTTGCTGCGCATGCTCTCCCTGCATGAGGAGGTGCGGGAGGTGATCCTCCCCACCCTCGGGCCTGATCGCCGCGCCACCTATTCTCCCTT
>JAIYCD010000073.1 GCA_027488195.1 Acetobacteraceae bacterium | reverse complement strand
CGACCAGATCCCCGTCACCGTCCTCACCGGCTATCTCGGCGCCGGCAAGACCACGCTGCTGAACCGCATCCTCACCGAGAACCACGGCAAGAAATTCGCCGTCGTGATCAACGAGTTCGGGGAGTTGGGCGTGGACAATGACCTCGTCGTGGATGCCGATGAGGAGGTGTTCGAGATGAACAATGGCTGCATCTGCTGCACCGTCCGCGGCGACCTCATCCGCATCCTCTCCTCCCTCATGAAGCGGCGCGAGAAGTTCGACGGCATCATCGTCGAGACCACGGGCCTCGCTGACCCCGCGCCCGTCGCGCACACCTTCTTCGTGGATGAGGATGTGAAGCGCGCGCCCAAATTGGACGCGATCGTGACGGTGGTGGACGCCAAGCACCTGGCGGCCCGCCTGAACGACACGAAGGAAGCCGAGGAGCAGATCGCCTTCGCCGACCTCATCCTGCTCAACAAGATGGACCTGGTGAGCGAGGAGGAGGCGGTGGAGGTGGAGCGCCGCATCCGCGCCATCAACCCGATGGTGGAGCTGATCCGCAGCACCAAATCCGACGCGCCGATCGACAGCGTGATCGGCCGCGACGCCTTCAACCTGGAGCGCATCCTGGTGCGCGAGCCCGACTTCCTCACGGGCGAGGACCATCACGAGCATGACAGCGACGTGAATTCCGTGTCCTTCGAGGTGACCCGCCCGATCGACCCCGAGAAATTCAACACCTGGATGACCGACCTGCTGGCCGCCAAGGGGCAGGACCTGCTGCGCACCAAGGGCATCCTCGCCTATCCCGGCGAGGATCGCCGCTTCGCCTTCCAGGCCGTGCACATGATCGCCGATGGCGACTATATCGGCCCCTGGAAGGAGGGCGATCCGCGCAAGTCCAAGATCGTGTTCATCGGGCGGGACCTGAACCGGCCGCAGCTGCGGCGCGGCTTTGAGGCCTGCCAGGCCTGAGGGTTCGGGCCCACTCCCGCCGCGCGCGGGCGACCAGGCCCGATTCCCGGAAGACCGGCGTGATCCCCGCCCTCCGGGTTTGCCGGGTCGGTTGGTCTGCGGACTGGCCGCCGACGCGGTGGCGGCGCTGAGGGGCGCGGCCTCGCCCCTGGTCCACCTCAGCCCGGCCAAGCCGCGCGCACCTGCCCCAGACGGCGCGCAAGCCGGCTGGCGAGCCGCCCGGCTACGACATTCGCTTCGGCCACGGCATCCTCGCCCTCGCGGCCGCGTTGCCACCGCCAGCGTAACGCGGCAAGAAAGGCCATGTCCGAGAGCACCGATATCGAATTCCTGCTGGCCCAGCGCGGCACGTCCCGCTCGCTCGGCGCCTGGGTCATTGGCCTGGCCTTCGGGCGGGAGGGACGCTCGCTGCATGCGGGCCTGGGCGATGGCACCGTCCATGTGGCCCAGATGGCCGCCCCCACCGAGTGGGTGACCGTCGCGGCGCATAAGGGCGCCGTCATGTCGCTTTGCCCCGATGGCAGGGATGGCGCGCTGACCGGCGGGGATGACGGCCGCGTGATGCGCATCGCCCCCGACGGCACCGCGACCGAGCTGGCCAAGTTCGGCAGCAAATGGGTCGAGCATGTGGTGGCGCATGAGAGCGGCATCCGCGCCGCCGCGGTCGCCAAGGCGGTCCATGTGCTGGACGCGAAGGGCGAGGTGATGAAGTCCCTCGCGCACCCTTCGACGGTGGGCGGCATCGCCTTCGACGCCAAGGGCAAGCGCGTCGCCGCCAGCCACTACAACGGCGCCTCGCTCTGGTTCGTGAATGCCAAGGAGGACAAGCCGCGCCTGCTGGAATGGAAGGGCAGCCACGCCGCCATCGCCATCCATCCCGAGGGCGGGCATGTCGTCACCGCCATGCAGGAAATGTCCTTGCATGGCTGGCGCCTCGCCGATGGCCAGCACATGCGCATGTCCGGCTATCCCGCCAAGACGCACAGCCTCTCCTTCACATCGAAAGGGAAGTGGCTGGCCACCAGCGGGGCGGAGGCGGTGGTGCTCTGGCCCTTCTTCGGCGGCGGGCCGATGGGCAAGGCGCCCACCGAACTCGCCGGCGGCGATGGGGTGATGTGCACCCAGGTCGCCTGCCACCCCCAGCACGAGATGGTGGCGGCCGGCTTCGAGGATGGCCTGGTCCTGCTGGCCGACATCAACACGGGGCGCGTCCTGCCGGTCGCACCGCCGGGCCAGGGCGGCGTCTCCGCACTCGCCTGGAACCCTTCCGGCTCCCACCTCGCGCTCGGGACCGAGAGCGGTTTCGTGGGCCTGCTGGACCTCTCCGCGCGATGAGCACGCCGATCCTGACCACCGAAAACCTCGCCATGCCGGCACTCGGCCTCGGCACCTGGCCCTTGAAGGGCCGGGATTGCGAGGCGGCGGTGGAGAGCGCGCTCGGCCTCGGCTATCGCCACATCGACACGGCCGAGATGTATGGCAATGAGGAAGCGGTGGGCGCTGCGCTGGCCGCCAGCGGCACCCCCCGCGGCGAGATCTTCCTCACCACCAAGATCTGGCACGACAAGCCCGAGGGCCCGGCCTTCCGCGCCGCCTTCGCCGCCTCGCTGGAGCGGCTGCGCCAGCCCTATGTGGACCTGCTGCTGGTGCATTGGCCCTCGCCCGCGCTGAACCTGCCCTCGGTGCTGACGGCGCTCGCCCATCTCCATGCCGAGGGGCTGGCCCGCGCCGTCGGCGTCTCCAACTTCCCGAGCGCTTTGCTGCGCCAGGCGCTGGCGCTGAATATCGCGCCGATCGCCTGCCTGCAGGTGGAGCAGCACGCCATGCTCGGCCAGCAGACCCTGCTCGACATCACGCAGCCCGCCGGCATCGTGATGACCAGCTACACCCCGCTCGGCAAGGGCGAGGTGCTGGAGCACCCGGTGCTGACCGGCATCGCGGCACGGCATGGCGCCACACCCGCCCAGGTGGCGCTGGCCTGGCTTCTCGCGAAGCCGCTGGTGGCGGCCGTGCCCAAGGCGGCGAGCGCGGCCCGCCAGGCCGAGAACCTGGCGGCGGCCAAGCTCAAGCTGAGCGCCGAGGACCTCGCCGCCATCGCCGCCCTGCCGAAGAATCGCCGTTTCGTGAACCCCGATTTCGCGCCGGCCTGGGACACATGATCCGGGTGTCGCACTGCCCGCCCGGGGGCATTATGCTGGCGGGCAGGCAAGGAGGGAGGCCGTAGCCATGTCGCAAACCGAGGAAGAGGGCGAGGAATTCGATCTCGGCATCAGCCTCGAGATCGTCGCCACCGTCGTGGACCTGGCCAATGCCGTGCAGGACGCCGAGGATGGCCTGCTGAGCGGCGAGGATGACGATGATGATGACGACGAGGATGAGGACGAGATCAGCGAGGAAATGCTGACCGACTTCATCGACGAGCTGAATGAGGAGCAGCAGGTGGCCCTCATCGCGCTCGCCTGGGTCGGCCGCGGCGACTATGAGCCGGAGGATTGGGCTGAGGCGCTGAAGCTTGCCGCCGAGCGCAACACGCGCGGCGATGCCAGCGCCTATCTCACCGGCATGGAAGGCCTGGGCGACCTGCTGACCGAGGGTGCGGGCGCCTTCGGCCTCGCCATCGAGGAAGTGGAGCGCTGAGGCGCTTCCCGCCGGGGTCTCAACCCTGGCGCGGAAACATCTCGGCCTCGATCATCGCGCAGATGGCATGGCCCAGCACCTCATGCCCCTCCTGGATGGAGGGGGTGGAGGTGCTGGGAATTGCGATCACGATATCCGAGACCTCCGCCAATTCCGCCGCACCGGGCCCGCTTCCGGTAAAGCCGATCGTGACCATCCCGCCTTCCCGCGCCGCCCGCATGGCCGCCAGGATGTTGGGCGAGCGGCCGGAGGTGGTCAGCCCCAGCAGCACATCGCCCGCCTGGCCCAGCGCCTCCACCTGCCGGGCGAAGACGCGCTCATAGCCATAGTCATTGCCGATGGCGGTGAGGATGGAGCTGTCGGTCGTCAGCGCGATGGCCGGCAGGCCCGGCCGGTCATAATGGAAGCGGCTGACCAGCTCGCCCGCCCAATGCTGGGCATCGGCGGCGCTGCCGCCATTGCCGCAGATCATGATCTTGCCGCGGGCCCGCAAGGCGGCAACGCAGGCGCGCGCGGCCGCGGTCGCGGCGTGCTGGAGGGCGGTGTCAGCCTCCATGCGGGCCAGCAGGGCGGTGGCGGCGCGCAGGGCGCCCAGGATCGTCGGCGGCTCGGACATCTGCGTCAGCCCTACGGTGTCTCGTAGCGCGGCAGCCAGTCGAGCTCCGCGCAGAGCAGGAATTCATCGGCCCGGTCCGGGCGCATCAGGACGCGGTGCAGCGCGGCGTTCAGCGCGACATCGTCCAGGATGGGCTGGGGTTCGTGCAGCGCATCGAAGCCCACGACATGGGGGAAGGCTGCGAGGCATTCCGCCAGCACCTCGCGCGGGCCCGGCCCGGGCTCGGCCAGCAACTCAGCCAGGTCGAAGCGGATCAGCGCCAGCGTGCCGCGCTCCCGGAGCCAGGGGGCAAGCCCTGGGGCCTGGCGCGCGGCGCCTGGCTCGTTGAGCCGGAGCAGGTCCAGCCGGGCCGGCTTCTCGCGCTCCATCATGGCGGCGACCGAGCCCATGGGGGTGGCGCGCATGGCCACGCGGTCCAGCCGGTTATCGGCCAGGTTCTCGGACAGCGCGGCGGCGCGGCGCAGCGACCCCTCATGCGCGATGACCCGCGCATGCTCCGGCGCGCCGGCGACCAGGCCGAGGGTGGTCACGCCGATGCCCGCCCCCGCCTCGACCAGCACGCATCCCGCGCCACCTTCCGGCCAGAGGGCACGCAACAGGGCGGCGAGGCGGGGTGCGATGCCGGGGGCGGCGATGAACTCAGGCTCGCGGCTGTCCCCCTTCAGGCTGAATTCCCGGTCCCGCAGGCGGATGGTCCGGCTGCGCGGCCCCTCCGGCCGGGGCAGCCGCGCCTCGATGGCCGGGCTGTTCAGCAGGAAGCGGCGCAGGCTGCGCAGGCTCGGATGGCGCAGCAGCAGGGTCTCGATCTCGGCCGGATCCGCCATCCGGTCGGTGGCGAGCAGGATGCAGCTGAAGGCGGCCTCTTCCGTCGCGCGGTTCTCGATCCAGCCGCCGCGCTCGGCAAAGCCGGACATGGCGACGGCCGCCATTTCCGGGCTGGTCAGGATGCCATCGCGCAGCCCCGCCAGGCTGCCGGCGCCGCACCAGCCTTCGATCACCGCGTCGCTCTCCGGGTCGCGCCCCAGCAGGAAGCGATAGGCCCAGCGCACCAGGGCGGGCGTCAGTTCCTGGGTCATGCCGCTCACGCCCAGCGCTCCAGCCAGTCCAGGTCGTCGCAGAGGATGAGGTCGTCCAGGCAGCCGCGCTCGGTCAGCACGGTGTGCAGCACCCAGAGCAGGCCGTCATGGTCGAGCACGGGGAAGGGCCGGCCGTCGGGGTCGAAGGCCACCAGGTGCCGGAAAGCGGCGTGCCATTCCTCCAGCACCTCCATCGGGTTCCGCGCGCCGGCCGTCATCTGCGTCCAGGCGTTGAATTCGGTGAAGATGATGGGACGGTGGCGGGCGATATTCCCGCTGGCACCCAGGATCACCGGGGTCTCGCCGCCCTCGACGTCGAGCTTGAGGAAGTCCAGACGCTCAATGCCGAGCTCCTGCAGAACGGTGTCGAGCCGGCGCACGGGCACGTCCTTGAACACGGCCCCGGCGGACTGGACGCGGCTATGCGCCTCAGCCAGGGCGCTGGTTGCGGCGTTGCGCGCGCCGCAGCGCAGCCGCGCCATGCCATCCCGCTCGGCCAAGGCGCAATCCAGGATTCGCGCCTGTGGGAAATCATTGGCGGTCAGGTTGTGGCGCAGCAGCGGGATGCAGCGCTCGTCCGGTTCGAAGCACAGCAGCTCGGCGTGGTAGGGCGCGGCCGCGCCCATCGCCAGGCTGGTGACGCCGATATTCGCGCCGACATCGGCCAGGACCCGGCCGGCGCCTCCATCGGGGAAGGCCGCGCGGAGCAGGCGCGCCAGGCGCTCCAGGCTGGGGTCGTTGGGGCCGCTGACGATGTCGTTCCAATAGCCATCGGGCCCGTCGCCGCGCAGGATGAAGCTGCGGTCGAGCACGGTGAGGCTGTGTTCCTGCAGCGTGACGGCGGCAGGCGCCTTGGGGCGCGCCTGGCCGCCGGACGCGCTGGCCTGGGGCCGGCCCCAGGGCTCCCGCGCGGCCAGCTCGCGCAGCTCGGGCGCGGCGAGGAAGGCGCGCCGGAAGCTCAGCAGATCCGGATGCGCGGCGAGTTCCGCCGCGATCTCAGCCTCCGTCGGAAGGGTGTCGAATCGCAGCTGATAGGCGGCGCGGATGGCGGGCGCGCCCAGTGGCGAAAGCGCCCAATGCCCATATGCCGGCGCGCCTGCCGCGAGGTGGGCTTCGGCCTCGGGCGAGCGGACGAAATAGTTGAGGATCAGCCGGCCATCCCCGAGCGAGGCCCAGTGGTGCAGAACGGTTTCGTTTTCGGCCTCGCGTCCCAGGGTGAAGCGGTAGGCCCAGCGCACGGCCTCGACGTAGGAAACGGGCATCACGGTGCGATCCATGCACCTCTTTTCCGCGTGCCTCCCCGCGGCGTCAAGCGATCTCCCGGATCAGCTTGCGGCGCACGGCGGTGCCGAAGGCGTCGAAATCCTCGGCCACGATCATGAAGGCGCCGGCGCCGCCGATGACGCTCTGCTGGAAATACTGGTCGAGCGGCACCTGCGGCATGCGGCCGAAGGTCGGCCGGTCATTGATGATGGGCAGGCCGTTGATGATGATGCCCTGCGCCACCGCCTCGTCCCGCGCGAGTTCGGCCGGGCGTCCGGAATTGTTTACCCCGTCGCCCGAGACGTCGATGACGCGCCGCGTCCCCTCGAAGGGCGCCTCGGCCAGGGTCCGGCGCGCGAAATCAATGCCGCCGGAGATGGAGGTCCAGGAAAGCGAGGCACGCGGCGCCTCGGCGAGTGCGGAGGCCCAGGCCTCGGCGTCGCGCTGGCTGGCGATGCGCGTCCAGGGCAGGACGAGGCGTTGGTACTCGAAGCCCGCCCATTCGACATAGGCGAGGCCGATGGCGCCGATCATGCCGCGGCGGACCACCTCCACCACGCGCGGGTCGCTCACCGCGTTGCGGTAGCCCTCGCGCTGGAGGCGGGCCTCATCCTCGTCGATCGAGCGGCTGACATCCACGGCCAGCACCAGCAGCACATCCACCGGCTCCGGCGGCTGGGCGCGCGCCGCAAGCGGCAGGGTGGCCGAGGCGGCCACGAGGGAATGACCCAGAAGGGAACGACGACGCATGACGAGCGGCCTCGCGCGCGGGGAAGCCCTTATCAAAGCGCCGCGTACGGGGGGAATGCAATGAATGGTTGCAGGCGCCGGACAGGATTCACCCCAGGCCGCGCAGCACCGCCGCGCAGACGCGCTCCACCTCGCTTTCCTCCAAATAGGGGTGCATGGGCAGCGACATCACCTGGTGGCACAGCGCCTCGCTCACCGCGAGCGGTGGGGCATCGGCCAGGGCCGCCGCATGGCTCGCGGCATAGGCGGGCTGGTGGTGCAGGGGCTTCGGATAATAGACGCCGAAGGGAATGCCATCGGACTTCAGCGAATCCTGCACGCGGCCGCGCTCGGCGCCGTCCCGGCAGCGGATGGTGTAAAGGCCCCAGGCCGATTGCGCCGCATTCGGCACGCGCTGCAGCCCGACCTTGCCGGTGAGGCGGTCCGCGTACCAGCCGGCCACCTTGGCACGGTCCTTCAGCTCCTGCTCGAAGAGGTCCATCTTGCAGAGCAGGATGGCGGCCTGGATGGTGTCCAGCCGTCCGTTCATGCCGATGCGCAGCACGTCATAGCGCCCGCCGCCCTCGCCATGGGTGCGCAAGGACCGATACAGCGCCGCCCGCTCCTCCGACGGCGTCAGGATCGCGCCGCCATCGCCGTAGCAGCCCAGCGTCTTGGTGGGATAGAAGCTCAGCGTCGTCGCGTCCGAATGCTGGCCGAGCGACTTGCCGTGCAGCTTCGCACCAAAGGCCTGCGCCGCGTCATCCAGCGTGAACATGCCATGCTTCGCGGCCACGGCGCGGATGCCGTCCCAATCCGCCGGCAGGCCGAAGAGGTCCACGCCCACGATGGCGCGCGGCTTCAGCTTGCCCTCGGCGAGCACCAGCGCGATGCGGCGCTCCAGGTCGGCCAGGTCCATGTCGAAGCTGTGGGCGTCCACATCGACGAAGATGGGCGTGGCGCCGAGCACGAGGGGCACTTCGGCGGTCGCGGTGTAGGTGAAGGCGGGCAGGAAGACGGCGTCGCCGCGGCCGATGCCCTCGGCCATCATCGCGATCTGCAAGGCATCCGTGCCGGAGGAGACGCCCACCGCATGCACGCCCGAGAAGGCAGCGAGGCGGGCTTCCAGCTCGGCCACTTCCGGCCCGTTGATGAAGCGGCCGGAGGAGATGACATGCGCCACGCGGGCATCGAGCGCCGGGCGGATCAGCGCCTGCTGCGCCTGCATGTCGAAAAGGGCGATGGGCTTCGGAGTCTGGGTCATGGGAGGCTTCGTGATCCACTGGCCGCCGGGGATCAAGCCCCCGGCGATTCAACCCGTGTGACGGAAGGTGTCAGCCGCGACTCAGAGGCCGCTTTTTTGTGCGGCCTTGCCGTCCTGATGGTCGAATTCCGGCACCAGCCGGGCGAGTTGTGCCAGCGCCATGCGCCCATGCCCGCCGCGTGCGGCCGCCGCGATCTCGTCCAGCGCCCGGCCCACCAGCGCCGCATCGGCGGTGCGGGGTGTCGCCACCAGCAACCCGTCGAATTGCGTGGGGCGCGGCGGCTCCTGCCCGTGGAACATTTCCTCGAAGAGCTTTTCACCCGGGCGCAGGCCGGTGAAGCGGATTTCCACATCCTCCTCCGGGCGCAGCCCCGCGAGGCGGATCATGCGCCGGGCCAGGTCCACGATCTTCACCGGGCTGCCCATGTCGAGCACGAAGATGCCGCCCTCACGCAATTCAGGCGGCGCGTCCTCACGGTCCACCGCGCCGACCACGGCGGCCTGGAGCACGAGGCCCACCGCCTCGCGCACCGTCATGAAATAGCGGCGCATGTCGGGGTGGGTGACCGTCAGCGGGCCGCCGCGCTCGAGCTGCCGGCGGAACAGCGGCACGACCGAGCCGGTGGAGCCCAGCACATTGCCGAAGCGGACGGTGATGCAGCGCATGCCCTGGCTGGCGGCCCGCGCCTCACGATCGAGCGCCTGGCAATACATCTCGGCCAGGCGCTTGGAGGCGCCCATGACGCTGGTCGGGTTCACCGCCTTGTCGGTCGAGATGAAGACCATCAGCGTGCAGCCCACGGCGCGCGCCGTATCGGCCACGATGCGCGTGCCATGCGCGTTGGTGAGCAGGCCCTCCAGCGGGTCGTTCTCGACCATCGGCACATGCTTCAGGGCGGCGGCGTGGAAGACCAGCTCGGGCCTGATCTCCTCCATCAGGCGGCGCATCCGCGCCTCGTCCCGCACATCGGCCAGCATGGCGCGGCGCGGCACGGCCGGGTGGCGCTCGGACAGTTCCAGGTCGATCTCGTAAAGCACGTATTCGCCGTGATCGAGCAGCGTGAGCATGGAGGGGCCGAGTGCGGCCACCTGCCGCGCCAGCTCGCCGCCGATGGTCCCGCCGGCACCCGTCACCAGCACGCGCTTGCCCTGCACCAGCCGTGCCATGCCCTCGCGGTCGAGCGGCACCTGCGGGCGGTCGAGCAACTCCTCGATGGAGACGGGGCGGAGGTCGATACGCGCTCCCTCCTCCCCGCTGCGCGCGGCATGGCCGAGCGAGGTGGGCTGCGGCGCGCGGCGGATCGGCACGCCATGCCGGTCGGCGGCGTCCAGCACCACCTCCAGCGCGGTGCCGTTGAGGTCGGGTGAGGCCAGGACCAGCAGGGCCGGCAGGCGCTGCTCGGCGCGCAGCCGCTCCAGCACCGCATCCGCTTCTTCCAGCGTGCCGAGGATGGGATGGCCCTGGATGCGCCGCCCCGCCTGGCGCGAGCGGCGGGCGAGGATGCCCTGGACGCGATAGGCCGGCTGCCGCTGCTGCGCCAAGGCCCGGATGAAAAGGTCGGCCTGGTCCACGCCGCCCACCACGAGCACGGGCTGGGTGGCGCCTTCCTCGGCGGTGCGGCGGATGGCGCGCAGCCGGCCGATCAGCCGCGGCACGCCAAGCAAGCCCGTGAGCGCCACCGCGTGCAGCGCGGGGAAGGCCAGGTTCGGCGAATGCCACAACCCGCCCAGCCAGAGCGTCCCGGTGAAGAGCAGCGCCGCCGCCGTGCCGGCCCCCAGCACCGCCAGCAGATCCTGCACGCCGGAATAGCGCCAATATTGCTGCGGCAGCCCGAGCGCCCAGCCCGGCGGCACCAGCGCCAGCACCGAAAGCGGCACGGCCAGCGCCCACCACCCCGAAGGCGGCGCGCTGCCCGGCCCGGCGAGGGCGAGGGCAAGCGGCAGCGCCAGGACGGCGAGCACCGCGTCCAGCGAGAGGTTCAGCAAAATCCGCGTGGGAGCCCTGGCCATGGGCGGGTTATAGGCGCATCCGCCCCCGCTCTCAAACGCTCCCCTTGGCGCCGTGGCCGGGCATGGCCCGCTTGCCGCATGAAAATCCTCGCCTATCCTGGCCTCTCGCAGAAAGGGTGCAGCATGGCGCAGGTGGATACGGACCGTTTCCTTCGGGATCTGAACGAGCTTCGGAAGATCGGCGAATACAAGACCGGCGTGCACCGCCCCACCTTTTCGCCCGAGGATATGGAAAGCCGCCACTGGCTGATGGAGCGCATGCGCGAATGCGGCCTGGAAGCCTCGATCGATGGCATCGGCAATGTCTTCGGCCGCCATCCCGGGCCCGGCCCGCATCTGCTGGTCGGCAGCCATATCGAGAGCCAGAACCAGGCTGGCTGGCTGGATGGCGCGCTGGGCGTCATGGCCGGCGTGGCGCTGGCCCGCGCGGGCCTGCCCGTGGATGTCGTCGCCTTCGCCGATGAGGAGGGGCATTACGGCAGCTTCATCGGCAGCCGCAGCCTGATCGGCCTGCTGGAAGACAGCGAGATCGACACCCTCACCAACCGCTACCATGGCAAGCCCTTGCGCCAGGCGCTGAAGGAAGCCGGCCTGGAAGGCGTGGCCCGCCCGCGCCTCGACCCCGCCCGCTACAAGGGCTTCTTCGAGATGCATATCGAGCAGGGCACGCAGCTCGAATCGCAGAATCTCCGCGCCGGCGTCGTCACCGGCATCGTCGCCATCTGGCAGTTCCGCATCGTGACCCTTGGCATGCAGGACCATGCCGGCGGCACCACCATGGCCGAGCGCAAGGATGCGGGCCTGACGGCTGTGCGCATGCTGGCGCGCATCGACCGCGAATTCCCCATGCTCTGCGGCCCGCGCACCGTCTGGACCTGCGGGCGCATCGCGCTCGACCCCGGCGCCCCCTCCATCATCCCCGGCCGCGCCGAGGTGCTCTTCCAGATCCGCGACATCGAGGTGGAGGTGCTGGAGCGCCTGGAGCGCTGCATGCGCAGCGTGGTGCAGGAGATGAACCGCACCGAGCGCACCGTCAGCACCGTCGAGGTCATGAGCCGCAGCAAGCCCGCCCCCTGCGACCCCGCCATGCAGGCGGCGCTCGCCGAGGCCGCGACGCGCCACGCGAACGGCCAATGGCAGCACATGCCGAGCGGTGCCGGCCATGACGCGCAATACATGGCGCGGGTGATGCCGGCCGCGATGCTCTTCACGCCCTCCATCCAGGGGATCAGCCACCACTGGGCCGAGGACACGAAGGAAGAGGATCTCGCGCTCAACATCCGCATCATGGCCGATGCGGCGGAGGCCTTCCTCCGTGGTTGAGGTCAACACCGAACGCTTCCTGGCCGACCTGCATGAGCTGCGCCAGATCGGCAAGTTCAAGACCGGCGTCCACCGCCCGACCTACACGCCGGAGGACATGCAAAGCCGCCACTGGCTGATGGACCGACTGCGCGAAGTGGGCCTGACGCCGAGCATGGACGGCATGGGCAATGTCATCGGCCGCCATCCCGGGCCCGGCCCGCACCTCCTCGTCGGCTCCCACCTCGAAACCCAGAACGAGGCCGGCTGGCTCGACGGTGCGCTCGGCGTCCTCGCCGGCCTCGCCTTGGCCCGCGCGGGCCTGCCCGTGGATGTCGTCGCCTTCGCTGATGAGGAAGGCCATTACGGCACCTTCCTCGGCAGCCGCAGCCTGATCGGCGACGTGACCGAAGCCCAGATGGACGCGGCCGCCCACAACATGACCGGCAAGCCGCTCCGCGAGGCTTTGCGCGAGGCGGGCCTCGAAGGCCTCCCGCGTGAGCGCCTGGACCCCGCCCGCTACAAGGGCTTCTTCGAGCTCCATATCGAGCAAGGGACGCAGCTGGAGAACGCCGGCCTGCGCAGCGGCGTCGTCACCGGCATCGTCGGCATCCGCTATTTCAAGATCACCGCCATCGGCCAGCAGGACCACACCGGCGGCACCACCATGGCCGAGCGCAAGGACGCCGCCGTCGCCGCCATGCGCGTGTTGAGCCTCATCGACGAACGCTTCCCGATGCACATCGCCGAGCGCACTGTCTGGACCTGCGGCCGCATCACCCTGGAACCCAACGCGCCGCACATCATCCCCGGCAAGGCCGAGCTGGTCTTCCAGTTCCGCGACATCTCGGAAGACGTGATGGACCGGCTGGAAGCCCTGTTGCACAGCATCGTCCAGGAAGTCGGCCGCCGCGACCGCTGCACCCTCAGCGTCGAATGCCTGAACCGCTCGCCGCCGGCCCTCGCCAACCCCGCGATGCACGAGGCGCTGCGCCAGGCCGCGACCAAGCACGCCAACGGCCAGTGGCAGCCCATGCCAAGCGGCGCCATCCATGACGCGCAGCAGATGGCGAAGATCCTGCCGACGGCGATGCTCTTCACGCCGTCCATCGGCGGCATCAGCCACCATTGGGCGGAAGACACGAAGGAAGAGGATCTGGCGCTGGCGCTGCGTGTTCTGGCGGATGCGGCGGAGAGCTACCTCAAGACATAAAAAGGGCCTCCGGCGGCTGGGGCCGAAAGGCCCCAGACCCCGATACTTAGGTCCAGGCCGGCAAGGAGGCGCCCAGCGGCTCCGCGGGGCGCGACCAGAAGGCGGGCGTCAAAGACATGCGCGCCGAGTGGGGCAGATGACGGACCAAGCCGAAAGGCCCGTCCTCAACAACCAACTCCGGCGCATGCGCCGCCGCGCCGAACCCACCAATCCGCCCCAGCCCCCGCAACCACAACCCGGTCCGCGCCAACGTCACCCGCACGCGCCAGGACCCGCCCTCGACCGCCCGCCGATGCCAGGCCGCCACAACACCCAGCGCCAGCAGATACCCCGAGGCATGATCCAACGGCTGGCACGGCAACACCTTCGGCGCCGCAACCCCCGCCGCCTCCGCCTCGGCGACATTGAATCCCGTGGAGGTCTGCACCAGGCTGTCAAAGCCCCGCTTGTTCGCCCAAGGCCCACCCCAGCCATAGGCGCACAACTCGCCCACCACGATGCCCGGATGCCGCTCGGCCAGCGCCTCGGCCGAGAACCCCTTCGCCGCCAGAGAACCCGCGCGATAGGACTGCACGAAGGCATCGGCGCCGGCCGCCAGCGCATCCAGCCGCGCGGCATCCCCGGCATCGCGCAGATCGAGCGTGGCGCAACGCTTCCCGCGCCCGGTATCCACCACCAGCGTCGGAATGCTCGGCAGATGCGGCCCGGTGATGTGCAGCACCTCCGCCCCATGCGCGGCCAGCCCCCGCGCCGCGACGGGCCCAGCAATGACGCGCGTCAGGTCGAGCACGCGAAACCCCTCCAGCGGGCGGCTCGCCACGGCGGGCAGGGGGCGCGGCCGCGTATCGCCGATGCGCTCGATGGTGAGCAGCGGCGTCATCGCCAGGTGCTGCGCCTGCGGATGCGCATCCCATTCCGCGAAGCTGCGCATGGCCGAGACGCAAAGCCCCGCAGCCGTCGCCTCGGTCTCGAAAGCGATGGCGTCGCGCTGCAGCAGCGCCGCGGCCACCGCCGGACGGTCATTGGCGCAACCCAGCAGCGCCAGGATACCATCGCGGTGATGCGGGAAATTCGTGTGCAGCCGCACCACGCCATCGCGCGTCGGATAGGCCCCGGCGATCGCATCCCAGGGGTCGCGCGGCGGCGTGTCGCCGATCCGCAGATACCGCTCTGAATGAAACTCGGCTGCAGCGTCGTCCATAGAAACCGCCACGCGCTGCATCGCGCCACCCCGCGCCGCATGCATCGAGGCGGCGGCGAGACCCAGCGCGGCGATCGACGCCTGCGCCGCCTCGCCGATCCGGAAGGAGGAGGGCAGCGCCGGGTCCGCCCCGCTCAGATCGGCCCGCGCAGCGAGGCCAGGCTCCAGCCCCGCCCCCGTCAGCAGCCCGGCAAGCGTGCTCACTTCGCTGCCAGATGCGCGCGCCAGCCGCCGCGCGCCGTGATCTCGGGCGCGCTCGCCACGCCTTCACTTTCCGCCTGGAAGCCCAACACCGTGCTGCCATCCTCCAGCGTCACCCGCCCGAAGCCGAGCGGCGGCGGAATCGCGGCCAGGAACGGCCCGATGGAGGAAGCCGGCAGCGCCCAGATCTCGCCCAGGATGGCGGCGCCGCCGCTGGCAGCCCGCACCATGCCCGGCCGGTTGCCGAGGTCGTACAGCCGGTAGGTGGCCGCGGTGCGCGCCGCGCGCACGAAGCGCCCGCCAAAGCCCAGCACTTGCCCATTCAGCGGCAGGCCCGACATATGCGCGCCGATGCAGAACAGTCCCAGCTCATCGGCCGCGAGTTCGGCCGGCGCGGGTGGCACGGGCCCGAGCCCCGCCGCGTGATGCATGGCGGCGCCGATGCCAGCCAGCCGCCCCTCGCTGAAGGCCGGCCCGACCAGCGTCACGCCCGCCGGCACGCCATCCGCCCGGAACCCCGCCGGAATGGCCAGCGCCGAGAGGTCGCAGAGATTCACGAAATTCGTGTAGGTGCCGAGGCGGCTATTCGCCGCGATCGGCTCGGCCGCCAGCATGGCCAGAGTCGGCACGCCCGGGCAGGTCGGCAGCAGCAGCGCATCGCATGTCGCGAAGAGCTTCCGCGCCAGCAACCGCGCCTCGGCGGCCGCGTGGAAATCATCGAAGGCATCCACGGTGAGGCGCCCGAGGCCGCCTTCGAGGATGGTGCGCGTCACCGGATGCAGCGAAGCCGGCCGTCCCACCACCCAGTCCCGCAGCGCGGAGGTCCGCTCCGCCACCCAGGCGCCGTCATAGAGCCGCCGTGCCACGTCCAGGAAGGGCGCGATATCCACGCGGGTGATGGTCGCCCCCATCGCCTCGGCGCGCGCGACCGCGCCGGCAAACAGCGCCGCATCATCCGGGGTGTCGAAGAGAAGCTGCGCCTGTTCCGGCACGGCCAGGCGCAGCGCGGGCGGTGCCGCTTCCATCGTGCGCCAGCCGGCGGGTGCGGCGCGGCTATACGGGTCCGCCGCATCCGGCCCTGCCGCGATGGCGAGCACGGCCGCCGCATCCGCCACGTTCCGCGCGAAGATGGAAATGCAATCCAGCGAGCGGCAGGCCGGCACGGCCCCGCGCGTCGGGATCAGGCCAAGGCTGGGCTTCAGCCCCACGATGTTCTGCGCCGCCGCTGGCACGCGGCCCGAGCCCGCCGTATCCGTCCCGTAGCTGAAGGCCGCGATGCCCGCCGCGACCGCCGTCGCGGAGCCGCTGGAGGAACCGCCCGGAATCAGGTCGGCGCGGACCGCATTGCGCGGCGTGCCATAGGGGCTGCGCGTGCCGTTCAGGCCGGTGGCGAACTGGTCCAGGTTCACCTTGCCCAGCAGCATTGCGCCGGCCGCCACCAGACGCGCCACCGCCGGCGCGTCCTCCGCCGGAATGCGCGAAAAATCGGGACAGGCGGCGGTCGTCGGCAAACCGGCCGCGTCGATATTGTCCTTCACCACGAAGGGCACGCCATGCAGCGGCCCGGGCGGGAGGGCCGCCGCGCGCGCCAGCAGCTCCGCCTCGGGCACGGCCGTGATGAACAGCGCCGGGTCGTCGAAGGCGGCGATGCGCGCCAGCGCCTCACGCGCCACTTCCACCGGTGAGCCGCCGGCGGCGTAGAATCCGGCCAGCGCCTCCAGCGTGAAGGCGGCGGGCGGCCTCATCGCAGCAGCTCGGCCGCCAGCCGCAGCAGCGCCCCATCGGGCCGGCGCAGCGCCTCCAGCACGCGGAAATGATCGGCACCGGGAATGGGCCAGAGCGGCCCGGGCGCCTGCGCCTCGCTGCGCAGCCGGTGAAAGTCGCGCGACTGGCGGCACAGTTCGGGCCGCTCGGCCGCGCCATAGGCGATGGCGATGGGCTTCTGCACGATGGGCCGGCGCATCGGCGAAAGCTCGACGATCTCCTCATCGGTCAGCTTCAGCGCGGTGTTCAGATAGGTGTCGCGGATCGGCCCCAGCTCGAAGATGCCGGAGATCGCGATGGCGGCGGTTACGGCCGGGTGCTCGGCGCCCAGCGCCGTCAGGTGGCCGCCGGCGCTCCAGCCCGTCAGCACGATGGGGCCGGCCAGCCCATGCTCCGCCCCATGCGCCGAGAGCCAGCCGAGTGCGGCATGGATCTGGTAGACGATGCGCGTCAGCGTCACCTCGGGGCAGAGGCTGTAGCCGCAGATCGCGACATTCCAGCCCATGGCCAGCGCGCCCTCGGCCATCGCCGCGAAATCCTCGCGCCGGTTGCGCTGCCAATAGCCGCCATGGATGAAGGCGAGCGTCGGCGCCTGCGGGTTCGCGCCCGCATAAAGGTCCCATTGCTCACGCTGGCTTTCGCCATAGGGCAGGTCCAGCGCCTTTGCATGGTCGGCACGGAAAGCGGCGGAGGCCTGGTTGCGCTCCTCGATCAGGCTCGGCGCGTCGGGCACCGCCTCGTTGTTGTTGTAAGCGGAATCGCGCTCCCGCTGGGTCAGGCTGAACCAGTTGGCTTTGGTCACGTCGAGGCTCATGCGGCTTCCCACCAATCCAGAATGTCTGCACCCTGAGCGAACACCGCCCCGGGCCGGCTGGCAATGGCGTCGAGTGTCGCTTCCAGAATGCCGATGCGGTGCGGCACGCCGGAGATGTAGGGGTGGACCGCGAGCCCCATGACCTTGCAGCCCTCGGTCTCCGCCTCCACCAGCAGCCGGTCGAGCTGCGCGAGCGTGCGGGCCTGCAACTCCTCCGCCTGGTGGTGCTGCACCATGATCATGGGAATGTCATTGAGCTCGACCGAATAGGGCATGGACCAGATGGGCCCATGGCGCGTCTGCACGGGCACCGGCACGTCATCCACCACCCAATCGGCGCAGTAGCGGATGCCGTGCTCGGCCAGGATGTCCGTTGTATCCAGCGTCTGCGTCAGGCCCGGCCCGAGCCAGCCCACGGGCGGCTTGCCGGTGAAGGCGCGGATGGTCTCGACGGTATCCCGCACCATCTCGCGCTGGTCGAGCAGCTGGTGCGTGGGGATCTGCTTGAAGCCGTGGCCCATGAACTCCCAGCCGGCGTCCCGTGCCGCACCCGCCACGCGCGGATAGGCGTTGCAGACATTGGCGTTGATCGAGAGGGTCGGCTTGATGCCGCGTGCCTCGCAGGCCTTGTGCATGCGCCAGAAGCCCACGCGCATGCCGTATTCATGCCAGGCCCAGTTCGCCACATCGGGGACCACGGCCACGCCGGTGGGCGCCGGCAGGACCTGGCGCGGCATGGGGCGCTCGATGCCCCATTCCTCGATGTTGATGACGAAATAGACCAGAACCTTGGCGCCGTTCGGGCCTGGCCGCGGCGCGCGATCGCCTGGCGCGGCATAGGCGATGCGATCGGTGGGCTTCAATGATGGCCTCCCAGCATGGCCGCGAAGCGGCGGCGCAGCGTGTTGAAATCCGGGTCCGTCGGGTCGCGCGGGCGGGGCAGGTCCACGCGTTCATCCGCCACGATGCGCCCCGGGCCGGAGGACATCACCACGATGCGGTCCGCCATCAGGATCGCTTCCTCGATGGCGTGGGTCACGAAGATGACGGTGAGCTTGGTGCGCTGCCAGATCTCCAGCAATTCCTGCTGCAGGTTCTCGCGCGTCATGGCATCCAGCGCGCCGAAGGGCTCGTCCATCAGCACCACTTCCGCCTCATTCGCCAGCACGCGGGCGATGGCCACGCGCTGCTTCATGCCGCCCGAGAGCTGGTGCGGATACGCCTCGGCGAATTTGGTCAGCCCCACCATGTCCACGAAGCGCTTCGTGGTCTCGGCCACTTCCTTCGCCGGGCGCCCCCGCGCGGCGGGGCCGAAGCCCACATTCTTCGCCACCGTCAGCCAGGGGAACAGGCCGTAATCCTGGAAGACCATGCCGCGATCCGGCCCTGGCTCACCGATCGGCTTGCCCCACATGTCGAGCTTGCCTTCGCTCGGCGTCTCGAAGCCGCCGATCATCCGCAGCAGCGTGGATTTGCCGCAGCCGGAAGGGCCGATCAGGCAGACGAACTCGCCCTTGCGGATCGACAGCGTTGCGTTTTCCAGCGCCACGATGGTCTGGCCCTGGAAGTCGAAGCGTTTCGTGACCTGCGTGATGTCGAGGATATTCAGCGGTTCAGCCGCCATGTTGCGGACTCCAGCGCAGCAGGCGTTGACCGATCAACTGCACCGCGTAATCGGAAAGATACCCCAGCAGCCCGATGGTGATCATGCCGCTGATGACGATCTCGGTGCGGGAGAGCTGCCGCGCTTCCATGATGATGGCGCCAAGCCCGGTCTGCACGCCCGTCATCTCGCCCACCACGATCACCACCCAGGCGAAGCCGAGGCCAAGCCGCAGCCCGGTGAAGATCGAGGGCAGCGAGGCCGGCAGCACCACCTTCCAGAACAGCGCGGAGGGGGAGACGCCCAGCATGCGCGCCGCCTCGAACAGCCGCGGCTCCACATTGCGCACGCCGAAGATGGTGTTCACGAGGATCGGGTAGAAGGCGCCGAGAAACACCAGGAAGAAGGCCGAGCGCGGCCCGATGCCGAAGACGATCATGGCCAGCGGCAGCCAGGCCGTGACCGGGATGGGGCGCATCAATTGCAGCGTCGGGTCCAGCAGCGCGCGCACCAGCCAGATGCGGCCGATCATCATCCCGAGCGGCAGGGCGAGTGCGGCCGCCAGCAGGAAGCCGCCATAGACGCGGCTGACGCTGGCCACCGCGTGTTCCAGCAGCGTCTGCGAATACAGATCATCCCAGACCCCGCCGAAGGCGAGGTCCCAAAGCTGGATGCCCACATCCATCGGCGGCGGGATCAGGCTGAAGGAGCGCCCCGCCGTGGAGAAATGCCAGAACGCCAGGAAGAGCAGCGGCGCGCAGAGCGCAAGCAGCACCCCGCGCGCGGAAGTGGCCGTCTTCACGCGGTGCGCGCCAACTCGTCGGAGAAGCGCGTGTTGAAGAAGGTGTTGAAGTCCGGCAGGGCGCGGATCTGCTGCAGCTCCAGCATGTGCTGGGCATAGGTGCGGCTGCGCTCGACCATGAGCGGCGTCATGCGCCAGTTCAGCTCCACATTCTCGATGCTGATCTCGAGCGCGGGGCGCTGCATGCCCAGGCGCTGCACCGCCATCTCAATGGCGGCCGCACGGTTGGCGGAGGCGAATTCCGAGGCACGGCGATGCACGCCGAGCATGGTGGCGCAAAGGGCCGGGTTGCGCTGCGTGGTCTCGAAATGCGTGCCGAAGATCATGTTCAGCGTGCCCATCGGCGTGGAATAGGGGAATTCCACCACCTTGCCGATGCCGGTCACCTGGCTGATGCCCGGGCCGGGCT
>JAIYCD010000253.1 GCA_027488195.1 Acetobacteraceae bacterium | reverse complement strand
GGAAGTGGCTGAACAGGCGAAGAAGGAATTGTCCACCGTCGCAGATTACGACGTGAACATCCCCTTTATCAGCATGGACCCCAACACCCGCCTGCCGCTGCACCTCAATCTGAAGCTTACGCGCGCCAAGCTGGAAGCGCTGGTGGATGACCTGGTGCAGCGCACGCTGGAGCCGGTGAAGAAGGCGCTCTCCGATGCCGGCATGACGGCGGGCGAAGTGGATGAGGTCATCCTCGTCGGCGGCATGACGCGCATGCCCAAGGTGATCGAGGCGGTGAAGGGCCTGTTCGGCAAGGAGCCGGCCCGCAACGTGAACCCCGATGAGGTGGTTGCCATCGGCGCCGCCATCCAGGGCGGCGTCCTCAAGGGCGACGTGAAGGATGTGCTGCTGCTCGACGTGACGCCGCTCTCCCTCGGCATCGAGACGCTGGGTGGCGTCTTCACGCGCCTGATTGACCGCAACACGACGATCCCCACCAAGAAGTCTCAGACCTTCTCGACCGCGGATGACAACCAGACGGCTGTCACCATCAAGGTCTATCAGGGCGAGCGCGAGATGGCGGCGGACAACAAGCTGCTGGGCAATTTCGACCTCCAGGGCATTCCGCCCGCACCGCGCGGCGTGCCGCAGGTGGAAGTGACCTTCGACATCGACGCGAACGGCATCGTGAGCGTCTCGGCGAAGGACAAGGCCACCGGCAAGGAGACGCAGATCAAGATCCAGGCGAAGTCGGGCCTCTCCGACGCCGACATCGAGAAGATGGTGCGCGACGCCGAGGCCAATGCCGAAGCGGACAAGAAGCGCCGCGAGGCGGTCGAGGCGCGCAACCAGCTCGACACGCTGATCCACTCCACCGAGAAGACCATTCGCGAGAATGGCGACAAGGTGCCGGCGGATGAGCGCACGGCGGCGGAGGCGCTGATCACCGAGGCCCGCGCGGCGATGGAGAGCGGCGACGCGGAAGCCATCAACGCGGCGGCCGAGAAGCTCAGCCAGGCCGCGATGAAGATCGGCGAGGCCATGTACAAGGCCGAGCAGGCGGCGCCCCAGGGCGAAGCCGCACCGGACCAGCAGAAGCCGAACGACAAGGTCGTGGACGCCGAGTTCGAGGAAGTGGACCCGAAGAAGAAGAAGGGCTGAGCACCGCTCCAGCTAGCCCGCTAAAAGCGCCCGGATCAGCGATGATCCGGGCGTCTCTGTAATGCCGCCCAGGAGACACCATGGCCAAGCGCGATTATTACGAAGTGCTCGGCGTCAGCCGGGACGCTTCCGAGGATGACCTCAAGAAGGCCTATCGCAAGCTCGCGATGCAGTTCCACCCCGATCGCAACCAGGGCGATGCCAAGGCCGAGGGGCGTTTCAAGGAAGTCAGCGAAGCCTACGAAGTCCTGAAGGATGGCGACAAGCGCGCCGCCTATGACCGCTTCGGCCATGCCGCCTTCGAGGGCGGCGGTGGCGGCGGTGGCGGCGGCAATCCCTTCGGTGGCGGCGGCTTCGAGGACATCTTCGAGGAGATGTTCGGCCGCTTCGGCGGGCGCGGCGGCCGCCAGGCGACCGGCCGCGGCGCCGATCTCCGCCAGGAGGTCCAGATCAGCCTGGAGGAGGCCTTCGCCGGCACCAAGAAGACCATCCGCGTCCCCAGCAGCGTGCAATGCGAGGCGTGCAGCGGCTCGGGCGCCGAGGGCGGGAGTGCTTCCGCCACCACCTGCGGGACCTGCCGCGGCTCGGGCAAGGTGCGCGCGCAGCAGGGCTTCTTCCTGATCGAGCGCACCTGCCCCACCTGCTCGGGCTCGGGCAAGATCATCAAGAATCCCTGCAAGGTCTGCGCCGGCGCGGGCCGCGTGCAGCGCGACCGCACGCTGAACGTCACCATCCCCGCCGGCGTCGAGGACGGCACCCGCATCCGCCTGACCGGCGAGGGCGAGGCCGGGCTGCGCGGCGCGCCCGCCGGCGACCTCTACGTGGATATCGGCGTGAAGCCCCACCCGATCTTCCAGCGCGAGGGGCCCAATATCATGGTCCGGGTGCCGCTGCGCATGACCCAGGCGGCCCTTGGCGCCAGCGTGGAGGTGCCCTCCATTGATGGCGGGCGCTCGGCCGTGAAGATTCCGGCCGGCACCCAGACCGGCGACAATTTCCGCCTGCGCGGCAAGGGCTTCTCGGTGCTGCGCAACCCCGCGCGTGGCGACATGTATGTCCAGGTCGTCGTGGAGACGCCGCAGAACCTCACGGCCAAGCAGCGCGAACTGCTGGAAGCCTTCGAGGCGGAGGCGGTGCAGGGCGGCAAGAGCAGCCCGGAAAGCGAGGGCTTCTTCGCGAAGGTGAAGGAGTTCTGGGACGGGCTGGGCAGGTAGGGAGTCCAGGGCGCTGCCCTGGACCCGCCGGGGCCGAAAGGCCCCGGACCCCGGAACTTAGAGTCCCGCTGCCCGGGCGCGGGCGCGCACCAACGCAAGCACCGTGCGGCACGTGGGTGCCGGCAACCCGGTCAGCTCCGCGAACTCCACGATCACGCCCAGCAGCGCCTCGATCTCCATCGGGCGGCCGCGCTCCAGGTCCTGCAGCATGGACGTCCGGTGCGCGCCCACTTCCGCCGCACCCGCGATGCGCTTGTCCACATCGATCGCAAAGCGCACGCCCAGCGCCTCGCCGATCGCCTGTGCCTCCAGCATCATGTTCCGCGCCACTTCGCGCTGACCCGGATCACTCGTCAGCTGGTCCAGCGTGTTCACCGTCAGCGCCGAGATCGGGTTGAAGGCCAGGTTGCCCCAGAGCTTTACCCAGATCTCGTCGCGGATCTTCGGTCGGATCGGCGCCTTGAACCCCGCCGCCGAAAGCGCCTTGGCGATGGCCTCGATGCGCGGCGTCCGCTCACCGGAAGGCTCGCCCAGCGTGAAGCGGTCGCCATAGGTGTGCTGGATCACCCCCGGCTCCGGCACATCGGCCGCCGGATAGACGATGCAGCCAATGGCGCGCTCCGGCGCCAGCAGCGCGGAAACCTCGCCCTCGGCATCCACGCTCTCCACCCGGCGGCCATCGAACTGGCCGCCGAATTTGTAAAAATACCACCAGGGGATGCCGTTCACCGCCGAGACAATCGCCGTCTCGGGCCCCAGCAGCGGCTGCATCTGCTTGGCCGCGCCGGCCAGCGAATGCGCCTTCAGCGTGACGATCACCGCATCCTGCACGCCCGCCTCCTCGGCGGTGGCGACGCAGCGCGGATGCACGATGGTCTCGGCCCCGTCGCTGATCAGCTTCAGGCCGTTCTGTTGCATCGCGGCCAGATGCGGCCCGCGCGCGATGATCGTGACCTCCGCCGATTGTGCGGCCGCGATCTTCGCCGCCATCAGCCCGCCGATGGCGCCGGCTCCGAACACGCAGATCTTCATCAGAGTGCGATCCCCAGCTTTTCGGCCAGCCCGATGCGCATCAGCTTGCCCGTCGCGCCCTTCGGGATTTCCGGCAGGAAGACGACCTTCCGCGGCACCTTGAAGTCGGCCAGGTATTTTGCCGCGAAGTCCCGCAGCTCGCGCTCGGAAATCTCCATCCCCTCGCGCAGCACGACGGCCGCACCCACTTCCTCGCCCAGCTTGCTGTGCGGGATGGCGAAGGTCAGCGCCTGCGCGACGGCAGAGTGCGCGGAGAGCACGCCATCCACCTCCAGCGGGCTCACCTTCTCGCCGCCGCGATTGATGAGCTCCTTCAGGCGGCCGGTGAGCTGCAGATAGCCGTCGGCATCCAGCATCCCCTGGTCGCCCGTGCGGAACCAGCCGTTCGTGAAGGCCTTCGCGTTTGCCTCGGGATTGGCCTCGTAGCCCGCCGTCACATTGGGGCCACGGATCACCACCTCGCCGATTTCGCCCTGCGGCAGGAATTCGCCCTCATCGGTCATGATGCGCAGTTCGGGGCCGGCGGGCAGGCCCACTGCGCCGGGCTTGCGCTTACCATTGAGGGGGTTGGACGCCATCTGGTGCGCAGCTTCGGTCATGCCGTAGCTCTCGACCAGCGGGCAGCCGAAGGTCGCTTCCATCGCCTCCATCACCGGGCCAGGCAGCGAGGCCGAGGAGGAGCGGATGAAGCGCAATTTCGCACGGGCGATGGTCTCGGCATTGCGCTCGGCGCGGCTGAGGATGGTCTGGTGCATCGTCGGCACCGCCGTGTACCAGCTGGGTCGCTCCTCATCGAGCAGGCGGAAGAACTTCAGCGCATCGAAGCCGCCCGTGCAGCACACCGCGCCACCGGCCGCGATGCTCGACAGCACGGCGGCGATCAGCCCGTGGATGTGGAAGAGCGGCATGATGTTGAGGCAGCAATCACCCTCGGACAGCTCGAGCGCCGCGCCGATATGCTGCGCGGAGGCCGTGATGTTGCGCTGGCTCAGCGGCACGATCTTGGGCCGCGCCGTGGTGCCGGAGGTGTGCAGCACCAGCGCTTCATCCTCGGCCTGCGCCATGCCGGGCTTCTGCGCCGCACCAGCGGTGCCACCTTGCAGCGTGAAGCTGCCCGCCGCCTCGCCCGGGATCAGCTCCAGCACGGGAATGCCCAATCCCTCGGCCGAGGCGCGCGCGGGTGTGGCGTCGCCCTGCTGCACGATGATCGCCTTGGGCTTCAGATCATCGAGGTAGAAGGTGAACTCGTCGCCCTTGTAGCTCGGGTTCAGCGGCGCGGTGGAGGCGCCGGCCGCGACGCAGAGGAAGGCGGCCGCCATCTCGGGCCCGTTGGGCAGCACGATGGCCACGCGGTCGCCCCGGCCGATCCCCTTGGCGTTCAGTGTCGCGACCGTGCTGGCGGCCAACTGCCGCAGCCCGTCATGCGAGAGGGCCGGGCGGCCGGGCGCACGCAGCGCCGGCGCTGTGGCCGTGCCGCGTTGCAACAATTCATCGAGGTTGCTGATCGCACTCATGAAACGCAGTTCTCCTGGAACACGGACCCAATGAAACGCGGCATCGCGCGGAAGCGGAAGGCTGCCAAGCGGCTTTGCAAGCTTTTCATCGCTTCACAGTCAATTGACTCCTTTACGAAACGAGAGGGGTTCCAAGCGCGTTTGTAAAGGGCATTTACAAAGCCGGTTCACGCCACAGGAGGCCCGCCCATGATGCTCAGCCGTCGCCAGTTGCCGATGATCGGCGCCGGCCTTGCCATGGCCGGCGGCGCGCAGGCCCAGCGTGCATGGGAGCCGCAGCGCCCTGTTCAGTTCATCGTGCCCGCCGGCACCGGCGGCGGCGCGGACCAGATGGCCCGCATCATCCAGGGCATCATCACCAAGCACAGCCTGATGCGCCAGCCGATGATGGTGGTGAACAAGGCGGGCGGTGCCGGCGCAGAGGGCTTCCTCGAAGCCCGCAATGCGCGCGCCAACCCGCATCTGCTGATCATCAGCCTGTCCAACCTCTTCACCACGCCGATGTCCACCGGCATCCCCTTCTCCTGGCGGGACCTGACGCCGGTGAAGATGATGGCGCTGGACGAGTTCGTGCTCTGGGTGAACGCGTCCGCGCCCTGGCAGAACCTCGCGCAGTTCGTCGAGGCGGCGAAGACTCAGCGAATCCGCCTGGGCGGCACCGGCTCGAAGCAGGAAGACCAGATCATCACCGTCGCCATGCAGCGCGCGATGGGCACGGAGTTCATCTATGTGCCCTTCCGCGGCGGTGGCGAGGTGGCGACGCAGCTTGTCGGCGGTCACATCCAGGCCACGGTGAACAATCCGATCGAGGCGGTGACGCATTGGCGCGCCGGCACGCTGCGCCCGCTTTGCGTCTTCGACAGCCGCCGCCTGCCGGGCGAGGGCCGCGTGACCGATACCATGGGCTGGCAGGACAGCCCGACCTGCAAGGAAGCGGGGCTCGACGTGGAATACCTGATGCTGCGCGGCATCTTCGCGGCTCCGGGCATCACCGCGCCGCAGACCGCCTTCTACATCGACCTGCTGAACCGCGTGACGGCAACGCCCGAGTGGCGGGACCTGATGGCCAACGGCGCCTTCAACACCACGACGATGACGGGCGCGCCCTTCGTCGAGTGGCTGACGCGCGAAGAGGCGCGTCACCGTTCCCTGATGCAGGAGGCCGGATTCCTGGCCGCTTCTGGAGGCTGATCTGACATGAGCGTCACCACTGGCAACGACACCCTGATCGCATCGGCGGCCGAGCGCGGCCCCAGCATGAAGGGCATGGAGATCGCGACCGCCGTCGCCCTCATGACCATGGGCGGCATCGCCATCATGGACAGCCTGCGCGTGGGCGCCGGCTGGGCCAGCGATGGGCCGCAATCGGGCTATTTTCCCTTCTGGCTCGGCGTCATCCTGGTGGGTGCGAGCCTCGTAAACCTCGCTATCGCGCTGAAGCCGAGCGCCAAGTCCGACGGCGCGCTCTTCGCCACCTGGCCGCAGCTGCGCATGGTCGCTTCCGTGCTGATCCCGACCGCGGTCTATGTCGCGGTGATCCCCTTCGCCGGGATCTATGTCAGCTCCGCCCTGCTGATCGCCTTCTTCATGATCCGCTTCGGCGAGTTCCGCTCCGTCGTCTCCTTCCCCTCGGGCGCGCTGGCGGCGGGCATCGCCTTTGCCATCTTCGAGCTCTGGTTCCTCGTCGCCCTGCCCAAGGGCCCGCTCGAGACCTATCTGGGGTACTAGTTCCCCACGAAGCTTTCGCCAGCGGAATGCCGGCTGGGCGGCCTTTCGCCGCCGAAATCTTCGCGGGGGCCCCGGGCCTCCTCCTCTCAAAACCCAGCTCATCCTGGTGCGGCACAGCCGCACCAGGGCCCACGGGCGCGCGCCGTCGCGGTGTCGCTTGAGGCTTCGCTCGCGCGCCGGGTGGCGCTGAAGGACTCGCTCTGATGGAAGAAATCAATCTGCTGATGCAGGGCTTTTCGGTGGCCCTGCAGCCGGAGAACCTCATCCTCATGGTCGCGGGCATCGTGCTCGGCGTGCTGATCGGGGTGCTACCGGGCCTGGGCGGTGCGAATGGCATCGCCATCCTGCTGCCGCTGACCTTCGCCCTGCCGCCGGTCAGCGCCATCATCCTGCTCTCCTGCATCTACTGGGGCGCGCTGTTCGGCGGCGCCATCACCTCGATCCTCTTCAACATCCCCGGCGAGCCCTGGTCCGTCGCCACGACGTTTGACGGCTATCCCATGGCGCAGCAGGGCCGCGCGGGCGAGGCGCTGGTGGCGGCCTTCACCTCCAGCTTCGTCGGCGCCCTCATCGCGGTGGTGATGATCACCTTCCTCGCGCCGCTGGTCGCGCAATTCGCGCTGCAATTCGGCCCGCCCGAATTCTTCGCGGTGATGTTCCTCTCGTTCGCCTGCTTCATCGGGCTGTCGAAGGGCTCTCCGTTCAAGGCGCTGGCCGCGATGATGTTCGGCTTCCTGCTGGCGGGCGTGGGTCTCGATGGCGTCACGGGCCAACTGCGCATGACCTTCGGCTCGATGGAGCTGATGCGCGGCATCGACTTCCTCGTCGTCGTCATCGGCCTCTTCGGCCTGTCGGAGATCTTCCAGTCCATCGAGGAAGGGCTGCGCTTCAAGGGGCAGTCGGCCAAGATCACCATGCGGACCATGCTGAAGACGTGGTCCGAATTGCCGCGCCATTGGTGGCTCTTCATCCGCTCCTCGGTCATCGGCTGCTGGATGGGCATCACGCCGGCCGGCGCCACGCCCGCGAGCTTCATGAGCTATGGCATGGCCCGCCGCATGGCGACCGACAAGGACAGCTTCGGCAAGGGCCGCGTCGAGGGCGTGATCGCGCCCGAGACGGCGGCGCATGCGGCCGGCACCTCGGCCCTGCTGCCGATGCTCTCGCTGGGCGTGCCCGGCTCGCCCACGGCGGCCGTGCTGCTGGGCGGCCTCATCATGTGGGGGCTGCAGCCAGGCCCGATGCTCTTCGTCGAGCAGAAGGATTTCGTCTGGGGCCTCATCGCCTCGATGTATCTCGGCAACATCGTGGGCCTCATCATCGTGCTGGCCGCCGTGCCCTGGTTCGCGATGATCCTGCGCGTGCCCTTCTCGATCATCGCCGCCATCATCCTGATGGTCTGCGCCATCGGCGCCTATACGGTGAACAGCGCCGAGTTCGACGTGGTGCTGATGCTGATCTTCGGCGTCATCGGCTACGTGATGAAGAAGCTGGACTACCCGCTGGCACCGCTGGTGCTGGCGCTCGTGCTGGGCGATCGCACGGAGGAAAGCTTCCGCCAATCGCTGCTGATCAGCGAGGGTTCGATGGCCGTGTTCTTCTCGAACTGGCTGGTGGGCGGGATCATGGTGGCGGGGCTGACGCTCATGTTCTACCCCGCCATCAGCAAGCTGATGGCCGCCTTCAAGACGAAAGCGGCCTGACGGCGGGTGGCCCCGCGCCCGCGTCGGTGCCAGCATCGGCCCAAGGGCTGGGACTGGGGGCAGGGGATACGCCATGAAGATCATCGGGATCGAGAGCCGTATCCAGCGCAGCCGCTTCACCTATGGCGCGGCCAGCGCGGGCGTGGGCGGCAATCTCCATCTCAAGGGCATGGACACGCTGATCCTCCGCGTGGAGACCGAGGATGGCCGCCAGGGCTGGGGCGAGGGCTTTGGCTTCAACCTGGTCGAGACCACGAAGGATGCGCTGGACCGCCTGCTCACCCCCGCCTGCCTGGGCCAGGACGCGACGGACATTGAGGCGCTGATGCGGATGCTGGCGCGGCGCTTCCACAATTTCGGGCGCAGCGGGCCCGTCACCTTCGCGCTTTCGGGGCTCGACATCGCGCTCTGGGATCTGGCGGCGCAGCGTGCAGGCCAACCCCTGCATGCGCTGCTGGGCACCGCCGGTCGCGCGCGCGTGCCCGCCTATGCCAGCCTGCTGCGCTATGGCGTGCCCGAGGATGTCGCCCGCAACACTGCGGCCGCGGTCGCCCAGGGCTATCGCCAGATCAAGTTGCATGAGGTCGACTTCGCCTGCATCCGCGCGGCACGTGACGCGGCGCCGGCGGAGATCCCGCTGATGCTCGACATCAACTGCGCCTGGAGCACGGAGGCCGAGGCCATCGCCTTCTGCCACGCCGTCGCGGGCATGAATGTCCGCTGGGTGGAGGAGCCGATCTGGCCGCCGGAGGATGCGCCCGGCATTGCCCGCGTGCGCGCCGCGGCCGGGGTCGCCATCGCCGGCGGCGAGAATGCCGGCAGCCCCACGGATTTCGCCGCGCTCTTTGCCGCCGGCGCGCTGGATGTGGCGCAGCCCAGCGTGACCAAGATCGGCGGCGTCTCTGGGCTGATGGAGGTCGCGCGGCTGGCGCGGGGAGCGGGCGTCACGCTGGTGCCGCACTCCCCCTATTTCGGCCCTGGCCTGCTGGCGACGCTGCATGTGCTCGCCGCGCAGGAGCAGGAGGCGCCGATCGAGGTCTATTACGCTGACCTTGAAACGCCCCCCTATGGCCAGGCGCTGGCGGTGCGCGAGGGCTTCATGACCGTGCCGGACGGCCCCGGCCTTGGCCTCGCGCCCGCCTTCTGATCAGCCGATCGGCGGCTTGCCGAAGGCGGCGGTGTAGCGCTCGACGAAGCGCGGCTTCACCTCGGGATTGACGATGCGCGGCGGCATCCGCCCCGCCGCCAACTCGGAGAAGGCCAGCGCCGCGATCTTCGTGATATTGGCGCGGCTCTCTTCCGTCACGCCGGCCGTGTGCTGGCTGGCGATCACGGCGCGGTGGTGCAGCAGCGGGTGGTCCGTGGGCGGCGGCTCCACCTCCCACACATCGAGGCCGGCACTCGCAACCTGGCCCGATTCAAGCGCTTCGAACAGCGCCGCCTCGTCATGGATGGAACCGCGCGCGGTGGTGACGAAGATCACGCCCTTCTTCATCGCGGCGAAGGCGGCGGCGTTGATCATGCCGCGCGTCTGCGGCGTCAGCGGGCAGTGGATGCTGACCACATCGGCCTCGGCCAGCAAGGTTGCAAAATCCACCTTCTCGCCGCCGCGCGCCGCGATGGTGGCGGCATCCAGATAGGGGTCGCAGACGATGACGCGGTTGCCGAAGGCGGCCTTCACGATCTCCGCCGTGCGCGTGCCGACATGGCCGAAGCCGACCAGGCCCACCACCTTGCCGCGCAGCTCGCGGCCCAGCAGCGTCGCGCGGTTGCGCGCGGTGCCGGCGATCATGGATGCGTGGGCTTCCGGCATGCGCTTGAGGCAGGCGAGCATCATGCCGACGGCGTGTTCGGCGACACCCTCCGCATTGCCGCCGGCCTGGTTCACCAGCAGCACGCCCGCATCGGCGCAGGCCTCGGGGTTGCAGGGGTCGTAGCCCGCGCCATAGCTCGCCGCCATCAGCAGGTTTGGCAGCTTGCCCAGCAACTCCGCATGGACATGCAGCGGCTGCGGCAACTCGTCGCGCGCCGCCATGACGTAGTAGCCATGGCAGGAGGAGAGCGCCTGGATCTGCTCGCCGGTGCTGGCCTCCAGCGGGATGTGGACGATTTCCAGCGCCGGGTCCTGCGCCGCGGTCGCCAGGAAATTGGGGTGGGGCACGAAGCCGACATAGCCGATGCGGAATCTTTGCAACTTGGGTCTCCCTTTGACGGGCAGGCTCGCCCAAGCCGCGCCGCTTGGCTAGCCTGCCTCCCGATCCAAGGGGAGAAATGCAGATGGGCGCCGGACCACTCGCGGGCATCCGCGTGCTCGACATGACGACGGTGCTCTTCGGCCCCTATGCCACGCAGCTCATGGCCGAGATGGGGGCCGAAATCATCAAGCTGGAAGCGCCCGAGGGCGATGTGACGCGCCACACCGAGCCCGCGCGCAATCCCGGCATGGGCGCCATCTTCCTCACGCTCAATCGCGGCAAGCGCGGCCTCTGCCTGGACCTCAAGCAGGCGGCCGCGCGCGATGCGGCGCTGGCCGTGGCCCGGACCTGCGACGTGGTGATCACGAATGTCCGCCCCCGCGCGCTGAAGCGCCTCGGCCTCGATTCCGCCACGCTGCGCGCGGCCGATCCGCGCCTCGTCTTCTGCGCGCTGGTGGGCTTCGGGCAGGACGGCCCCTATGCCGAGAAGCCCGCCTATGACGATTTGATCCAGGGCATTGGCGGCCTGGCGCACCTCGCCTTGGCGCAGGGCCTCGCCGCGCCGCGCTACGCCCCCTTCGCGCTGGCCGACCGGGTGGGCGGCATGCACGCGCTCTCCGGCATCCTCGCCGCCCTGCTGGAGCGCAGCCGCACCGGCCTCGGCCAGGAGGTGGAGGTGCCGATGTTCGAGGTGATGGCCAGCATGGTGCTGGGCGACCATATGGGCGGCCTCGGCTTCGAACCGCCCACGGACCAGGGCGGCTATGCCCGCCTCATCAGCCCCGACCGCAAGCCCTATGCGACGCTGGACGGCTTCATCGGCGTGATGATCTACAACCAGGCGCAATGGGAGCGCTTCTTCGCCGCCATCGGCACGCCCGAGCGCATGACGACCGACCCGCGCCTCAAGAACCACACCACGCGGCTGCGGCATATCGATGAACTCTACGCGGAACTCGCCGTGATCTTCGCCACGCGCGGCACGGCGGAATGGCTGGCACTGCTGGAAGCGGCCGACCTGCCCTGCGCGCCCGTGCATGACCTGCCCAGCCTGCGCGCCGACCCGCATCTGAACGCGCGCGGCTTCTTCCAGGCGGAGGCCCATCCGAGCGAGGGCCGCCTCACCCGCATGGCGGCACCGGTGCGGTTTTCCGCGCATGGGGAAATCCCGCGCGGGCCGACGCCACGCCTGGGCGAGCATGGGCGGGAGGTGCTGCGTGAGGCCGGGCTGAATGAGGCGGCCATCGCGGCGCTGGTGCAGGCGCGGGCGCTGATCCTGCCGGGGTGAGATCAGCGGGCGGGGCTGGCGCGGGAATAGCCCTGCACGGGGCGACCATCCCGGCCGTGCGGCCGGACCTGGACGGGGCCGCCGCCCATACCGCCCAAGGGCTGCATGGTGGGGCGGCGGTAGATCGAGGGAACGGCATGGCCGGGATAGGCTCGCACACCTGTGGCGGCCTCGATATCCGGCCAGTTGCGTGGTGGCCAGTTGCTGCCTGGACTGATGGACTCCGCCCAGCGCCGTGTGCGGAGCCAGGTCGCTGCGCCCCCGACACCAGGGCCGCGCTCATAGGCGCGCTCGATTTCGAAACGAGCGGCGTTGAGCACTTCCATCGGATCGCTGGCCCGGAGGCCGATGCGGATGCCGATCGCGTTGTTGATCCGGTCCATCGCACGGTCTTCCGGATTACGACCAAGCCCAAGATCGCGCCCAAGAAGAGCGTTGTAGCGCTCCATGAACCAACTGATGGTTTCGTTGCCCTCGACTGCCGCATAGGCCGGCAGCGCGCCAATCCGGCGCGTCAGTTCCGCTGCACCGACCATGTGACGGAACGCATCGCCGGGGCCAGATTCGTAACCAGGCAAGCGAGACGCAATGGCGGCTGCTTTTGCGAACTGATGAATCTCACGGATCAATTGATCCGCTTGGACGATATCGGGAATTGAAGACATGAGGGTTGCTCCTCAGCGGTCAGAATAACGGAACGGGAAACACAGGGAGAGCGCGACCGCAGTCGCTTCAATCGGACGTGGAATCGCCTGGCGCGTCGCAATCCGACATCTCGAACCCGGTGACCGATGTCATGACGCTGACGACACAGGCGCTGCCAAGCGACGGCATGAGGGTCCGCTCCAGCTCATGGGTCGTATCATCACCGTCGAACCGCAACCGGAGGCCAAGCGCCACCGTCGCCTGCCCCATCGAGCGGAAGCGCACAGCACCGTGGTGTGAGACTGAGGCACTGGAGCGATCGAGGGCGATGGGCTGAGCGTTCAAGTAAACGCCCTCGATCATGAGAGGTCTGCTGCTGAACGTCTCAAACCGGATGCGAAACTCGACGTCTTGCCCGCTCCATCGCGTCGGCGGGCGGAGCGCTTCGCGAAGGCCGAGCAGCCCCGCGCAAAGCAGACAAACACCGAGGATCAGACGAGAGGCCCAACGTGGGATCAAACGACGCATGTCTCCCTGGATACCTGGAACATAAGATGAACATATATGCTGTGTCAAGCAAAAATCGCTCTCGCGCACAAGCCAACTGCGCGCGCGATGGTCGGCCCCTCAAGGATGTCTTGCTCCAGCCAAGCCGCTTACCCAGGATGGGGGTGTCCCCACCGGAGCCCGCCGCATGACGACATTGCCCCGCCGCAGCCTGCTCGCTGCCCCCATGGCCCTCTCCGCCCCTTCGATGGTCGCGGCCCAAGGTGCCCGCACGCTGCGCTTCGTGCCGCAATCCGACGTGCCCGTGCTGGACCCGCTCTGGTCCACCGCCTTCGTCAGCCGCAACCACGCCTATCTCGTCTATGACACCCTCTACGGCACCGATGCCAATTTTGCCCCCCAGCCGCAAATGGCCGAGGGCCATGTGGTCGAGGATGCCGGCCTCACCTGGATCATCACGCTGCGCCCCAATCTGCGCTTCCATGATGGCGAGCCCGTCCGCGCCGCCGATGCCGTGGCCAGCATCCGCCGTTGGGGTTCGCGCGACGCCTTCGGCCAGGCGCTGCTGGCGCAGACCGATGAACTCGTGGCCCTCGATGACCGCCGCCTGCGCTTCCGCCTGAAGAAGCCCTTTCCCTTGCTGCCGGCCGCGCTCGGCAAGACCACCGTCACGGTCCCCTTCATCATGCCCGAGCGCCTGGCCCGCACCGATGCGGCGACGCAGGTCAGCGAGATCGTGGGCTCCGGCCCCTATCGCTTTGTCCCCGGTGAGCGTGTGGCCGGCGCCCGGACCGTCTATTCCCGCTTCGATGGCTATGTGCCCCGCGAGGGCGCGCCGAGCTTCACCGCTGGCGGCAAGGTGGCGAATCTCGACCGCGTCGAATGGATCGTGATGCCCGATGCGGCCACGGCCTCGGCGGCCCTCCAGGCGGGGGAGGTGGATTGGTGGGAACAGGCGGTGACCGACCTGCTGCCCACGCTGCGCCGCAACCGCAACATCGAGATTTCCACGCTCGAAACTTCGGGCTGGGTCGGCTTCCTGCGCTTCAACCATCTCCAGCCGCCCTTCAACAACCCGGCGATCCGCCGCGCCATCCTGGGCGCGATCAACCAGCCCGACTTCATGCAGGCCATCGTCGGCAACAACCCCGATCTCTGGCGCGGCAATGTCGGCGTCTTCACGCCGGGCACGCCGCTCGCCAATGACGAGGCGATGGGCGCGCTGACCTCGCCGCGCGACCTCGATCGCGTGCGGCGCGAATTGGCGGCCGCCGGCTATAACGGCCAGCGGATGGTGCTGATCGTGCCCACGGACTTGCCGTTCCTGCGCGCCATGAGCGAAGTCGGCGGGGACCTGTTCCGCCGCATCGGCATCAACCTCGACTACCAGGCGCTGGATTGGGGCACCGTCCTCTCCCGCCGCACCTCGCGCGAGCCGGTGGAGCGCGGCGGCTGGTCCGCCTTCTTCACCTTCGGCGGCGGGCAGGATTTCGCCTCGCCGGCGGGGCATCTCGGGCTGCGCGGCAATGGCACCAATGGCTGGATCGGCTGGCCCGACAGCCCCGAGCTGGAAAACCTGCGCAACGCCTGGTTCGACGCGCCCGACCTGGCAGCCCAGCAGGCCATCGCGCGGCGCATCCAGGCGCAGGCGATGCAGGATGTCCCGATGATCCCGCTCGGCCAGTATTTCCTGGCCACCGCGCATCGGCGCAATGTCAGCGGCATCGTGCAGGGCGCGCCGCTCTTCTGGAATGTCAGGAAGAGCTAGATCAGCGGCGCCACCACACGCCGCGCGCCCAGCGCGCCGATCACCGCTTCAACCCCATAGGCGGCGCGCAGCGTCTCCGGCGTGATCAGCGCCTCGGGCATGGCCGGGCCCTGGGCGCTGCCGCCGGCCACCAGCATCACCGCATCGGCCAGAAGCAGCGCGTGATCGGGTTGGTGGGTTGTCATCAGCACGGCCAGGCCGTCGCGCTGCGCCAAGGCACGCACCTCACGCAGCACCAGCGCCTGGTTGCCGAAATCCAGGCTCGCGGTCGGCTCATCGAGGATGATCGCGCCGCCCCCTTGGGCCAGCGCGCGCGCGATCAGCACCAATTGCCGCTCCCCGCCCGAAAGCTCCGTCACCGGGCGCTCGGCCAGGTGGGTGATGGAGAGCCGCGCCAGGGCATCCTCGGCGGCCTCGCGGTCGGCGCGGCCGGGTGCGGCGAAGAGGCCGAGCCGCGCGGCGCGGCCCATCGCCACAACATCGCGCGCTGGATAGGCGAAGCCGCCCTGCCCAGCCTGCGGCACATAGGCCAGGCGCTGTGCGATCTCGCGTCGGGTGAGGCGCGCCAGCGGCCTGCCTTCCAACCGCACCTCGCCGTCGAGGGGCGGGATCAGGCCCAGCAGCGTGCGAAGCAACGTCGTCTTGCCGCCGCCATTGGGGCCGAGCAGGCAGAAAACCTCGCCCTGCCGAAGCGCGAGGTTCAAGCCCGACAGCACGGTCCGCCGACCGTGGCCAACGGCCAGATCGCGCGCCTCAAGCATGCCGGCCCCGCGCCAGAAGCCAAAGAAAGAGCGGCGTGCCGAGCAGCGCCGTCAGCACGCCGAGCGGCAATTCGGTGCGACCGAGATTGCGCGCGGCGGTGTCCACGGTCAGCAGGAAGGCCGCGCCCAGCAGCATGGAGAGCGGGATGAGGCGGCTGAGATCCGGCCCGCCCAGCATCCGCGAGATATGCGGCACGACGAGGCCGATCCAGCCCACCGCGCCGGCCAGCGCGGTGACGGCGGCCGTCGCCAGCGTCGCGCCCGCCACCGCCGCGCCGCGCAGCAGCGTGGTGTTGGCGCCGAGCGCCCGGGCCTCGTCCTCGCCCAGCGTCAGCAGGTTCAGCCGCCAACGCAGCAGGAACAGCAGCGTGAGACCGAGGGCCGCCGGGATCGCCGCCGCCACCACATCGCCCCGCGTGACCGCGTTCAGCGAGCCGAGCAGCCAGAAGGTGATGGCGGGCAGCTGGTTGTAGGGATCGGCCAGGATCTTCAGCAGGCTGATCGCGGCGCCCATCAAGGCACCCAGCGCGATGCCGGCGAGGATGAGCAGCAGCGCCGGATCACCCCGCCCGCGCACCAGCGCGGCCAGGCCCGCGACCCCCGCCACGGCGGCCACGCCGCCCGCGAAGGCCAGCCCCTGGATCGCTGCCACCGGCAGGCCCAGGAAGATCCCCAGCACCGCGCCGAGCGACGCCCCGGCCGAGACGCCCAGCAGATCGGGCGAGGCGAGCGGGTTGCGGAACATCCCCTGGAAGGCCGCGCCCGCGCCCGCCAACGCCGCGCCGACCAGGATGGCGGCCGCCACGCGCGGCGCGCGGATGTTCCAGAAGACGATCGCGGCCGGCCCATCCTCCCGCCCCAGCAGGATGTCCAGCAACTGGCCGGGCGGGATCGGGAAGCGCCCAAAGGCCAGCGCCAGCAGCACGGCGCCCGTCAGCGCGCTCAGCGCCAGGCCCCAGGCGAATGCGCCGCGCATCAGCCCGGCAGGGCCGGGCGCAGCAGCGCCGCGATCTGCGCGGGCTCGGGCCGGCGGTGGTAGAAGAGCGCGTGGAAGTCACTCACGCGCTCGGGCAGGGTCTCCACCGGCGCCAGGCCGAAGAGCACGGGCAGCCAGATCAGCCCCAGCAGCCGGTTCACGGCGGGCGGGAAATCCACCCAGCCGAAGGGCAGGCCCGGCGCCAGCACGAGCCGGTTCGCCCGCACCGCCGGCAGCGCCCGCCACAGCGGATCCTGCCGCGCATGGGCGGGGAAATCCGGATGGATCGCGATCACCCAATCCGGGTTCCAGGCCAGCACCTGCTCCAGGCTGATCTGCGTGAGCCCGCCCGGCCCCAGCGCGCGTCCCGCCACATTGGCCGCCCCCGCGAATTCGATGATCTCGGTGTTGATGGAACCGGACAGCCCCGTCTCCAGCCCGCGCGGCCCGCGCACATAGAGCACGCGCGGCCGCCCGCGCTGGGCGAGACGCGCGGCGTTCGCCTCGGCCTCGGCCAGGATGCGCAGCGCGGCGTCGGCGCGCAGTTCGGCGTCCTTCCGGCGGCCCAGGATATCGCCCAACTGGCGATAGGTCTCGGGGATGCGGGCCAGCGCGCCATCCAGCAGCAGCGTCGGAATGCCTGTCTGCTCCTGCACGCGATTGGCGAGGCTGACGAAGCTTGGCCCCACGCTGCCATAATCCAGCACCAAATCCGGGCGGTGGCGCAGCACGGCCTCGATATTGGCCGTGTTGTCGCGGCCGGTCAGGCGCCCGGTCTCGGGCAGGGCGGCGGCCTGCTCGGTCAGGAAGCTGGCTTCGAGGCGGCTTGGCGGGCGGGCGGGCCAGCCGGCGAGCAATTCGGGCGCCAGCGTATAGAGCAGGATGGCGGCGGGTGGGCCGGCGGCGAGCGCACGGCTCACCTTCTCCGGCAGCCGCGCGCCGCGGCCCACCGAGTCCCGGACGTCCCGCGCGAATGCGGGAGAAGCGAGCGGGGTGGCGAGCAGCGCGCGGCGGAACATCATCTCTCCTTGGGCAGGCCCGGCGCGTCGAAGCCGTGCCGGGCCAGGATCATCTGGCCCTGCGGCGAGAGAATGAACAGGGCCAGCCGCGCCGCCTCGGGCCGGGGCGCGAGCAGCAGCATCCCGTAATCGGCGAAGACGGCCAGCGCCTCCGGCACCTCGATGCTGGCCAGCCGCGGCTCGGCCCTTCGGGCCAGGACGGCATTGGTGCAATAGGTGAGGAAGAGGTCCACCGCGTCGCGCTCGAACTGCCACGCGTAAAGGTCGCGCCCGGCGGGCGGGCGGGCCGAATCCGGGCCGCCCGTGAGGGTCAGCGCCTTGCCCTCCAGCGCCGCGCGCGCGCCGGGGCGAACCGCCTCGGCGCGGGCGAAGAGCGCGAAGGCGTAGTCGCCGGCCGGATCGGCGCGCGGCGTGGAGGTGCCCAGCCGGATGGCGGGGTCCAGCATGCGCGCCAGCAGCGTCTCCGGCGTGACATCCAGGCCCGGCCGCGCCAGGGCGCAAAGCCGGTTGCGGGCAAAGAGCACCACGGGCATCTGCCGCTCCCGCGCCAGCGCCTCGGGGTGGGCCATGTTGGCGCTGGCGAAGAGGTCGAAGCCCTCACCCCCCGCGATGCGCTGCCGCAGCAGGCCGGAAGGCGCATAGGCCTCGGTGACCGGCGCGCCGCCTGGGCTGGCCGCGAAGGCGGTAGCGACCTCGGAGAGGGCGGCGCGCAGGCTGCCGGCGGCGGCCAGGCGCACAGGTTCCGCCTGGGCCGGCGCCGCCATCAGCAGCGCGGCCAGAACCAGCCGCTTCACGAGACCGGCTCAGGCTGCGCCGCGTTCGGGAAGAACAGCTGCTCGCCATTGATCTTGTAGCCGGCGATGGCGGCCTGCCCGGCCGGCGAGACGATCCAGTCCGCGAAGGCCTGGCCGTCGGCCGCTTTCACATGGCTGTGGCGCGCCGGGTTCACCAGCATCACGCCATATTGGTTGAACAGGCGCGGATCGCCCTCGCTCAGCACGCGCAGATCCTGCCGGTTGCGGAAGGAGAGCCAGGTGCCGCGATCGGCCAGGATATAGGCGTTCTGCGCAGCGGCCGTGTTCAGCGCCGGGCCCATGCCCTGGCCGACGGCGCGATACCAGCTGCCCGCGGGCTCCACGCCCGCCTGCTGCCAGAGGCGCAACTCCGCCGCATGGGTGCCGCTGCGGTCGCCGCGGCTGACGAAGGGGGCGCGGGCCTCGGCGATGCGGCGCATGGCGGCCACCGCATCGCGCGAGCCCGCGATGCGCGCGGGGTCGGCGGTGGGCCCGATGATCACGAAGTCGTTGAACATGACGTGCCGGCGTTCGGTGGCGAAGCCTTCGGCCACGAAGCGCTCCTCGGCCGCGCGGTCATGCACGAAGACGACATCGGCATCGCCGCGCCGCCCCACATCCAGCGCCTGGCCGGTGCCGAGTGCGACGACGCGCGCGGTGATGCCCGTCTGCTCGCGGAACAGGGGCAGGATATGGCCGAAAAGGCCCGACTGCTCCGTGCTGGTGGTGCTGCTGATGGTGATGACGCGCTCCTGCGCCATGGCCGGCGTGGCCAGCAGCGCGAGGGCGAACAAGGTGCGGCGGAACATGCGTGTCACTCCAGGATGTCGCCGCGCAGGAAGGCCTGGGCCTCGGCGCTGGCGGGGGATCGGAAGAAGGTTTCGGCGGGTGCCTGCTCGACGAGGCGGCCGCGATGCAGCAGCAGGATCTCGCCGGCGAGGCGGCGGGCCTGGTGCAGGTCATGCGTGGTCATCACGATCTTCACGCCGCGCTGGGCGGCACGCGTGATGATCGCCTCGACCGCGCGGGTCGCCGCCGGGTCGAGGCTCGCCGTCGGCTCGTCGAGGAAGAGGATCTCGGGTTGCAGCGCCAAAGCGCGGGCGAGGGCCACGCGCTGCTGTTCGCCGCCCGAGAGCAGGCGGGCGGGGCGATGGGCCAGGTGCGGCAGGCCCACCTCCTCCAGCGCGGCGGGGATGCGGCCGGGATCGTCGATGCCGGCGAGCGAGAGCGCATGGGCGATGTTCTGCGCGACGCTGCGGCGCAGCAGCACGGGCTTCTGGAACAGCATGGCCTGGCGGCCGATGCCCGCACTCACCACGGTGCCTGCGCTGGGCGGCAGCAGCCGGTGCAGCAGACGCAGCAGGATGGACTTGCCCGCGCCATTGGGGCCGATCACGAGGCTGGGCGCGCCTGGGCCGATGCTGAAGCTCAACCCCTGGAGCAGGGGCAGCCCGCCCACGCTGTAGCTGAGGCCCTCGGCGCGCAGCACGGGCGCGCTCATCCCGACCACCTGGCCGAGGCTTCGCGCAGCCATTGCGCCGCCGCATTCACGCCCAGCACGATCGCCATCAGCACGATGCCGAGGCCAAGCGCCAGCGGCAGGTCACCCTTGCTGGTCTCCAGCGCGATGGCGGTCGTCATCACCCGCGTGAAGCCCTCGATATTGCCGCCCACCACCATGACGGCGCCGACCTCGGCCGAGGCGCGGCCGAAGCCGGCCAGCAGCACGGTCAGCAGCGCGAAGCGCCCATCCCAGAGAAGGGTTCGCACGGCCCGGCCCGGCCCCGAGCCGAGCGAGCGCAGCTGCTCGGCGTATTCCTCCCACATTCCCTCCAGCACCTGGCGCGTGAGGGCGGCGAGGATGGGAGTGATCAGCACCGCCTGGGCGATCACCATGGCGGTCGGCGTGAAGAGCAGGCCGAAGGAACCGAGCGGTCCCGAGCGCGAGAGCAGGATGTAGATGACAAGTCCCGCCACCACGGGCGGCAGGCCCATCAGCGCATTCAGCAGGACCAGCAGGCTCTGCCGCCCCGGGAAGCGCGCCACGGCCAGCAGGGCCCCCAGCGGCAGCCCGAGGCAGGCGGCGATGAGCGTGGCCGTGAGCGAAACGCGCAGGCTGAGGGCGATGATCGCCCAGAGCCCCGCATCGCCCGCGGCGACCAGGCCCAAAGCCTGCTGGAATGCGGCGCCCAGGTCTTGCATGACGTGGCTGTAAGGCCGGCGCGCGCCAGCGTCCACGGGGTGATCCATTGATCATTTGCCGCAATTTGCCGATATTTGCCGGATGGATGTCTGGACCCTGAAGGAGGCGGCGCAATTCCTTCGCCTCTCGGAGCGCGCCCTTTACGAGCTGGCGCGCGGCCGCCGCCTGCCGGCCGCGCTCGTCGGCGGCAAATGGGTGTTTCCGGCCGATGCGCTGCGCCGCTGGCTGGTGGACCAGGCCGAGGCCGGCGGGCGCGCCCCGCCGCCGCCCATCCTGGCCGGCAGCCACGACCCGCTGCTGGACTGGGCGGTGCGGCAATCCGGCTGCGGCCTCGCCTTGCGGGCCGGGGGCAGCCTGGACGGGTTGGATGCGCTGGTGGCCGGCAGCGCGCTCGCCGCCGCGCTGCACCTGCGCGACGAGGAGGGCGGCTTCAACGAAGCGGCGGTCCGCGCCGCGCTGCCGGGTGCGCCGCTGGTTGGCCTGACCTGGGCCTGGCGCGAGCAGGGCCTGATCACGCCGCCCGGCAATCCGGCGGCGCTCTCCGCCATCGCGGATCTCGCGCGGCCTGGTCTCAGCGTCATCGGCCGCCAGCCGCGCGCGGGCAGCCATGTGGCGCTGGTGGGCCTGCTCAGCGATGCCGGCGTCGCGCTGCGCGACGTGGCCTTCCTGCAGGAACCGGCGCTGGCCGAGGATGAGGTCGCCGCCGCCGTGCTGCGTGGCGCCGCCGATGCCGGCTTCGGCATCCGTGCCGAGGCGGCGCGCGCGGGCCTCGGCTTCGTGCCCCTGCTGCGCGAGCGCTTCGACCTGGTGCTGCATCGCCGCGAGGCTTTCGAGCCGCCGATGCAGGCGCTTCTCGCCTTCGCCCGCACGCCCCTCTTCGCCGAGCGCGCCGCCCGCATGGGCGGCTATGACGTGACGGAGACGGGGCGCGTCGCGTTCAACCTCTGATCAGGCGTGGACCTCCGCTTCCTCCTCGATCTGCAATGCGTCGTTGAAGCGGTTGAAGAAGCCGCAAAGCGTAATGCGCAGCGTGAGTTCCACGATCTGCGCCTCCGTGAAGTGTTCCAGCAATTCGGCGTGCAGGCGGGGCGTCACGCGGTTCGGCGTCTCCCACGCCACCTTGGCGTAGCGGATGACCAGCCGGTCCACCGCGTCGAATTCCGCCGGAAGCTCCGCGTCCATGATGCGGTCCACCGCCTCGGGCGAGACACCGGCCACGACGAGGAACGGCTTGTGATGCGCCACGCAGTAATGGCACGCGTTCAGCCGGGAGACGACGACGATCGCGATCTCGAGGTAGCGCTTGGGCAGCGTCGCCGCCGCGCGCAATTCCATCAGCAGCGGCATCAGGTGGCGCAGCGCTGCGGGCACATGCGCGATGACCGCGACCTGATTGCGGAAGGGGCCGTATTGCCCGGCGAAATCCTCATAGATCGCCGCGAGGTCGGGGGGCAGTTCCTCGGAGGGGATGGAACGCACGCGGGCCATGGCTCTGCTCCTGCCGGATGGGAAGGGGGCAGCCTGGACCCTCAGCGCATGCGCTTCAATCCACACTCGCGCCCGAGGCCCGCACCACCGGCGCCCAGCGCGCCGTCTCCTCCGCCATGAAGCGCGCGAAATCGGTGCGGGTCGGCGAGGGGCGAGGCAGGCTGCCGCCGGCCGAAAGCCGCGCCTGCAATTCCGGCTCGGCCAGGGCGGCGGTGGTCTCGCGGTGCAGGCGGTCCAGGATGGGCTCGGGCGTCTGGGCGGGCGCCACGACGCCGAACCATCCGGTGGAGACGATGTCCACGCCGCCCTCGCGCAGCGTCGGTACATCGGGGAAGGCGGGGATGCGCTCGGTCCCTGTCGCCGCGATGGCGCGCACGCGGCCGGCGCGCGCCAGTTCGGCCACCGCGCTGACCGACTGGAACAGCACCTGGATGCGGTTCTCCATCAAATCCGTGTTCATCTGGCCACCGGCATTATAGGGCACGTGCTGCAGCTCGATTCCCGTGGCCTGGGCGAATTGCGCCCCGGCCAGATGCTGCGAGGAGCCCGCGCCGACCGAGCCGAAATTCATTTGCCCCGGCCGCGCCCGGGCATAGGCGATGAATTCCGGCAGGTTGGCCACCGGCAGCGCGGGCGGGATGACCATGAGGTTGGGCACCTGCGCCATCAGGCTGACCGGCGCGAAATCCGCCACCGGGTCGAAGGGCAGGCTGCGGTAGAGTGTGCGGTTCACCGCATGGCTGGCGATGCTCGCCAGCCCCAGCACATAACCATCCGGGGCGGCGCGGGCCACGACGGTCATGCCGATATTCGTGCCGGCGCCGGGCCGGTTCTCGATCACGATCTGTTGGCCGATCCGCGCCCCCACGCGCTCCATCACCAGCCGGGCCGTGACATCCCCTGCGCCACCGGCCGGGCCGGGGACGATGAAGCGGATCGGCCCCCGCGCGGGCCAGGCCTCCTGCGCCTGGGCCGCCAGCGGCAACAGGGGCGAGAGAAGGAGAAGGCGGCGGGGAAGGGGCATGACGGAGTCCGAATAGGCGGCGCGCGGGGGCCTCGCAAGCGCGTCTTGTGCCATGCTGCGGGGAGGGCGAGAATCCGGCCCCACGGGAGAGGCGAGAGCGATGCGCGATGTTCTGGGCTGGCGGAAGAAATTCGGCGTGATGGGCCCCTCCACCAACACGGTGGTGCAGCCCGATTTTGACATGATGCGCCCGGCCGGCGTCACCGCGCATTACAGCCGCATCTTCACACCCGATTCCGACGCGGTCAGCAACGAGACCTTCCGCGCGGGGGCTGAGCTGATCGGCGCCAATACGCTGGACGCCGTGCGCAGCGTCATGACCTGCAAGCCCGACTATCTCGTCATGGGCATGAGCGCCGTCACCTTCTTCGATGGCGTGGTGGGCGCCGATCGCTTCGTGCGGAGCGTGGAGGAAGTGAGCGGCCTGAAGCTCAGCGTCGGCTCGCATTCCTGCCACGCCGCACTCCAGGCCTATGGCGGGGTGAAGCGGCTGGCCATCCTCTCGCCCTATTGGCCCAGCATGAATGCCGAGGTGATCCGTTATTTCGGCGACATGGGCTACACCACGGTGCGCGACCGTGCGCTGCAATGCCGCCGCTGGACCGCCATCGCCGAGGTCACGCCGGCCGAGCTCGTGCCCGTGCTGCGCGAGCTGGACGGCGACGATGTGGACGCCATCGTGCAGGTGGGCACCAACCTCTCCATGGTGCGCCTCGCCGCCGCGGCCGAGATGTGGCTCGGCAAGCCCGTCATCGCGATCAACACGGCGACGTGGTGGCATGCGCTGCGGGCCAATGGCATCACCGAGAAGATGGACGGCTTCGGCCGGCTCATGGCGGAGTTTTGAACATGCGTTTCAACGAGATCAAGGCGCCGACGCCGACCGAAGAGAGCCTCGCGGCCGAGGCCGCCGCCATCCATGCGCTGCTGGATGCGGGCAACCGCGCGGCGGCGGTGGCGCAATGGGATGCCGCCCGCCGCGCCGCCGATACCTGGAGCGCGCTCGTGCATCTGCGCTTCGCCCAGGACACGACGAGCGAAGAGGCCAAGGCCGCCCGCGAATACGCCGACAAGCTCGCCCCCGTCGCCACCGGGCATGAGGTGGCGATCAAGCGCCGCCTGCTGGCCGACCCCGACCGCGCCGGCATCGAGGCGCTGGTGGGCGCCCATGTGCTGCTCCTCTGGGAGACGGACATCACCACCTTCGATCCCGCCATCGCCGGGGACCTGGAGGAGGAATCCAAACTCACCGCGCGCTACACCGCGCTGATGGCCTCGGCGAAGATCGAGATCGGCGGCAAGGTCGTGAACCTCTCCGGCCTCGCCCCCTTCGCCGAGGATGCGGACCGCGCGACCCGCCACGCGGCCGAGGCGGCGCGCTGGGCCTTCTTCGAGAAGAACGGCGCGGAGCTGGACGGGATCTATGACGCGCTGGTGAAGCTGCGCCACGGCATGGCGGTGAAGCTTGGCGATGCGAATTTCATCCCGCTCGCTTATCGCCGCATGCGGCGGGTGGATTACGACGCCGCCGATGTCGCGCGCTATCGTGAGGAGGTGGTGCGCCATGTGGTGCCGCTGGTCGCCAAGCTGCTGGAAGCCCGCCGCGCCACCTTCGGCTGGGACAGGCTGCGCTATTGGGATGAGGCGCTGATCGACCCCGAGGGTAACCCCGCACCCATCGGCGACCACGACACGCTGGTCGAGGTCGCGCAGACGATGTTCGACCGGATGGACCCGCGCCTCGGCGAATTCTACCGGCTGATGCAGGCGGGCGGCTTCCTCGACCTCAAGAACCGGCCCGGCAAGGCGGGGGGCGGCTTCTGCACCTCCTTCCCGACCGTGGGCGTGCCCTTCATCTTCGCCAACTTCAACGGCACGCATCACGATATCGGCGTCTTCACGCATGAGATGGGCCACGCCTTCCAGTGCTGGGAAAGCCGCCATCAGCCGGGCATCGACCAGCTCTGGCCGACCATGGAGGCGGCCGAGATCCACTCCATGGGCCTCGAATTCCTGACGCATCCGCAGATGGGGCTGCTGGTGGGCGAGGGTGCCGCCGACCGCTTCCGCCGGATGCACCTGATCTCCTCGCTCGCCTTCCTGCCCTATGGCGTCTGCGTGGATCACTTCCAGCATGAGGTGCACGCCAACCCGGACGCGACTCCGGCCGAGCGCCATGAAATCTGGCAGCGGCTGGAGCGCCTCTACATGCCCTGGACCGACTATGGGGACCTCGCCTATCCCGCGAAGGGCGGGCGCTGGCAGGCGAAGCAGCACATCTACAACAGCCCCTTCTACTACATCGACTACACGCTGGCGCTGTGCTGCGCGATGCAGTTCTGGGTGAAGTCGCGGCACGATCCCAAGGCCGCGCTGGATGACTATGTGGCGCTTTGCGCGCGCGGCGGCTCGGCGCCCTTCCAGGATCTGGCGCGCGGTGCGGGGCTCGTCTCGCCCTTCGCGGCAGGCGCCCTGGCCGAAGTGGTGCGGGAGGCGGAAGCCGTCCTTGCCTAGGGCCGCGCTCGCGATCCTGGGCGGTGGGCTGGTGCTGGTCTGGCCCGCCGTGCTGAACCTCTATCCGCTCGTCTTCGTGGATAGCTTCACCTATCTCCGCCAGACGACGATGGGCGTGCCGCCCTGGGACAAGTCGCTCACCTATGGCGCGGCGATTCATGGGCTGCACTGGGCGTGGTCGCTCTGGCCGGTGATCCTGGGGCAGGGGGTGCTTGGCTCTTGGCTGCTCTGGCTCACGCAGCGCGCACTGCGTGAGGCAGCGACGCCGGCCGCGCATCTCCTGGTTTGCGGCGGCCTGGCCGCGCTGACCTCGGCGCCCTGGTTCCTGGCGACGGTGATGCCCGATGCCCTGACCGCCCTCGGCCCGCTCTGCCTGTTCCTGCTGGGCTTCGGACGCCTCTCGCGCATCGAGGCGCTGGCGGTTGGGCTGCTCGGCGCGCTCGCCATCTCCGGCCACATGGCACATCTGCCGGGGGCGCTGGCGCTGGTGGCGCTGACCGCGCTGCTGACGCGCCGGCTCTCGCCCGTGCTGCGCGTGGCAGCACCCCCGCTGCTGGCGCTGCTCATGCTGGCAAGCGCCAATCATGCCGCCTTCGGACGCTTCGCGCCCTCGCCGCATGGCGCGATCTTCCTGCTGGCGCGGCTGCAGGATGACGGGCCGGCGCTGCGCCTCATGCAGGCGCGCTGCCCGGAGGATCCGGCGTGGCGGCTTTGCGGCTTCCTCGACCGCCTGCCGATGGATGCCGAGGATTTCCTCTGGGGCATCAGCCCGATCAACAGCGAGGCGGATGGCAGCCTGCGCAAGCTGGGCGGGTTGCGCGCCGTGCCCGAGGCGCGCGAGATCGTGGCTGCCACCATCGCCGCCTACCCTCATGACGTCGCGGTGGCGATGCTCGGCAATGCGCTGCGGCAGCTCACCCTGTTCCGCGTGGGCGATACGCTGGTGCCCACCTCGCTCTTCAGCACGCGCGAGGTGATCGAGCACGGCTTTCCCGCGGCCGAACTCGCGCGCTTCGATGGCGGGCTCCAGGCGCGTGGGCTGCTGCCGGCCGCTGCCAGGCCCTTCCTGGTGCCGCATCTGCCGGTGGTGCTGGCGGCGCTGCTGCTGGCGCCCTGGCTGCTCTGGCGCGCCGCGCGGGCGCGGGATGTGCCGCGCGCCGCCCTCATCCTCTTCGCGCTCGTCGCCATCGGCGGCAATGCCGCGGCGACGGGCGCGCTCTCCAAGCCGCTGAACCGCTATGAGGCGCGGATCATCTGGCTGCTGCCGGCCGTGGTTGGCCTGGCCTTGCTGCCGCTCAGGCGGCGCTGAAGGTGATGTCCTTGGCGCCGTCCCACAGCACCGAGCGGCAGACCTTGGCCAGCCGGTCGAGATCGGCCGTGATGGTCAGGAAGTGGTTGCCGGCGAGTTGCCCCGCCTTGCTGGCGAAGCAGCAGGGGCCGTAGGCCACCAGGATCTCCGTCTCGCTCACCGCGCCGGGGATGCCGCCGGGATAGACGATGATCTGACCGGGGGCCGGGTAGCTGGTCGCGTTTTCATAGCCGATGGACAGGTCGCGCTCGCCCATCGGGATCCAGCAGGCCTCGCCGCTCCAGCGGACATGGATGATGCGGTCCTTGTAGGGCAGCAGGTGGCGGAAGCGGGCCACGGTCTGCGGCGCGGCCTCGGTCTCGAAGCGCGCCTGGAAGATGTCGCCGCCGATATTGATGGAGATGTCGCTCACGATCCTGCCCTTTGCTGGAGTTGCGGGCGGAAAAAGCACGGAGCGCGGCTCAGGTCGAGAGGGCGATCCAGTCGGTGACACGCCGGGCCAGCATCGCGCCGTCGCCCGACAGCAACAGGCGCTTCACCCGCGACCGCTCACCCGCGAGCAGCTGGATGTCGGCTTTCCTGAGGCCGAGGGCGCGTGCGAGGTAGGCGATCAGCGCGGCATTGGCGGCACCTTCGACCGGTGGGGCCGAGAGGCGCAGGCGCAGATGCGTCCCCGCATCCGGCGTGGTCGCGACGCCATCCAGGCCATCCCGCCCTGCGCGCGGGGTCAGGCGCACGACGAGGCGCAGCCCCTCGGGCGTGACCTGGAAGGGCTCCGTCAATCATGTCTCCCGTCAGATGCGCCCCAACACCATCAGCACGATGGTGATGATCAGGACCGTGCCCAGGACACCCATGCTGCCATGGCCGAAACCGTAGCCATAGCCGCCGAAGCGGCCGCTGAACCCGCCCAGCAGCGCGATGATGAGGAGAATGACGAGGATGGTGCCGAGGGGCATGGCGGGAACTCCGGGTTCGGGCGCGTGAGGACCCACGCGGAGCGCCAACGTCCCGCCTTGCCGCGCGGTTGCCCGTCGCATGTTCTTTGCCTGCAACGATGCCGGGCGCTACGCTCATCCTGCAAGAAGAGGGCTTGGCATGGCTGATCCGCACCGCATCGTCATCGTCGGAGGGGGCGCCGGCGGGCTCGAGCTCGCGACCCGCCTGGGCAACCGCTACGGCCGCGGCAAGCGCGCCCAGGTCACGCTGGTGGAGCGCAGCCGCACCCATATTTGGAAGCCGCTGCTGCATGCCGTCGCGGCCGGCAGCCTGGACCGCGCGCAGCATGAGCTGAACTACCTGGCCCAGGCGCATTGGCACCACTTCACCTACCGCTTCGGCGAGATGACGGGCCTCGACCGTGACGCGAAGGAGGTGCTGCTCGGTGCGATGCTGGATGAGGAAGGGCGCGAGATCACGCCGGCGAGCCGCCTGGGCTACGATACGCTCATCATCTCCGTGGGTTCGGTCACCAATGATTTCGGCACGCCGGGCGCGGCCCAGCACGCCATCCCGCTGGAGACGCTGGACCAGGCGAGCCGCTTCAACCGCCGCCTCGTGAATGCCTGCCTGCGCGCCAATGCCCAACCCGAGCCGGTGCGGCCGGGGCAGCTGCATGTGGCCATCATCGGTGCGGGGGCCACGGGCACGGAACTCGCGGCAGAGCTGCACCGCACCGTGCGCGCCGTGGTCGCTTACGGGCTCGATCGCATCCAGCCCGAGCGCGACATCCGCATCATGCTGGTGGAAGCCGCCCCCCGCATCCTTCCCGCGCTGCCCGAACGCATCTCGGCCGCCACGAGCGACCTGCTGGCGAAGATGGGCGTGGAGGTGCATGCCGGCACCCGCGTGGCCGAGGTGCGGGCCGATGGCGTGGTGCTGGCCGATGGCGGCTTCCTGCCGGCCGAACTCACCGTCTGGGCCGCCGGCGTGAAGGGCGCCGATTTCCTGAAGGAGATCGGCGGGCTGGAGAGCAATCGCATCAACCAGCTCAAGGTGCTGCCCACGCTGCAGACCACGCGGGACGAGCGCATCTTCGCACTGGGCGACTGCGCCTCCTGCCCGCGCGAGGGCTCGGAGCAGCCCATCCCGCCGCGTGCCCAGGCGGCGCATCAGCAGGCGAGCCACATGTACAACCAGATCGAGCGCATCCTGGACGGCAAGAAGCTGGAGCCCTTCGTCTATCGCGATTTCGGCTCGCTCGTCTCGCTCGGGAAGTACAGCACGGTGGGCAGCCTGATGGGCTTCCTCGTGGGCAAGTCCATGTTCATAGAGGGGTATTTCGCGCGGCTGATGTATCGCTCGCTCTACAAGATGCACCAGACGGCGCTGCATGGCGGGGCACCCACGGTGTGGCGCAGCCTGGCCAGCCTCGTCTCGCAAAAGGCGGAGCCTGGTGTCAAACTCCACTGAAGCAAAGGCAGGGGAGGGACGGCATGGACCGCAGGATGCGCCTGTTCGGCATCTGGGGCACGACCATCGGCAGCCTGGGCGTCGTCATCTTCGGCGTGCTGCTGCTGCAGGTGATGGATGACCCCAAGGCCCGCACGGCCGGGCTGAAATGGGGCTTCATCCTGATGGCGCTGCTGGGCGGCATGGGCGTCTTCGTTCTCAGCATGACGCAGGGCAAGCGCAAGGCGCCGGGCGACTAGGTTCCGGTGAAGCGCGGCGGCCTTCCCTCGCGTCGCGCCGCGCGGCCTTCGGCGTAATCGGCGCTGTCATAGCATTGGTCGGCCAGCGCCTGGGCGCGCGCCATGTCGGCCGGGGCATCGCGCCGCGTGAGTTCGCGGAAGGCGGCCTTGGCCGCGCGCAGGGCGAGGGGAGCGGCGCTGGCGATTTCCGCCGCCGCCTGCATCGCGGCCCGGTCCGGCAGCAGCTGCGTGACGAGGCCCATCCGCTCCAGCTCGGCGCCCGCTAAGCTGCATCCGGTCAGCACCATCAGGCGCGCGGTCGCGAGGCCCGCGACATCCACGAGCTTCACGATGTCCTCCAGCCGGTAGGGCAGGCCCAGGCGCACGGCGGGCACGCCCATACGCGCCTCGGGGCTTGCGAAGCGCAGGTCGCATTGCAGCGCGAGTTCCAGCCCGGCACCCAGGCAATGGCCCTGGATGGCGGCGATGGCGGGCTTCTCCAGCGCCGCCATGCGCTCGGCCACCGCGCGCTGGAGCGCGTTATAGGCGGCGGATTGCGCGGCATCGGCGCGGATCGCCTCAAATTCCGAGATGTCATTGCCGGTGCAGAAGGCGCGCTCGCCTGCCCCTTGGAGCAGCAGCACGCGGATGGCGGGGTCGCTCGCCACGCGATCCAGAAGGCTGGGCAGCGCCTGCCACATCGCGGCGGTGATCGCGTTCATCCGACGCGGATGGTCGAAGGTGAGGCGCGCGATGCCGCCCGCGACCGCGAGCGTGACGCGGGCCTCAGTCATGCCGAAGACGAATGCGCGCATCGGAGCCGGCATCCCGCAGGCGGTCCGGTCCAAGTCCAGCGGCCATCAGCCCAGCCCGGCAAAGACCTGGCGGTCCTTGTTCTCGCGCATCAGCATGGTGAAGCCCGGCATGCTTTCGAAGCCGAGCCCGAGCGGCATGCCGCTTTCGTCATCCGCGACGATCTTGCCATAGGGCAGGCCCGCGAATTTTTGCCACTGCCCCGCCGGCTTCTTCACCTCGAGGTGCACCACCGTCGCCTTCAGCACCAGGCGCACGATGGCCTCCTTCGGCCGCGAGGGCTTGGTCAGGCTGGGTGCGCCCGCGATCAGCTGCCAGCCATGGGAAAGCGCCCAATCGGTGATTTCGGTCTTGTCCATGCGCTTATCCGATCGCTTCGATTTCGGCGCGGGTCATGAGATCCGCGTATTTCTGGCCCATGTCGAACAGGTTGGCCTCATGCGGCGCGATGGCGCGGTCGCCCACGCAATCGGTCGCGACGATGGTGCGAAAATCATGCTGCAGCGAGTCCACCACCGTCGCGCGCACGCAGCCCGAGGTGGTGCAGCCGGTGACGATCAGCGTGTCCACGCGGCGCATCGTCAGGAAACCCGCCAGGTTCGTATCGAAGAAGGCCGATGCGCCGCGCTTGCGCACCACCAGCTCGCCCGGCGCGGGCGTGAGTTCCGGGATGATCTGCGAGAGTGGCGAATGCTCGGTCAGCTTGAGCAGCGAGGGCGCCTTGAGCGTGAAGACCCCGGCATCGGAGCCATCCTCGGCATAGACCACGCGGGTATGCGCCACGGGCCAGCCCTTGCGCCGCGCATGGGCGAGGAGATGGACGGTCTGCTCGATCGCGGGGGCGATATTTCCGCCGCCGAACTGCGAGGGGTCGGCGAAGCCCACCACATAATCCACGATGACCAGCGCGGGTGCCGCGCCGAAGCCGGCGCGCCGGCCGAGGCCCTGCCGGGCATAGATCTCTTCGTCGGTCTCGCTGGCGCTCTGCTGATCAGACGCTGTCATTCGACGTTCTCCAGGTCACGCAGGCTTTGGATCATGCTGGTGCGCAGCAGATGGGCGCGGTGCTGCTCGGGGTCGGCCACCGTCGCGCGCAGATCGTCCAGGAAGGCCTGTCGCACCGTGGGATCCTTCTGGTTGAGAATACTGCGGTTGCGCAGCGCCTGCTGCTGCACCACCTCCAACGCCACTCGGCGCCGCTGCCGCTCGTAGCGCCCCATCGTTTCGAGCGGGGTGCCGCTCCAGACCGCGGCCAGCTTTTCCGAGAGGTTCAGCGCGTCATGGATGCCGCCATTCATGCCCATGCCGCCCAGCGGATTGTTCACATGCGCGGCATCGCCGGCCAGGAAGACGCGGCCCTGCACATAGCGTTCCGCCACGCGTTCATGCACGCGATAGGCGGTGCGGTGGGTGATCTCATAGGCGCTGCCATTGGGCAGGACCTGCTGCATGCGCTGCTCGATCCGCGCATCGGAGAGCATGACCTCCTCCGGCTCGTTGGGGTCGGTCGGCAGCAGCAGGCGCCAGAGGCGAAGGTTGCGCAGCAGCACGAACCACTCATCGGGGTCGCTGATATAGGCGATGTTGGTCAGGTCCTCCATCGCGTCGTGATAGGCGAAGGGGGTCGATAGGGTGAGGTAGATCTCCGGTATGGTCTGCCCCTCGAAGCCGATGGCGAGGCTCTTGCGGATCGCGCTCCGCGCGCCGTCGGCCCCGATCAGAAAGCGCCCTGCGCATTCCTCGCGGTGGCCGTCTGGCCGCTCGATGGTCAACGTCACGCCTGATTCGTCCTGCGCCACTTCCAGCGCGCGCGCGTCATAGATGAACTCGACGTCGGGGTTGGCCGCCAGACGCTCGCGCAGCAGGCGTGTCAGGCGCCATTGCTCGCATTGCAGGCGGTAGGGGTGCCGGGTGTCGCCCGCGATCATCGCGTGGTCAAAGGTCGCGACCGGGCCGTCCCCGCGGTCGCGGAACTGCCAGGTGGGGCAGATCAGGCCATCGGCGACCAGGCTCTCCACCACGCCGAAGCGCTCCAGCATGTCGAGTGTGGGGGGGTGGAATGTGCTGGCGCGCATGCCATCCGGCAGGTCGCGCTCGGCCTCGATGATGGCCACCGGAATGGAATCGGCGGCGAGGGCGGCGGCGGCGACCAGGCCGACCGGCCCGGCCCCCACGATGAGAACGCGATCCTGGATCATGGGACGCGAGCCTAGGGCCGCCTCCAGGTTGGAGGGAAGCCCGCTGGGGAGAAGCCCGGTGGTGGAAAGCCGTCAGCCCCAGCTTTCCTGCTTGCCGCTGCGCCGCCCCACCGGCGCCGGCGCGACCTTGGGAAGCGGGCCCGGGCGTCCGAAATGCCACCCCTGGCCCAGATGCACACCGAGGCTGCGCATCATCAACGCCATCTCCTCGGTCTCGATCCGCTCGGCCACCACGCGGGCCCCGACGGCGACCGAGAGGTCCACCATGGAGGCGACGAAGCTGCGGTCGCGCTCGCTGCGCATCGCCGCCTGGACGAAGCTTCCATCCACCTTCACGTAGTCCACGCGAAAGGCCTTCAGGTAGCGGAAGGCTGCGGCCCCTGCGCCGAAATCATCAAGGCAGACCGGAATGCCCCGCGCGCTCAGCGCCTCCAGCGTTTCCGCCGCCTGCGCCTCCTCCTCGATCTCGGCGCTCTCGGTCAATTCCACCATCAGGCGCTGGCCGACGGCAGGGTGGGCGTCGAGGAGCGTGGTCAGGTTCTTGCGGAATTCCAGGCTTTGCAGCGACAGGCCCGAGATGTTCACCGCGATGCGCTGCGTCCCGGTGAGGCCGGATGCCGCCTGCAACGCCACCTCGGTCACCGCGAGGTCGAGCTCCTCGGTCAGGCCCACCGTCTCGGCCAGGGTGACGAAATCCTGGGGCCCGGCCTCGGCGCCGAGCAGGCCCTTCTCAGGGCGGAGCAGGGCCTCGAAATGGTGCAGCACGCGGTCACTCAGGCCCATGATGGGCTGGTATTCCAGGTGGAAGCGCCGCTGGGCGATGGCGCGCCGGATGGTGCCCGCGCGTGCCGTGATCCGCTCGACGAAGCCCGCAAGCCCGTTGCCGAAACCCTCCTCACGCAGCCCCTCCGCGCCGGCCCGGGTGAAGGTGGTGAGGCCGTAGCGCAGCGCTCGCACCGCCTGGATGGGCGAGAGCGCCCCTGTTTCCAGCGACAGCACCCCGCCGCTCACGCTGCCGCCCTGGCCCTGTTGCAGCAGCAGCGCCTCCAGTCGCTCCGTGACGGCGGCGATGTCGGGCGCGCTGGATCCGCAGGCCGAGAGCAGGCCGTAGCGGCCCGGCGCCAGCTCGGCCGCCAGTTTACCCTCCTGGTTGGTGAGGGCCGCGCGCATCTCCGCGGTCAATGGGCCCGTCACCTCGATCAGGCCGACCCCGCCTCCACCACCCGCACACGGACGCCGCAGCCGCGTCTCTGCCTCGCGCAGCAGCGCGACCGCGGTGGGCGCGCTCTCGGCCGTCGTGTCGAGGGGAATTGGAACCGGGCCCATGGACAGGCAAAGCCGCGGCGGCTCACCCGGCAGCGCGAGATGCAGGCCGGAGACGACGAAGGGCGTCTGCTCGGCATTGGCGAGGCGCATCACGGTGGGCGAAAGGCGGCCGCGCTCGGGCATCATGGCAAGGGCCGCAGCGAAGCTGCCGCGGTCGGGGGCCGCAATCAGCGCGGCGAGGTCCTGGCCCATGAAGCTCTCGGGGGCCGCGCCGAAGCGCAGGCGGAAGGCGCCAGCCGTGAAGGAGATCTGACCTTCCAGGTTGGTCTCGACCAGCATGTCCGCCCCGGCGAAGGCGAAGGCTACGAAGCGCTCGCGGTCGCCCAGAGGGCGTTGGGCGGCGGCGCTCATGATCTGAAGTCCGTGTCTCTCGGCACGCTGGGTTTCCTCTTCGCGCGAGCCGGCTCGCCCGGCCGCGCTGTTATATCCTCGGGCATGGTGAATCCGTGCTTAAGGCCGGCCGGTGAGAGCCAGCCCGGCTGGACAGGCGCGGCCCGGCCCGCATATGCAAGCACATGGTTGATTTCACGCGTCTCTGGGATGTTCTGGTGATCGGCGGCGGCAATGCCGCGCTCTCGGCCGCCATCACCGCGGCCCGGGCCGGCGCCAGCGTCATCGTGGCCGAGCACGCGCCCAAGCCCATGCGCGGCGGCAATTCCCGCCATACCCGCAACCTTCGCGCCCTGCACCCCAAGCCGACCGACGTGCTCACCGAGAGCTATCTCGAGGAGGAGTATTGGGATGACCTGCTGCGCGTGACCGGCGGCCGCACCGATGAGGCCCTGGCCCGCATGTGCATCCGCGCGAGCGAGCATGCGCCGGGCTTCCTGCGCGATTGCGGCGTGGTGTTCCAGCCCTCGCTCTCGGGGACGCTGTCGTTGAGCCGGACCAACGCCTTCTTCCTGGGCGGGGGCAAGGCGCTGGTGAACGCGCTCTACCGCACGGCCGAGAAGCTCGGCATCACCATCCTCTACGACACCGAGGTGCAGCACATCGCCATCGAAGAGGGCTTCGCGCGCGAGGCCATTGTCTCCTGGCGGGGCTTTCCGCAGCGCATCCGCGCCAAGGCCGTCATCGCCTCGGCCGGCGGCTTCCAGGCGAACCGGGAATGGCTGCGCGAATACTGGGGCGATGCGGCGGACAACTTCCAGATCCGCGGCACGCCCTATGCCCAGGGCCGCGTCCTGAAGGACATGCTGGCCCACGGCGTGCAGGAGGTGGGCGACCCCACGCAGTTCCACGCCGTCGCCAATGACGCCCGCGCGCCGATGGAGGATGGCGGACTCGCCATGCGGCTCGACTGCGTGCCCTTCTCGATCGTCGTGAACAAGGACGTGGAGCGCTTCTATGATGAGGGCGAGGATGTCTGGCCCAAGCGCTATGCCATCTGGGGCCGGCTGATCGCCCAGCAGCGCGACCAGCGCGCCTTCGCCATCACCGACAGCCAGGCGCTGCACAACTACCTCCCCAGCGTCTTCCCGCCGATGAGGGCGGACAGCATCGCCGAACTCGCGGTGATGCTGGACCTCGACGCCGCGAAGCTCGAGCGCGTGGTGGCGGAGTACAACGCCGCCGTGCAGCCTGGCACCTTCCACGGCAACAAGTTGGATGACTGCCGCACCGAGGGCCTGGCCATCCCGAAAAGCCACTGGGCGCGGCGCATCGACACGCCGCCCTTCTACGGCCACCCGCTGGCGCCGGGCATCACCTTCACCTTCCTGGGCGTGAAGGTGAATGACCGCGCCCGGGTGATGATGGCCGATGGCAAGCCCTCCGGGAACATGTTCGCCAGCGGCGAGATCATGGCCGGGAACATCCTGGGCCAGGGCTATCTGGCCGGCTTCGGCATGACCATCGGCACAGTCTTCGGGCGCATCGCAGGCGAGGAGGCCGCGAAAATTGGCAGGAATTGATCGTCCTCAGACGCCGGCCATCCTTCAGGGGAGCGCGGCGACGGCCGAGAGCGACGCCACCATCGAAGCCCGGCGGCAGATGGAGATCTGCAATGCCTGCCGCTATTGCGAGGGCTATTGCGCCGTCTTCCCGGCGATGACGCTGCGGCGCGAATTCACGACGGGCGACCTCACGCATCTCGCGAACCTCTGCCATTCCTGCAAGGGCTGCTACCACGCCTGCCAATATGCGCCGCCGCATCCCTTCGGCATCAACGTTCCCGAGACGTTTGCGACGATCCGCACCGAATCCTATGCCCAATACGCCTGGCCGCAGGGCATGGGCCGCGCCTTCGAACGCAATGGCACGCTGGTCTCGCTCGCGGCCTTCCTGTGCGCCACCCTCGTGCTGCTGCTGACCATGGCGCTGCAGGACCCGGCCATCCTCTACACGGCGCAGACCGGCACGGGCGCGTTTTTCCGCGTGATCCCCTATTGGCTGATGACGGGCATGGCCTCTCTCAGCTTCGGCTACGGGCTGTTCGCCATGGGGATGGGCGCCGTCCGCTATTGGCGCGGCACGGCGCCGGGGGCGGGGCAAAAGCCCGTCACCCTGGCCCCGGTGGCCGAGGCGGCGGTGGATATCCTGACCTTGCGGAACCTCGGCGGCGGCGGTCATGGCTGCAACGACCTGGATGACAGCTTCGCCCAGACCCGTCGGTATCTGCATCATGCGATGTTCTACGGCTTCATGCTCTGCTTCGCCGCGACGAGCGTGGGCGCTTTCTACCACCACTTCATGGGCTGGAAGTCGCCGCATGCCTTCATCAGCCTGCCGGTCCAGCTCGGCACCTGGGGCGGCGTGCTGCTGTGCATCGGCACGGCGGGCCTGCTCTGGGTGAAGACGGTGACGGACCCCGGCCCGGTGGCCAAGCGTGTGCTGGGCGGCGAATACGCCATGCTGGCGCTGCTGTTTCTCATCGGCAGCACGGGGCTGCTGCTGCTCGCGATCCGCCACACGGGGGCCATGGGCGTGATGCTGGCCATCCATCTGGGCCTCGTCCTCGCCTTCTTCCTGGTCATGCCCTACTCCAAGATGGTGCACGGCGTGTATCGCGGCCTCGCTTTGCTGCGGAACGCGCAGGAGAAGCGGAAATGATCACGCGGCGCGCCGGGATCGGCCTGCTGGCGCTGCCGGGCGTGGCCCTAGCGCAAACATCCGCGCAAACGCGGCCGATCCGTCTCGTGATCCCCTTCACCACGGGCGGCAGCAACGACATTGTCGGCCGCATCCTGGCCGAGGGGATGTCGGCCCGGTTGGGGCAGCCCATCGTCATCGAGAATCGCGGCGGTGCCGGCGGCATCCTGGGCAATGACATCGTCGCCAAGGCGACGCCGGATGGCACGACCATCCTGCTCGCCGGCAGCGGCTCCTTCGTGATTTCGAGCCTCGTTCACCCGCGCGTGCCCTATGACGTGGCGAATGGCTTCGCGCCCATCGGCCTGCTGGGGGCAGCGCCCAATGTGATCGCGGTGCATCCTGCCGTGCCGGCGCGAAACCTCACGGAACTCGGCGCCTATGCCCGCGGCAAGAACCCACCGCTGACCTTCGGCACGCCCGGCGCGGGCACCACCGCGCATGCGCTGGGCGCCATGGTCGCGCTCACGCTTGGCTTCGAGATCGACCACATCCATTACCGCGGCACGGCGCCCGCGCTGACCGATGTGGTGGCCGGCCGCGTGCAGATGATCACCAATGCCGCCGCGCCCTTCCTGCCCTTTCTCTCGGCCGGGACGCTGCGGGCGATCGCCATCGCCGGTCGTCAGCGCGCCTCCATCCTGCCCGACCTCAGCACCTCCTTCGAGCAGGGCTTCCCGCAGATCGACAGCGCCACCTGGTATGGCCTGCTGGCGCCCGCCGGCACGCCCCCTGAGACGACCGCGCGGCTGCATGCCGCCATGAACGCCGCCCTGGCCGACCCGGTGGTCCGCACGCGCCTGATCGAGAACGGCGTCGAGTTGGAGACGAGCCCGACGCCCGCCGATTTCGGCCGCTTCGTCGCTAGTGAGCGCGAGCGCTGGGCCGTGATCGTGCAGCGGGCGAATTTGCGGGCGGAGTAGGGGCGGGCAAGGCTGCCGCACGGCCCCCTCACAAGATCAGCACGGCGTGCCGAGAATCCGGGCCGAACAGGCCCGGCGAATCGCTTCAGCGATCCGAAGCCAAGGCCGCGGATGCGGCCGCCCGGCGTCTGGGGGCGTTAAAATTTTACCAAGGCCCCACCCCAGGTGAGGCCGCCGCCGATCGCTTCCAGCAGCACCAGGTCGCCGCGCTGGATGCGGCCATCATGCACCGCCTCCGCCAACGCCAGCGGGACGGAAGCGGCAGAGGTATTGGCATGGCGGTCCACCGTCACCACCACGCGCTCGCGCGGCAGGCCGAGCTTCTTGCCCATCGCCTCGATGATCCGGATGTTCGCCTGGTGCGGCACCAGCCACTGCACATCCTCGCGGCCGATGCCGTTGGCTTCCAGCGCCTCGTCCACGACGGAGGAGAGCTTGTTCACCGCGTGCTTGAACACCTCGCGCCCCGCCATGCGAAGCGGCCCGGTGGTGCCCTCCACCAGCAGGATGTCCCCATGCCGGCCATCGGCGTGCAGGTGGGTGGAGAGCACGCCGCGCTCGCCCTCTTCTCCCCGCAGCAGCACCGCGCCTGCGCCATCGCCGAAGAGCACGCAGGTGCCGCGGTCGGTCCAGTCCATGATGCGCGAATAGACCTCGCTGCCGATGACGAGCAGCGACTTCGCCTGGCCCGCCCGGATCATCGCATCCGCGACGGAGAGGGCGTAGACGAAGCCGGTGCAGGCGGCCGAGACGTCGAAGCCGAAGCCGCGCGTCATGCCGAGCAGCGCCTGGATGCGCACGGCGGTGGAGGGGAAGGCGTGGTCTGGCGTCGCGGTGGCGACGATGATGCCGTCCACCTCGTCCACCGTGGCACCCGCATGGACCAGCGCGCGCCGCGCCGCCTCGGCGCCCAGCGAGGCGCAGGTGTCGTCGGGGCCGGCGAGGTGCCGCTGGGTGATGCCGCTGCGCTCGCGGATCCAGGCGTCGCTGGTGTCGAGACCGTAGCGGGCCGCCAGCGCGTCATTGTCCAGGATGTCAGGGGGCAGATGGCCGCCGCAGCCGGCGATCGCGGAACGAAGCTTCAAGGCGGATCAGTCCTGCTGAGCGATGACCGCCGGCGGGGCGATGTCGGGATCGGACAGTGTAGGCGCATGCGTGGCAAGGCGCGACAGGCCCTCGCGGATATTCTGCGTGAAGCCGTGGGTCACCATGTCCATGGCCACATCCATGGCATGGGCGAAGCCCGTGGCATCCGTCCCGCCATGCGACTTCACGACGACGCCGTTCAGCCCGAGCAGGATGGCGCCATTGTAGCGGCGCGGGTCCATCCATTCGCGCAGCCGCTCCAGCGCGGGCCGCGCGAGCAGGTAGCCGGCCCGGGCCGGGATGGAGGAGGTGAAGACCTGGCGCAGCAGGTCGCGCATCAGCTTCAGCGCGCCCTCGCCGGTCTTGAGGGCGACATTGCCGGTGAAGCCGTCGGTGACGACGACGTCCACCGTGCCGGCGGCGATGTCATGGCCCTCGATGAAGCCGTGGAAATTGATGCCGGCATGCCCCTCGCGCAGCACTTCGGCCGCCTGGCGCACGCGGTCATCGCCCTTCAGCTCCTCGGAGCCGACATTGAGCAGGCCGATGGTGGGGCTGGGCAGGCCCAGCACGGCGCGGGCGAAGGCATCGCCCATGATGGCGAATTCGATCAGGTTGCGCGCATCGCATTGGATATTGGCGCCGAGGTCGAGCATCACCACGTCGCCGCGCGCCGAGGGGGTGATGGCGGCCAGCGCCGGCCGGCCGATCTCGGGCATGGTCTTGATCACGATCTTGGCCAGCGCCATCAGCGCGCCGGTATTGCCGGCGGAAACCACGCCGGCGGCCTCGCCCTTGGCCACCGCGTCGATCGCGAGGCGCATGGAAGAGTTGCGGCCCTGGCGCAGCGCCACGGTCGGCTTCATGTCGCCCGGGATGGCATCCGGCGCATGGCGGATCACGCAGAGCTTGGCGGCGCGGGGGCGGGTCTTCAGACCCTCGCGCAGCCGGGCTTCGTCACCCACCAGCAGAAATTGCGCCTTGGGGTGCCGCTCGGCCGCGAGTTCCAGCCCATCCAGGACGCTGTCGGGCGCATGGTCGCCGCCCATGGCATCCACCGCGAGGGAGAATCGCCGCAAGGCGCCCTCGGAGGGTACCGCCATGTTCACGCGCGGATCGCCCCATCCGTCATCGGCTCAGCCGCGGACCACGCCCTTCAGAGCATCGGCCGCCGCAACCTCACGGCCGTCATAATGGCCGCAGGAGGGGCAGACATGGTGGGAGCGCTTCAACTCACCGCAGTTGGAGCACTCGACATGCCCTTCCTTCGGCAGCGCCATGTGGCTGCGGCGCATCCCACGGCGGGAGGGGGAGACTTTCTTCTTCGGGACGGCCATGGAGCCAGCCTTTCAACGGGTAGGGGGCCGCCCGGATAAGTGCCGGTCAGCCCAGGCAAGAGAGGGGGCGGGATGCGCCCAAGAGGAAACGGCCGCTGCAAACCTGCGGCAGCAGGGAGGGAGGGCGATTAGCACCCATTCTTCCCCTCGCGCAACCTACCCTTGCGGCTTCAGCCGCAGCAGCTTTGCAAAGGGGCTATGCGCCGCCTCGTCAGACGGGTTCCCTGGCATGGCGGCACCTGGGGCGCGGGGGTAGGGATCCAGGGCCAACGACAATTGCTGGGCCAGCGCCTCGCCCAAATCCGCCACGTCCTGCTCGGTCTCGATGTCGTCCGGGTCGTCCTCTCCGTCCGAGGGCTCCATGCCTGTGGGCAGCAGCCGCCAGGCCACGGGCTCACGCACGGATTGCCGGATGGGGACGAGGGTGATGCCGCAGGCCTGGTCGAGCTCCGCCGTCATTCCGCCCGAGACACGGACGGCGCCCCCTTCGTCCGGGGCGAGGCGCAGTTCCGCGACGAGGCTATGCAGGGCGAGCAGCTCGAAGCGCCGCGCCAGCGCCGCCCGCTCGGCCGGGCCGGCTTCGAGGCGCAGGGTCTGCCCGCCGGCCGGGACATGGGCGATGGGCAGGCGGTGGCTGAAATCGGCGCTCATGCGAAGCGGACCTCGCCGCGCAGCAGCGCCGGCAGCTCCTGCCCGGCGAGCAGGGCCGAGACGCGCTCGGCATGGCGGGCGAGCTCCAGGGCGGCGCCTGGCGGCGCCTCCTCCTTCACCCAGATGTTGCGCTCGAGGGCGGCGGCCAGCGCGGCGGTGTCGCCCGCATCCAGGGCCTCGGCGTAACTGGTGGCGCGGCCGTGGAAGCCTTCCCAGAGCATTTTCACGCGCTTGCCGACGCTGAGGTCGCCGATTCCCATCTCGCGCAGGTTCACATCCATGTCGGCGAACATGGCGTCGAACACGGCTTGGCCCAGGGCGTCCGCCGTCTTGTCTGTGGCGGCGCGCAGCCGGCGGATCAGCAGGCCGACATGCAGGCTGACCAGCTCGAAGCGCCCGGCGGTGGTGTCGGGCACGCCCAGCTCGGCGTAGAAATGCGGCGAACGCGCGGCGCCGACGGCGGCGGCGTAAAGCTCGAAGCCGGTCCGCTCATGCGGGCGGCGGCGGAACAGGCCGAGGAGGCCCATGATGAGGAAAATCCTGGCAAGCGCCCCCGGGTGGTGCGCGCCGTCGAGGCGCATTGACCGCAGGGGCTGGGTGACGTTAAGCCGGGACATGGCCCGTCACCCTGCCTTGGTCAACATCCGTCTCCTCGCACTCCTGGCCATTCCGGCCCTGGCGGGCTGCGCCTATCTGCCGCCCATGCCCGAGCGCCCGCGCGACGTCTTCACGACGCCCATCGTCAACCGCGGCCACGCGGTGACGGAGGAGCAGATCGCCCAGATCACGCAGGGCGTCTCCACCCGGGCCGATGTCCAGGCGGTGCTCGGCAGCCCGAGCCAGACCAGCACCTTCTCGGACAACAGCTGGTACTACATCAGCGCCGTCACGCAGGTCCGGCCGGCGCGCACCATGGCGCTGCGCTCCCAGCGCATCGTCGCGGTCGACTTCAGCCCCGCCGGCACCGTCGCCGAGATCCGCCAGATCGACCAGACCCAGGGCGACATGCCGCGGGTCAACTTCGTCGAGCGCGAGACGCCGAGCCCGGGCAATGAGCGCACCCTGCTGCAGGCGCTGTTCGGCAATGTCGGGCGGGTGGGGCCTGGTCCCGGTGCCGGCTCCGGCGGCCCAGGCAGCTTGCAGGGCCCAACTGGCCGATAAGGCCGGATTCCCGATCCAAGGCTTGATTCCCGAGCTTTTTTCGTCAGACTGTTCGTTTCCGCCGGCATGTCGCGGGCGGAACATTCCAGAGGAGCGCAGTCGCGTGATCCCCGCCCTGATGCCGACCTACAACCGTGCCGACCTCGCTTTCGAGCGGGGCGAAGGCGCCTATGTGTGGACGGATGCGGGGCGACGATTCCTCGATTTCGGCTCCGGCATCGCCACCTCCTCCCTCGGCCACGGCCACCCGCATCTGGTGAAGGCCATCGCCGAGCAGGCGGCGAAGGTCATGCATGTCAGCAACCTCTACCGCGTGCCCCAGGCCGAGAGGCTGGCGGCGCGCCATGTGGCAGCCTCCTTCGCGGATAGCGTGTTCTTCTGCAATTCCGGCGCGGAAGCCAATGAGGGCATGGTCAAGGCCGTGCGGAAATACCACGCCGAGAACGGCCACCCGGAGAAGTTCCGGATGATCTGCTTCGAAGGCGCCTTCCATGGCCGCACGCTCGCCATGCTCAGCGCCACCGGCAACGAGAAGTATCTCGCGGGCTTCGGCCCGGCGGTCGAGGGCTTCGACCATGTGCCCTTTGGCAACATGAACGCCGTGCGGGACGCCATCACGCCGGCAACCGCCGGCATCATGATCGAGCCCGTGCAGGGCGAGGGCGGCGTCCGCCCGGCAGATCTGCGCTTCCTGCGCGACCTCCGCGCCGTCTGCGATGAGTTCGGCCTGCTGCTGGCGCTGGACGAAGTGCAGACCGGCATGGGGCGCTCGGGCAAGCTCTGGGCGCATCAATGGGCGGGCATCGAGCCGGACGTGATGTCCTCGGCCAAGGGCATCGGCGGCGGCTTCCCGCTGGGTGCGGTCATGGCCAAGGAGGCGGTCGCCAAGCACCTCAAGCCCGGCACGCATGGCACCACCTATGGCGGCGGGCCGCTCGCCTGCGCGGCCGGCAATGCCGTGCTGGACGTGGTGCTGGCGCCGGGCTTCCTCGATCAGGTGGACCGCGTGGCGCGCCATCTCTGGCGTGGCATGCTGGCCCTGGCCGAGCGCCATCCGCGCGTGATCCTGGGCGTGCAGGGCGCCGGGCTTCTGCTCGGCCTGCGCCTGGTGCCGGACGTGAACAACGGCGCCATGCAGGCCCAATGCGTCGAGGAAGGCCTGCTCACGGTCGCGGCGGGGATGAACGTGCTGCGCGTGGCGCCGCCGCTGATCATCACCGAGACCGAGGTGGATGAGGCGCTGGCCGCCCTCGACCGCGCCTGCCTGGCGCTCACACCTGCCGAAGTCCTGGCGCCGGCCAAGTGAGCGCCTTGTTGAAGCCGACAGCCGGGGGCGGCGAAGGCCCCCGGCATTTCCTGGAATTGATGGATCTCGACGCGCCCACCCTCCGGCACATGCTGGAACTGGGCAAGAAAGCGAAGCGCGGCGAAGTCCCCGGCCAGCCGCTGGCCGGCAAGACCGTCGCGCTGATCTTCGAACTGCCCTCCACCCGCACCCGCGTCAGCTTCGAGGTCGGCATCCGCCAGCTGGGCGGCACGCCGCTCGTGCTGACGGCGCGCGAGATCCAGCTGAACCGCGGGGAGAGCATCAAGGACACGGCCCGCGTCCTTTCGCGCTATGTGGACGCGATCATGCTGCGCACCGCCGATGTCTCGAACATCCGGGAACTCGCGGCGCATGCCACGATTCCCGTCATCAACGGCCTGACCAACATCAGCCACCCCTGCCAGCTGATGGCCGATATCATGACCTTCGAGGAGCATCGCGGGCCGATCGCCGGCCAGGTCGTCGCCTGGACGGGCGATGGCAACAATGTCGCGCAGAGCTTCATCCAGGCGGCCGCGCGCTTCGGCTTCACGCTGCGCATCGCGACTCCGCCCGAACTCGCCCCGCCGGCCGAATTGCTGGCCTGGGCGCGGCGCGAGGGCGCGCAGATCGAGCTCACGACCGACCCCGTCGCCGCCGTGAAGGGGGCCCGCTGCGTCGTGACCGATTGCTGGGTCTCGATGAGCGACGAGAAGGATGGCGAGACGCTGAGCCGCCACAACCTCCTCGCCCCCTACCAGTTGAACGGCGCGCTGCTGAAGCAGGCGGCGCCGGACGCCATCGTCATGCATTGCCTGCCGGCCCATCGCGGCGAGGAAATCACCGATGAGGTGATGGACGGCCCGCAAAGCGTGGTCTTTGACGAGGCCGAGAACCGCCTGCACGCCCAGAAGGGCGTGCTGCTCTGGGCGATGGGGCTGGGCTGAGGCCCCTCAGGCGCGGCGCCGGTAATCCAGCCCGCGCGCCAGCCAGCAACCGATCTGCACCCCGGTCACCGCGCCGCCCTCGCGCCGGAAGGCGAGGGTCCAGTCGCCCGGCGGCGTGTGGTCCAGCGCGCGTGGGCAGGGCAGGGCCCAGAGGTCCGGCCCGATCGGCTCCAGCATTTCCATCCGCCCCAGGCCAAGCGCGCCCGAGAAGCCGCCATAGGCGACGCCCCCCGCGGTGGTGACCAGCAACTCGGCGTCGATCTCGGGGCAATGATAGCGGCCGGCGATGTCGGGCGTGGCGGCGCCCTCGCAGGGGATCAGGCGGGTGCGGAAGTTTTCCTGCGGCCGGTCCATCCAGAGCCCGTCCGGCCCGGCATGCAGCCGCGTGCGCGCCCCGCCCGCCGAGCCATCGGGCTGCAGGTCGAGTCGCTCGGCGCCATGGCCGAAGCGCAGGCGGACCTGGCCAGGTGCCGCGAGATCGATGCGTGCCGAGAGCCCGGTCTCCGGCTCCCGATAGCTGCCCAGCCAAGCCGGGCTGTGCAGGCCAGGGTCGGGTTGCGGGCGCGTCTCGCCGAGCAGGGCAGCGAGTGCATCCAGCGTGGCACCCGCAGCATCGCCCATGTGGTTGAAGAGGACGACGATGGAAAGCCGCTCCTCCGCCAGATGCAGACGGTGGCTGCGCCAGCCGCGCAGGGCGCCGCCATGGCCGGTGAAGGCCCGGCCGAATTCCTGGCCGCGCGCCAGGCCGAAGCCATAGGGCGCGGCCGAGCCATCGGCGAAGGCCACCGGCACGGAGAGGCGGCTGTAGATCGCGTCCGGATCGTCGCGCGTGGCATCCACATGCCGCTCCCAGGCGATCATGTCGTCCAGGCTGGCGGCCAGGCCGGCATCGCCGGTCCAGAGGATGCGGTTCTCGGCGGCCCGGAAGCCCGTCGCCTGGCTGCCCTCATAGCCTTCCGTGCCGTCCGGCAGGGCTCGCGTGTCGGCGGCGAGGATCGCGGTGTCCATCCCGGCAGGCTCCAGCACATGGCGGGCGAGAAGCTCGGCGAAGGGGCGGCCGGTGGTGGCCTCCAGCGCGTCGGAGAGCAGGCGGAAATTCTGATTGCAGTAGGAAAAGCGCGTGCCGGGCGCGAATTGCAGGGTGCGGGTGGCACCGATCAGCCGCTCGGCCTCCAGATCGCCGAAGGGCGCCTCGACGGGCGATCCCAGGAGCATGGCCATCGCCCAATAGTCGCGCAAGCCCGATTGGTTGTGCGCCAGGTGGCGCGCGCCGGGGACAGGGCCTTCCAGCAGGGGCAGTCGCGCGCGGATCGCCGCATCCAGCGCCTCGGGTTCGCCATGGGCCAGCATCACGCCGCAGGTGAATTGCTTGGTGATGGAGCAGATGCGGAAGAGGCTTCGTGGCGTGAAGGGGATGCGCCGCTCGGCATTCGCATAGCCCCAGGCGTGGCGAGCCAGCACCTCGCCCGCGCGCAGCACGGCGATGGCGCCCCCTGGCCCGGGATAGGCCCGGGGCAGGGTGTCGAGAAGGGTGTCGAGGCGATCTTGCATGGGATGCAGTCTCGCCCCGGCCGGCGGATCAGTCGATGCTGAGATTCAGCCGCCGCACCGTGTCCCGCTCATAGGCCACGCGTTCCCGCGCGAATTCCAGATAGGCTTGCGGGCCGAGATACTCGTTCGGGTTCTCCCAGCGCCGCATGATCGCCTGGGAGGCATCATCCTCGAAGGCCTTCTTCAGGCTGCGATGCACGAAGTCCACGATCTCGGGGTCCAGCCCCTTCGGCCCGACCACGCCATAGGGCGAGGTCACGCTGCGGCCGAGCCCCAGTTCGGTGAGCGTGGGCGCATTGGGCGCGGAGGCGAGGCGCGTGGGCGTCCAGGCGCTCAACAGCCTGAATTCGCCGCTTTCCACCTGCGGCCGCCAGGATTGCGCATCGGCCACGATGTCGATCTGCCGGCCGAGCAGCATGGTCACCCCCTCCTGCGCGCCGCGCGTCGGGATGTGTTCCATCCGCACGCCGCGCTGGGCGAGGATGTCCTCCATCGCCAGGTGGTTCGTGGTGGCGATGCCGGAGGTGGAATAGGTGAGCTCGCCCGGGCGGCGGCGGGCTTCGGCGATCATGTCGTCAAACGTGTTCCAGCCGCGATCGGACCGCACCGCCGTGCCGAAGACGAAGCCCGTGATCTGCATGATGTAGCTGAAATCCGTGATCGGATCCCAGGTCGGCTGCCGGGTCAGGAAGGGGTGGCGCAGGATGGAAAGGTGATGGTGCGCCAGCGTGTAGCCATCGGGGCGCGCCTGCTGCGTCAGGAAGAAGGCCGCACGGGTGCCGCGGGCGCCCGGCATGTTCTCGATGACGATGCTCTGCCCGGTGTCGCGCTGGAAGATCTCGAACATCTGCCGGTGCAGCGCGTCCAGGCTGCCGCCGGGCGGCCAGGGAATGAGGAAGCGGATGGTGCGGCTTGGATAGCGCGCCTGGGCGAAGGCGGGGGTCGCGAGCGGGGCTGCGGCAAGCCCGCCCAGCAGCGCGCGGCGGTGGATGACCATTTTTGTTGTTTCCTCCCTGATGACCGAACGGCGCTAATCCATGCGGATGCCGAGCCTTGTCACCATCTCGCGCTCATAGGCGGCGCGCTGCACGACGAATTCCTGGTAATCGGCCGTGTTGTAGTAGACGAGCGGCATGTCGAACTGGTTGCGGACGCGGGTGTTCTCCGGGCCCATCAGCGCCGTGTGGAAGGCGTCATGCAGCAGGCGCACGATGCCGGGATCCATGCGCGGCGGGCCGCACAAGCCGTAGTTCGACGTGACGACCAGGTCATAGCCCAGCTCGCGCAGGGTGGGAGCATTCGGGAAGCGCGACACGCGGTCCGCCGTCCAGACGCTGAGCAGGCGCATCTGCCCCGCCTCGACCGGCCCGGCCCAGACGCTGCTGTCGGCGATCATGTCGATCTGCCCGCCCAGCACCTGGGGCACCGCCTCCGACGCGCCCCGGAAGGTGACATGCGTCATCTCGATCCGCTCGCGCGCCATGATGTCTTCCATCGTCAGATGGTTCGTCGTGGCGATGCCCGAAGTCGCGAAGCTCACCCGGCCCGGATTGGCGCGGGCATAGGTGATCATGTCCTGCCAGGTCTGGAAGCGGCTATTGGCCGCGACGGCCACGCCGAAGAGCCAGCCGCTCAGGCCGATGAAGTTCGTGAAGTCGGTCGTCGCGTCCCATTGCGGGTTGCGCACCAGGAAGGGGCGGCGGATCACCGAGAGGTGCATCTGGCCGATCGTGTAGCCATCGGGCCGCGCCTCGCGCGCCAGGTGGACGGCGTGCAGGGTGCCGCCCGCGCCGCCGCGATTCTCCGCGACGACGGGCTGGCCCAACAGGCGGCCGACCTGGTCGCCCAGGCTGCGCAGCTGCGCATCGGCGCTGCCGCCCGGCGCCCAGGGGATGATCATGCGGATCGGACGTTCGGGGTAGCGCCCCTGGCCGCGCGCCACATTCGGCGCGACCAGTGGTGCGACGACGGCGGCGCCGCCCGCGGTGAGGGCATGCCGGCGTGAAAGGGGGTGGCCCATGGCGTTCTCCCGAATGCTTCGGCGCATCTTACGGCGCCGTCATCCAGGGATTGGGGCATGGAAGGGGGGCACTTGCCAAGCCCCTTCGTGGCGCAGCTAAAGCGGGAAGCAGCGCAGCGTGGTGGCCGCCCGCAGCGCCTCCGCGCCGAGGTCCCGGCCGCCGCTCCCCAGCGTGTGCTCGGTGCTGCCGCCGGGCGGAAGGTAGCCGTTCAGCGCCTCCGCATGCCCGGCGCCGCCGGGAAGGGTGAAGCTGTAGTTGTAGCGCAAGCCGGTGTTCCGGCTCGGATTGGCCATGGTGAACTGGTAGAGGTAGCGCCCATCCCCAAGCGGCCGGCTGGCGAAGCGCGCCTCGCCCGCGCAATCCTGCCCGGGGTGGCCCATCTGGGCCTGGCCCGGCGCGGAGCCGAGCGCCGCTGTGAAGGCCAAGGGAAGGGTCACGGAGAGGATCAGGGATCGTGTCATGGCGGGCTCCGGCTGCGCCGCGGCATCGGGGCCCGCGGCGCGGGCGCCGTCAAGGCCGGGTCGGCACCATCTGGCAGCGCAGGAGGGTGGCGGCGGCGATCGCCTCGGCCGGAAGGCGCTCCGGCCCCCCGCCGAGGCGCAGCCGCTCCATCCGCCCGCCCTCGATCCGCAGGGCAGGCTGTGCGGGCCCCTCGCCGAAGCGCGCCTCGACCCGCACCGGGCGCATGCCGGGGTTGGAAAGGCTGGCCCAATAGGTGAAGCGCGCGCCCTCCGGCTGGCTGGCGGTGCCCAGGAGGATCACCTGGCCCGCGCAATCGCCCCAACCCTGCGCCTGCGCGAGGGCAGGGGCCGCCCATAGCCACATGGCGCCCAGTGCCGCCCATCTCCGTCCCGCCACGCGCGCCCTCCCGGCCCTTGCCGCCCAGGACTGCCACGCCCCCGGCCGGATGGCGAGGGCGTGGCGCCCGCGCCCTTGCGCCACGCCCCGCCAAGCGCCAGTTTGCGGCCAAACGCGGTTGAGGAATTCGCATGTCTGACAGCTTCGATGTCATCGTGATCGGCGCCGGCCCCGGCGGCTATGTCTGCGCCATCCGCGCGGCCCAGCTCGGCCTCAAGGTCGCCTGTGTCGAGAAGCGCGAGACGCTGGGCGGCACCTGCCTCAATGTCGGCTGCATCCCTTCCAAGGCGCTGCTGCAATCCTCCGAGCATTTCGAGGAGACCAAGCACAAGCTCGGGGATCACGGCATCGTGGTGACCGGCGTTTCCTTCGACCTCGCCCGCATGCAGGCCCGCAAGGCCGAGGTGGTGGGCGCCAACGTCAAGGGCGTGGAATTCCTGTTCAAGAAGAACAAGGTCACGTGGCTCAAGGGCGCCGGCCGCATCGTGAACCCGACCACGGTCGAGGTCGCGGGCCAGTCCTACACGGCGAAGAACATCGTCATCGCGACGGGCAGCGAGAGCATTCCGCTCAGGGGCATCGAGGTGGATGAGACGCGCATCGTCACCTCCACTGGCGCGCTGGAACTCACGAAGGTGCCCGAGCACCTGGTGGTGATCGGCGGCGGCGTGATCGGCCTTGAGCTCGGCAGCGTCTGGGGGCGCCTCGGTGCCAAGGTGACGGTCGTGGAATATCTCGACCGCATCACGCCGGGGATGGACAATGAGCTCTCCAAGGCCTTCGAGCGGGTGCTGACCAAGCAGGGCTTCAAGTTCAAGCTGAAGAGCAAGGTCACCGCCGCGGTGGCCGACGAAACCGGCGTGAACGTGACGATCGAACCCGCGGCCGGTGGCGCGGCCGAGACGCTGCGCGCCGATGTCGTGCTGCTGGCCATCGGCCGCCGCCCGCATGTGGAGGGGCTCGGCCTCGCGGAGGCGGGCGTGGCGCTGGATGAGCGCGGCCGCGTGCAGACCGACGCGCATTACGCGACGAACGTCCCGGGCATCTACGCCATCGGCGACGCCATCGCGGGGGCTATGCTGGCGCACAAGGCCGAGGATGAGGGCGTGGCCCTGGCCGAACAATTGGCCGGCCAGAAGCCGCACATCAACTACAACGCCATCCCGAGCGTGGTGTACACATGGCCGGAACTGGCTTCCGTGGGCGAGACCGAGGAGCAGCTGAAGGCGCGCGGGCAGGCCTACAAGGTCGGCAAGTTCCCCTTCACCGCCAATGGCCGCGCCCGCGCCATGGGCGACATGGACGGCTTCGTGAAGATCCTGGCCGATGCCAAGAGCGACGCCGTGCTGGGTGCCCATATCATGGGCCCCGATGCCGGGACGCTGATCGCCGAGATCGCGCTCGCCATCGAATTCGGCGCGAGTGCCGAGGATGTGGCCCGCACCTGCCACGCTCACCCGACGCTCAGCGAGGCGGTGAAGGAAGCCGCCCTCGCCGTGGACGGGAGGGCTTTGCATATTTAGGAGCCCTCAGACGCCGG
>JAIYCD010000314.1 GCA_027488195.1 Acetobacteraceae bacterium | reverse complement strand
CCTGACCGCCGACTACGCCTTCGGCCATGCGCTGGAGCGTGACACCTCGGCCTTCGTGCGCGCCGCCGGCGGCCGCGTGGTGGGCAGCGTGCGGACGCCCTTCCCGGGCACGACCGACTTCAGCTCCTTCCTGCTGCAGGCGCAGGCCAGCCGCGCCAAGGTCATCGGCCTCGCCAATGCGGGCACGGATACGGTCAACTCCATCAAGCAGGCGGCCGAGTTCGGGATCACGCGGCGCGGCATCAAGATCGCCTCGCTGCTGCTCTTCATCACCGATGTGCATGCGCTCGGCCTCGAAGTGGCGCAGGGCCTGGTTTGCGCCAACACCTTCTACTGGGACGCGAATGACCAGACGCGCGGCCTGACGCGCCGCATCCGCGCCATCGCGGGCGGCGACACGCCGGTCGCGATGAGCCATGCGGGAGATTATGCCGGCACGCTGCATTACCTGAAGGCCGTGGCCGATATGGGCGTCCCCGCCGCCAAGGCGAGCGGCCGCGCCGTGGTCGAGCGCATGAAGGCGATGCCGACGCAGGATGACGCCTTCGGCGCCGGCAGCATCCGCGCCGATGGCCGCAAGCTGCACCCGGCCTACCTCTATGAGGTGAAGACCCCGGCCGAGAGCCGCTACCAGCACGACTATTACAAGCTGCTCCAGACCTCGACGGCGGAGGAGGCGTTCCGTCCCGTCGCCGAGGGCGGTTGCAGCCTGATCCGCACCTGAACCCCCCACACAGGACAACACCATGATCGAATCCGGTCGCCGCAACTTCCTCACCGCCACGGGCTCGCTCGGCCTCGCCGCCGCGACGCCGGTCACGGGCGCCCGCGCCCAGGCCGCCAACACCATCCGCATCGGCGTGCTGACCGACATGTCCGGGCCCTTCCGCGACATCTCGGGCCCCACCAGCGTGGTGGCGACGCGGACGGCGGTGCAGGATTTCGGCAATCGCGGCTTCAACGTGGAAGTCCTGGTGGCGGACCACCAGAACCGCCCGGATGTCGGCGTCTCGCTGGTGCGCCAGTGGATCGACCGCGACGGCGTGGATGTGGTCGTGGACGTGCCGAGCTCGGGCGTCGCGCTCGCCGTGAACTCGGTCATGCGCGAGCGGAACAAGGTCTATCTCAACAGCACGGCCGCGACGGTCGAGCTGACGGGTGGGCAGTGCAGCCCGAACACCATCCACTGGACCTATGACACCTGGATGCTGGCGCGCAGCACCGGCGGCGCGCTGGTGCGCGCGGGCGGCCAGAGCTGGTTCTTTATCACGGCGGATTACGCCTTCGGCCACAGCCTCGAAAACCAGACCATGGAGTTCGTGCGCAGCGCCGGCGGGCGCGTGGTGGGCAGCGTGCGCCACCCCTTCCCGGGCACGACGGACTACTCCTCCTTCCTGCTCCAGGCGCAGGCGAGCCGCGCGCAGATCGTGGGCATTTCCAATGCCGGCGTTGACGCGATCAACGCCATCAAGCAGGCCGGCGAATTCGGCCTGATGCGGCGCGGCCAGCGCGTGGCGGGGCTGCTGGTCTTCGCCAATGACGTGAACAGCATGGGTCTGCAGATCGCCGGCGGCTCGGTCCTCACCGAGACCTTCTACTGGGACCTGAACGACCGCACCCGCGCGCTCAGCCAGCGCGTCGTCGCCAATGGCACGCCGGGCGGCAACCGCCCCTCCATGGGCCATGCCGGCTGCTACAGCGCGACCCTGCACTACCTGAAGACGGTGGCGGACATGGGCGTGACGGCGGCCAAGGCGAGCGGCGTGGACGTGATCAACCGCATGAAGGCCATGCCGACGGATGACGACGCCTTCGGCGCCGGCACCATCCGCCCCGATGGCCGCAAGCTGCACCCCGCCTTCCTGTTCCAGGTGAAGACCCCCCAGGAAAGCCGCGGCGCCTGGGATTTCTACACCCTGCTGCAGACCACCCCGGCCGAGGAAGCCTTCCGCCCCATGGCGCAAGGCAACTGCGCGCTGGTTCGCACCTGATCCAATACTGTCCAGGGGTGAGCGGGCGTGAGACCCGCCACCCCCTTCACGGGAGCTTCGTTCGATGACCGATTTCAACCGCCGCACCCTCATGACGGGCGCCGCAGCCACCGCCGCCTTCGGCGCCCTGCCGACATGGCAGGCGCGCGCCCAGGCCGCCAACACCGTCCGCATCGGCGTGCTGAACGACCAGTCCGGCCTCTATCGCGACGTGAACGGCCCGGGCTCCGTCGCCTGCGTCCGCCAGGCGATCCAGGATTCCGGCGTGACGGCGCGCGGCGTGAATGTCGAGGTGGTGGTGGGCGACCACCAGAACCGCCCCGATGTCGGCGCCACCCTGACCCGCCAGTGGATCGACCGCGACAATGTGGACGTGATCCTCGACGTGCCGACCTCCTCGGTGGCGCTGGCGGTGAACACCATCGTGCGCGAGCGGAACAAGATCTTCCTGAACTCCTCCGCCGCGACGAGCGACCTGACGGGCGCGCAATGCTCGCCCAACACCATCCACTGGACCTATGACACCTACATGCT
>JAIYCD010000277.1 GCA_027488195.1 Acetobacteraceae bacterium | reverse complement strand
CTTTCCATTGCCATTCCGGTGGCGATCGTGGCGCCGTTGCTGGTGCACCTGGCCTTCTACAAGCTGCTTCGGGTGCCATTGCCCGAGGGCCTGCTGGCGGCGCCCTGGTAGATGGAGCCGCTCCTCGAAGGCTTCCGCCTGGTGATGGCGACGGACGTGCTGATCGCCATCTTCGCCTCCGCCATCTATGGCCTGGTCGTGGGCTCCCTGCCGGGGCTTTCGGCCACCATGGCCACCGCGCTGCTGGTGCCGGTCACCTTCTGGCTTTCGCCGATCGCGGCCATCGCCACCATCATCACGGCTTCGGCCATGGCGATCTTCTCGGGCGACATTCCGGGCGCGCTGCTGCGCATCCCCGGCACGCCCGCCTCAGCCGCCTATACCGATGAGGCCTATGCGCTGACCCGCAAGGGCCAGGCGGAGCTGGCGCTGGGTGCGGGCCTCTGGTTCAGCGCGATTGGCGGCATCGTCGGCACCATCTCCCTCATGGTGCTGGCGCCGGCGCTGGCCGAGGTGGCGCTCTCCTTCTCGACCTATGAGTATTTCTGGCTTGCCTTGCTGGGGCTGATGTGCGCCACGCTGGTCGCGCGTTCCTCGCCCATCAAGGCGATCGCCTCGATGCTGCTGGGCTTGCTCATCGCCTGCATCGGCATGGAGAATCCCGCCGGCACGCCGCGCTTCACCTTCGGCATCCCGGATCTGCTGGGGGGCATCGAGCCCATCCCGGCCCTCGTCGGCGTCTTTGCCGTGAGCGAGGTCATGCGCGCCATGGCGAGCGCGGAACCGCCCAAGCTGCCCAAGCGCATATTCGGCTCCATCCTGGCAAACCAATGGGCGCTGACGAAGAAGTACCAATGGCCGATGTGGCGGGGCAATTTCGTCGGCATCATCATCGGCGTGCTGCCCGGGGCCGGCGCCGACATGGCGGCCTGGGTCAGCTACGCCATGAGCAAGAAGTTCTCCAAAGAGCCCGAGAAATTCGGCACCGGCCACCCCGAAGGGCTGGTGGAGGCCGGCGCCTCAAACAATGCCTCCCTCGCCTCGGGCTGGGTGCCCTCCCTGCTGTTTGGCATTCCCGGTGACACCATCACGGCGATCGCCATCGGCGTGCTCTACATGAAGGGGCTGAACCCGGGGCCGACGCTCTTCACCGAGCGCGCCTCCAGCATGTACGCGCTCTACATCATCTTCATCCTGGCCAATATCATCATGATCCCGCTCGGCATCATCATGATCCGGCTCGCTTCCACCGTGCTGCGCGCGCCGCGCTCGGCCGTCATGCCCGTCATCCTGCTGCTCTGTGCCGTCGGCGCCTTCGCCACGGGGAACAACCTGTTCTCCGTGCTGCTGGTGGGCATCTTCGGCATCCTCGGCTTCGTCATGGAGAAGAACGGCTATCCCGTCGCCGCCCTCGTGCTCGGCATCGTCATGGGCAACATGCTGGAGCAGAATTTCGTCACCAGCCTCATCAAATCCGATGGCGACGTGATGCCCTTCTTCGAGCGGCCCGTCTCCTCGTTCCTCGCAGCACTGACCATCAGCGCGCTGCTCTGGCCGCTCGGCGCCTGGATCTGGATGCGGCTCTCACGCCGCCGCGCCACAGTCTGAACCAACAACGAAAAGGGAGAGACAACATGACCACCACTTCTCGCCGCCTCATCCTCGGCGCCGCACCCGCCCTCGTCGCCGCGCCGGCCTTCGGGCAGGCGCGCTGGCCCGTCCGGCCCGTGCAGCTCCTCTGCCCCTGGGCCGCGGGCGGCGGCACCGACGCCGTGGTGCGCATCATCGCGAACCTGCTGGAGAGGGAGCTGGGCCAGCCCTTCAACGTCATCAACCGCACCGGCGGCTCGGGCGTGGTGGGCCACGCCGCCATCGCTTCCGCCGCGCCCGATGGCTACACGCTCGGCATGATCACGGCCGAGATCTGCATGCTCCACTGGCAGGGCCTGACGGAGCTTACCTTCCGCAACTACACGCCGCTCGGCCTCATGAACAACGATCCGCCGGGCATCCAGGTCAACGTCAACGCGCCCTACCAGAATGTCCGCCAACTCGCCGACGCCATCCGCGCGAGCCGCCCGGGCCAGCTCAAATCCAGTGGCACCGGACAGGGCGGCATCTGGCACCTGGCGCTGGCCGGCTGGCTCATGGCCATGGGCCTGCCCGCCGCACATGTCCGCTGGGTGCCGTCGAACGGCGCCGCCCCCGCCATGCAGGACCTGGCCGCGGGAGGGCTCGACTTCACCACCAACTCCGTCGTCGAAGCCCGCGCCATGCTGGACGCCAACCGCGCCCGCGCCCTCGCCGTGATGTCGAACGAACGCCTCGGCGTCTTCCCCAATATCCCGACGCTCAAGGAAGCGATGAACATCGACTACGCGACCGGCGCCTGGCGGGGCATCGCAGGCCCGCTCAACCTGCCGGCCGAAGTCCGCACGGCCATGAACGGCGCCCTCGGCCGCGTCTTCCGCTCGGCCGAATACACCGAGTTCATGAACAACCGCGGCTTCGGCATGAGCTACGCCGACGCCGATGGCTTCGGCCGACACCTCGCCGCCGCCGACGCCTCGCTCGGCGACGCGATGAAAGCGGCCGGCCTGGCGCGGAGCTGAGGCGGGCAGCACCCTGGAGGGAGGCTTTGCCTCCCTCCAGACCTCCCTCCACCAAAGGCCGGGGGCCTTTGGGAACCGCGAATGGGGATTGTTGGGAGAGGGGCATGGCGCGCCCTCGATCAAGGGCGCGCGGACGACGCCCCTCTCCCAACAATCCCCTTATCCTGGGGTCCACGGGGCCTCGGCCCCTGGTGGGGAGAGTTTGAGAGGGGCAAAGCCCCTCTCAAGGCGCGCCCGCCTCAGCCGCGCGCCGGCGGGCCGGCTTGCTCGCGCGCGCGGGCGGCGCTGAGCGCGCGGCGGATGTCCTGTTCGCATTTGGCCAGTTCGGCTTCCGCGGTGCGGCGTTGGGTGCGGGCTTCGTCGGCGATGCGCAGGCTGTCCTCGATGGTGCCGACGAGGGCGGCGTTGGCCTGCTTGATGGCCTCCATGTCGAAGGTGCCGCGTTCCAGTTCGCGGCGGGCTTCGGCGTTGCCGGCGCGCAGGGTCTCGGCATTGGCGACGAGGAGCTTGTTCGTCAGGTCGGTGGCGGCCTTCACGGCCTGGCCGGCCTCGCGCATGCGGTGGATGGCGAGCGCCTGGGCCAGCTGCTGCGACCAGAGCGGGACTGTGTTCGCGAGGACGGACTGGATCTTGGCGGAAAGCGCCTTGTCGTTCTCCTGGATCAGGCGGATCGAAGGCAGCGCCTGCATGGCGACCTGGCGGGTCAGGCGGAGGTCATGGACGCGGCGCTCGAGTTCATCGCGCGCGGCGCGGCCATCGCGCAGCGCCTGGGGAGCGAGCGGATCGCCCTCCACGGTCGCGGCTTCGGCCAAGGCGGGGATGATGACGTCATCCGTGTGCTTCAGCACGCGCTCGCCGGCCTCGATGTGGTCGGCGAGGGCGTGGAACCAGTCGAGCGTGGCGACGTAGAGGCGTTCCAGGCGTTCCACGTCCTCCAACAGCTTGGTGCGGTGCTGGTCGAGCTTGTCGCCGATCACCTGCACCTGGTCACGCACGCCTTCGTAGCGCTGGACGATGGCCGTGGCCTCGGAGCCAGCCTTGTTGAAGATGCGCTGGAAGAAGCCGCGCTTCTCGGCGAGGCCCGAGACGTCGAAGCCGCGCAGCGTCGTCAGCATGGAGGAGAGGGTCTGCCCCGCCTCCCCCGTCTCGCGGTTCTGGGCCCCTTCCAGCATGGCATCGGCCGCGGCCTGGGCGCGGCTTTGCGCGGCGGCGCCGAAGCGCAGGATGGTGCCCGGGTCCTTCAGGTCGATCGCGGCGGCGAGGCGGGTGACCTCTTCCTCGCGGATGGGCTGCCCCGTGGTTTGGATGTCGCTCATCTTTCCTCCTGGCGCAGCCGTTCGGCCAGCACCTTCACCTGGATTTCGAGGGCCTCGCTCTCGGCCATGCGCAATTCGCTGCGCAGCTTGCGGGCGGAGGCGGCAAGGTCGGTCAGCAGGCTGGGCAGGGTTTCGGGCGGTGCCGCCCCGGCCTCCAGCCGGTCCACGATGCGCGACAGGCCGTCGAGTTGCACGGCCAGGAAGCGGCGCGCCTCATGCAGCCGCGCGGGGCGCGCCTCAAGATCGTCCACCACGCCCTGCATGGCACCGGCCGCTTCCAGCAGCAGCGTGCCGAGCGGGAGGCGGGGGGCTGCACCGGCGATGCGCGAGAGTTGCGCGCGGGGGCCTTCCAGCGCATCGGGCCGGGCGGGTTCCGCGGGCCTGGGCGGCGGTGGTGGCGCCGCCTCGGGTAGGTCCTCGGTGAGCAAGCGCGCGCCGAACCAGGCGCCGAAGCCGAGGCCGACGGCGATGGGCGGCGTGATGCCCGCGGCAAGGCCTGCGCTCAGCCCCGCCGCGACGCCGAAGAGCTGGGCGCCCTTCCGCCGCTGGCCCCGCGCCATGAGGGCGGCCGCATACCAGGCCAGGCCGAGACCCAGCAGGGCGCCGACGAGGCGCGTGCCGCCCCCGCGGATGATCTCGACCGGGATGTCGAGGGCAAGCGGCCAGAAGAACAAGGGCAGCAGCCAGACGCGCCAGCCAAAGATGGGCTGCCCGATGGCTTGCCGCATCTGGCGCTTGACGGCGCGGCGCAGGCCCATGGTCAGCGGAACAGCGCGACGGCGGCTGGCAGCCAGGCGCAAAGGCCAAGCAGTCCAAGCCCCAGGAACACCCGGAGGGGCATCGGCATGCTCGCGACGAGCCGGCTCGGCGAGTGGCGCTTTCGGTCCATGCCCCCAACATCGCGACGCGGCGCCCCCGCTGCAAGGCTCCGCCTTGCGGCAGGAAGAGCAGCCAGGAGGTTTTTGCCGGGATCGCATGATGTAAACGCCGTAAACATTAGCGTCAGATGGGCGCGATCGGGCCTCGACGTCAAGGGGCGTGTGGGCGCAGCTCCTTGATGAGGCGCGGGATTTCGGCGCGGAACGGGAAGAAGCCACGCTGGGCGAGCGGCCAGCAGGCCTCGTCCCATATGCGGCGGAGGCGGTGCAGGCTGAGGCCCGGTTCCGAGCACAGGGCCTCTGCGCCATCCAGCACCCCGCACGTCCAGCCTACCGGCGCCCAGGGGGTGACGATCCGCGTCACGCCATGCGCCCGCGCCCAGTCGGCCAGCCCCTCGGGCGCGAGGCGCGTTGCCGGATGGCCGATGCGTAGCCCCGCCCGATGCAGCGCATCGGCGGCGGCACGCTCGGTGAAGTTGCGCGCCACGCGGCCCACGCCCAGATGGCTTCGCTCGGCCGGACAGATCAGCCCGGCCACCGCCACCACCTCACATCCCTCTGGCCAGAAGCCGAGATCATCCTCGTGCAGCAGGAGGGCGACGCGGCCGGCGGGCGGCGCGTCGGCAGCGCGCAGGCGGCCGGCCGGCGGCGGGGGTGGCGCTTCGAGGGGCAAGGCGGCCTCATCCAGCTGGCCACGCGGATCGAACCGCCCCTCGGTGAAGCGGGCGATATTCTCGGCCCGCGCCAGGTAGTGTTTCCCCGGCGTCTGGATGCCCGCGACCCAGCGCCAGGAGAGTGTGTTGGAGGCCGCATCCGCATCCGCCAGATGGGCCAGGAAGAACTCCGCCCCCAGCTCCCAGGGCAGGCGGAGCGTGAAGATCCAGATGCTGGCGAACCACATGCGCGCGTGGTTGTGCAGCCAGCCGGTCTCGACCAGCTCCCGCGCCCAGGCGTCGAAGCAGGCG
>JAIYCD010000242.1 GCA_027488195.1 Acetobacteraceae bacterium | reverse complement strand
GTGGAGTACACGCAGTACGGCAGCAACCGCCTGGCCGAGGGCAAGCTGCCGCTCTGCGCCGAGATGTGCTCCACCAAGGCGCTGCTGGCCGGCGATGGCGAGATGATCGCCACCATCTACCGCGAGCGCGTGCAGCGCCGCGGCTATGGCTCGGGTGCCTGGGGCTGGCGCACGGCCTATCGCGAGAACATCACCACCTGATCTGGTTAAGGCCCCGGCGAGAGCCGGGGCCAAGTTTTCAAGGGAGGCGGAAACCTTCCGGAGGAATGCACATGAAACGCCTCATTCTCGCACCCTTCCTGGTGCTTCTGCTCGCGCTCTCCACCGTCAGCCTCGCGCCGGCCTTTGCGCAGAACGCGCCGAGCCAGGCCGGCTCCGGCCGCGGCACGGTGAACGCCGACGAGATGGAAATGCAGCGCCTGCTGCAGGGCGGCCGCGTCGAAGGCCGCACCACCATCCCCGATGCGCGTTCGGAAGTGCTGATCCAGCCGCAGGGCAAGGCCTGGCGTGACTTCCACAATGTGACGCTGGCCTGGGTGGGCGGCATCGCGGTGGGCGGGATGCTCCTCATCCTCATCGCCTTCTACGCCACGCGTGGCCGCATCACGGTCGAGGGCGGGATGGCCGGCCGCACCATCAGCCGCTTCAACATGCTGGAGCGCGCGAATCACTGGATGGTCGCCTCCTCGTTCATCGTGCTGGGTCTGACGGGCCTGAACCTGACCTTCGGCCGGCATGTCCTGCTGCCGATCATGGGCCCCTACGCCTTCGCCGAGGTCTCGCTCTGGGGCAAGATCGCGCACAACTTCGTGGCCTTCCCCTTCACGCTCGGTATCGTCGTGATGCTGCTGCTCTGGGTGAAGGACAACATCCCGAATGGCCGTGACATCGAGTGGTTCAAGATGGGCGGTGGCCTCATCGGCAAGGGCCATCCCAAGGCGGGCCGCTTCAATGGCGGCCAGAAGATGGTGTTCTGGATCACCGTGCTGGGCGGCGGCATCGTCGCGGCCTCGGGCTACTTCCTGATCTTCCCCTTCTGGGGCGAGTTCGGCGTGGCCGACATGCAGCTGGCGCACATCATCCACTCCATCCTCTCGGTGCTGATGGTGGCGGCGATGATCGCGCATATCTACATCGGCTCGGTCGGCATGGAAGGCGCCTTCGATGCCATGGGCACCGGCGAGGTGGACCTGAACTGGGCCAAGGAGCACCACAGCCTCTGGGTCGAGCAGGAGATGGCCAAGGCCCGGCAGGTCGTCGCCCCCTCCGGCGTGAAGCCCGCCGAGTAGCACTGATCCCTTCGCGCCAGGGCGGTTCTGGATTACAGAATCGTCATCTTTCTGGTGGGGGTTCTCATGCGTTGTGTCACACTCGCGGCCATCGCCCCGGCGATGGCCGTCTTCGTCTGCTTCGGCGCGGTTGCGCAGGAGCGGCAGGCCTGGCGCCTGGACCTGGAATCGGGCGCCACCTTCCAGACCAAGAACCAGGTCCGCAACCCCGGCAACACCGGCACGCAATTCAACCTGAACGCTTTGCAGGGTGACCCTGTCTCGCCCTTCTTCCGCGCGACGATGGCCTGGGACCCGTGGGAGCGGCACGGCTTCCTCGTCGCCTACCAGTACCTGCGCAACGAGGGCTCGGGCACGCTGCTCGGCCCCACCAACTTCGCCAATACCACCTTCGCGCCCGGCCTGCGCACCACGGGCGACTACCGCTTCGACACCTGGCGCGCGACCTGGCGTTACACCCTGGTCCAGACGCCCGATTTCCGCCTGCGCATCGGCCTCACTGGCCTGATCCGCGACGCCGAGATCCGCCTCAGCCAGAACGGCATCACGCGCGGTGATTCCAATGTCGGCTTCGTGCCCTTGCTGCATGCGAGCTTCGACTGGCGGATCGCCCCACGCCTGAGCCTGATGGGCGAGGTGGACGGGCTGGCCGCGTCCCAGGGCAGTGCGGTGGATCTCGGCCTGCGCGCCGGCTTCGATCTGACGCCGCAATGGCAGGCGACGCTGGGCTGGCGCATGCTGACCGGCGGCGTGGACAATGACACGACCTACAACTTCGCCACGTTCCAGACCATCACGGCGGGCATCGCCTATCGCTTCTGAGCGGATGCTTGACGCGCCGCGCCTGGGGGTTTGAAAGGCCCTGATGCGCATCATCGGCCTCGCGGGATGGAGCGGCGCGGGCAAGACCACGCTGCTCACCCGACTCATTCCGGAATTGCGGGGGCGCGGGCTTCGCGTCTCCACCCTCAAGCACGCGCACCACGCCTTCGATGTGGACCAGCCGGGCAAGGATTCCTGGGAGCACCGCGCGGCCGGCGCCTCCCAGGTGCTCGTCGCTTCCGCCAAGCGCTGGGCGTTGATGACCGAGCATCGTGATGCGCCGGAACCCGGCCTCGCTGAATTGCTCACCCATCTCGCCCCGGTGGATCTCGTGATCATCGAGGGCTTCAAGCGCGAGGCGCATCCCAAGATCGAGGTGCACCGCGCCGCCAACGGCAAGCCCTGGCTGCACCCCGAGGATCCGCGCATCGGCGCGGTCGCGAGCGACGTGGCGCCGCCGCCCGGCGCGCCCGGCTGGGTGTCGCTGGACGACATTCCCGCCATCGCTGATGCGGCGCTGCGCGTTGCGGCCAGGTGGGGTTGAGCCATGGCGCAGCTCTCCGATGACTGCTTCGCCTTCGGTGGTCCGCTGCTCACGGTGGAGGCGGCACAGGCGCTGATCCTGGAGCGCGTCACGCCGCTGCCGGGCCTGGAAGACACGCCGCTGCGCGAGGCGCTGGGCCGCGTGCTGGTCCGCCCCCTGGTGGCGCAGACGCCGCTGCCGCCCTTCTTTAATTCGGCGGTGGATGGCTACGCCTTCCGCCATGCCGATCTCTCGCTGAAGGGCGAGACGCGCCTGACACTGGCCGGCCGCATCGCCGCCGGGCATTCGGGCGTGCAAGTCGCCCCCGGCACCGCCGCACGCATCTTCACGGGCGCGCCCATGCCCGAGGGTGCCGACACGGTGATGATGCAGGAGGATGCGCGGCTGGACGGGGATGCGCTGCTGCTGCCGCCCGGCCTCAAGCGCGGCGCGAACGCACGCCCGGCCGGCGAGGACGTGCCGGGGGGCAGCGAAGCCCTGCCGGAGGGTCGCCGCCTGCGCGCGCCGGAGCTTGGCCTCGCCGCCGCCCTTGGTTTCGCCACACTCCCCGTGCGGCCACTGCTGCGCGTCGGCGTCTTCTCCACGGGCGATGAATTGGCCTCGCCCGGCGCCACGCTCGGCCCGGCGCAGACCTTCGACAGCAACCGCTTCACGCTGATGGCCATGCTGGCGCGGCTGCCGGTGCAGGTGACCGACCTCGGCATCCTGCCCGATGACGCGGCCGAGACGTCCCGCGCGTTGCACGCCGCCAGCGCCACGCAGGACCTGCTGGTCACCTCGGGCGGCGTCTCGACCGGGGAGGAGGATCACGTCCGCGCTGCGATCGAGGGCGCGGGCAAGCTTGTCTTCTGGCGGCTCGCGGTGAAACCGGGGCGGCCGGCGGCGATGGGCGTGGTGAACGGCGTGCCCATGGTGGGGCTGCCGGGCAATCCGGTGGCGGCGGTCGTCACCTTCCTGCACCTGGTGCGGCCGCTGGCGCTGCGGCTGGCGGGTGCGGCGCCCGAGGCGCTGCTGCGGGTTCCGGCCGTCAGCGGCTTCGCCTATCGCAAGAAGCTGGGTCGCCGCGAATATGTGCGCGTGACCCTCGCCGAAACCGCAGCGGGTCTGGTCGCCCAGAAGTTTCCGCGCGAGGGGGCGGGGCTGCTCACCTCGCTCACCCAATCCGATGGCTTCGCCGAACTGCCGGAGGATGTGACGGAGTTGGCGCCGGGCTTGCCCATCCGCATCCTCCCCTTCGCCGCGATCTTCTGATCTACTTCCTTCACAAGAAGGGGAAACGCGATGACTGACCATGTGCTGACCGAGCGCCACGGCGCCGTCATGACCATCCGCCTCAACCGGCCGGAGAAGAAGAACGCGCTCACGCGCGACATGTACCGCGGCATGGCCGCCGGCCTGCATGCGGCGGCGGCCGATGCGGCCGTGCATGTTGTGCTGCTGGCCGGTGGCGCTGATTTCACCGCCGGCAATGATATTGGCGACTTCGCCAAGGCCGGCGAGCGCGACCCGAAGGACCCCGGCGCCGCCTTCGATTTCCTCGAAGCCATCCTCGCCTTCCAGAAGCCCGTCGTGGCTGCCGTGCGCGGCAATGCGGTCGGCATCGGCACCACCCTGCTGCTGCATTGCGACGTGGTGGTGGCGAGTGCCACGGCACGGCTGATGATGCCCTTCACGCGCCTCGCCCTCTGCCCCGAGGCCGGTTCCTCGCTGCTCATGCCCGCCCGCGTTGGCCCCGCCGTCGCCAATTGGTGGCTGCTGGCGAGTGCGGGCTTCAGCGGCGCCGATGCGGCGGCCGCGGGCCTCGCCACGCGCGCCGTGGCCGATGACGAGGTGGAAGCGACGGCGGCGCAGATGGCCGCCACGCTGGCCGCCCTGCCGCCCGGCTCGGTGCAGGAATCCAAGCGCCTGATCCGTGCGCCGCATATGGAAGCGGTGAAGGCCGCGATGGCGGCGGAGCGCGTCAGCTTCGGCGAAAGGCTGCGCAGCCCCGAGGCGCAGGCGGCCTTCGCGGGCTTCCTCAAGAAGGCTGGCTGAGACCTATGCGAGAGGGCTCTGCCCTCTCGCGCTCTCCCGCCAGGAAACTCAAGTTTCCTGGACCTTCGATCCAGCCTTAACCCAGGCATCCCTTCGCCAGCGCGGCGAAGGCCCGCGCCCGGTGGCTGTGCCGCGCCTTCTCCTCGGGCGTCATCTCGCCGAAGGTGAGCATGGCGCCATCAGGCACGAACATCGGATCATAGCCGAAGCCCCGCGCGCCGCGCGGCGGCGCCACCCAATGCCCGGGGCAGATCCCCTCGAAGGCCTCGGTATGGCCATCCGGCCAGGCCAGCACCAGCACGGCCACGAAGGCGCAACGCCGGCGCGCGCTGCGATCCTCGGCGGCGATGCGCGCCATCGCGGCGGCATAGTCCCGTGTGCCGTCCGGGCGCATCGCCCAATCCGCCGTATAGACGCCCGGCGCCCCGCCCAGCGCCGCCACGGCCACGCCGCTGTCATCGGCCAGCGCGGGCAGCCCGGTCGCGCGCGTCGCGGCCAGGGCCTTGATGCCGGCATTCTCGATGAAGGTCGTGCCCGTCTCGGCGGGCTCGGGCAGGCCGAGCGCGCTGGCCGAGACCAGCTCCAGGCCAAAGGGGGCCAGCAGCGCGGAAAACTCGCGCAGCTTGCCCGCATTGTGGCTGGCCAGGACCAGCTTGCCCGGAGCGAGCTTCCTCACAGCCCGACAGCAGCCTTCTGCGCCGCGACCAGCTGCGCCACGCCGTCGCGCGCCATGTCCAGCATGGCGAGGAACTGCGCTTCGGAGAAAGGCGCGCCCTCGGCCGTCGCCTGCACCTCGATCAAATTGCCATTGCCCGAGAGCACGAAATTCGCATCCGCATCGGCCGTGCTGTCCTCGGCATAGTCGAGGTCGAGGATCGCCTCGCCGCCCGCGATGCCGCAGGAAATGGCGGCGACATGGTCGGTCAGCGGGATGCTGCTCATGATGTTGTGGCGGCGGGCGTGCTGGAAGGCCAGGTGCAGCGCGACCCAGGCGCCGGTGATGGCGGCGCAGCGGGTGCCGGCATCGGCGTTGATCACGTCGCAATCGAGCGTCACCGTCATCTCGCCCATCGCCTTGCGGTCCGTCACGGCGCGGAGGCTGCGGCCGATCAGGCGCTGGATCTCCTGCGTGCGGCCGGATTGCTTGCCGCGCGCGGCCTCACGGTCGCCGCGGGTGTGGGTGGCGCGGGGCAGCATGCCGTACTCGGCGGTCACCCAGCCCAGGCCCTGGTTGCGCATGAAGGGCGGCACGCGGGTTTCGAGGCTGGCGGCGCAGAGCACCTCGGTATTGCCCATCCGGATCAGGCAGGAGCCCTCCGCATGCTTGGCGATGCCGGTTTCGATGGAGATTCTGCGCAGGGCGTCGGGGGCGCGGCCGGATGGGCGCATGTGGGGCAATCCTCTGGTTTTCTGGGGCCGCAATAGGCAAAGCCGGGCCCTCTGACCAGGGGCGAGGCCGGTAAAGGTTGACCAATGCCCCCCGGATAACCAAGCTATCTCCAGCGATGCACACCCCCATCAAGACACCACTCTTCGCGGTGCCGAGTATCGCCACCAGCGCATTGGACCCCCGCTCGACCGCCGTGCTGCGCGAGCTGGTGGAGGTCTATGTCGCGACCGGCGAGCCGGTGGGCAGCCGCACCCTCTCGCGCCGCCTGCCGCTGAACCTCTCGCCCGCCTCCATCCGCAACGTCATGGCCGATCTGGAAGAGGCCGGGCTGCTCTACGCGCCGCACACCAGCGCCGGCCGCCTGCCGACGCAGCAGGGCCTGCGCCTCTTCGTGGATGGCTTGCTGGAATTCGGCGACCTGGCCGAGGAGGAGCGCGCCGAGATCGCCGCCCGCTGCGCCGCCCATGGCCGCTCGCTCCAGGACACGCTGGCCGAGGCGGGGCAGATGCTCTCGGGCCTCGCGGGTGCGGCCGGCCTCGTCGTGGCGCCCAAGGGCGAGGCGCCGCTGCGCCATATCGAATTCGTCCCCCTCGGCCCGGGCCGCGCCCTGGTGGTGCTGGTGCAGGGGGATGGCCGCGTCGAGAACCGCGTGATCGAGGTGCCGCCCGGCCTGCCACCCTCGGCGCTGGTCCAGGCCGGCAACTACCTGAATGCCCGCCTCTCCGACCGCACGCTGGACGAGACCCGCGCCAATGTGACGCAGGAGATCGCGGCTAATCGCAGCGCGCTCGATGCGCTCACCACCCAGGTGGTGGAGGCCGGCATGGCGACCTGGGCCGGCGGCGGCAGCGGATCGCTGATCCTGCGCGGCCAGGCCCGCCTGCTCGAGAACATGGAGAACCTGACCCGCGTGCAGGAGATCCAGGCCCTGTTCGAGCGGCTGGAGGCACAGGAGACCACGCTCAAGCTGCTGGAACTGGCGCACCGGGGCGAGGGCGTGCAGATCTTCATCGGCGCGGAGAGCGGGCTTTTCTCCACCGCCGGGCTTTCCGTCGTGGTGGCGCCCTTCCGCAACGCGCAGGAGAAGATCGTGGGCGCGATCGGCGTGATCGGCCCGTCGCGCATCAATTACGGCCGGGTGATCCCGGTGGTGGACTACACCGCGCGCGTCATTGGCCGGCTGCTGGGTTGATCCCGCGCCGCCTCGCGCTTACCTGAACCGCATGACCGAAGCTCAGACCCCCGCCCCGGCCGACACCGCGCCGGAATCCCCCGACACGACCGCCGCCCCCGCCCCGCCGTCTTCCCCTGGGCCGGAGGAGCGCATCGCCACCCTCGAGGCCGAGCTGGCCGAGATGAAGGATCGCTGGCTGCGCGCCGAGGCCGAAGTCCAGAACGTCCGCAACCGCGGCAAGGACGAGGTGGAGAAGGCGCGCAACTACGCCGTGCAGAAATTCGCCACCGACATGACGGAAGTGGCGGAAAACCTGCGCCGCGGCATCGACCTCCTGCCCCGCGCCGAAGAGGGCGAGGCCGAGATCATCGGCAAGATGCGCGGCGGCTTCGAAGGCGTGGAGCGCTTCCTGCTGCAGCGCCTCGAAACCCACGGCGTGCACCGCAAGCCGGCCGAGGGCCAGCCCTTCGACCCCGAGCTGCACCAGGCGATGAGCGAGGCGCCGGCGCCCGAAGGCGTGGAGCCCGGCACGGTGATCCAGGCCTGGACCAGCGCCTGGACGCTGAATGGCCGCCTGCTGAAGCCCGCCATGGTGGTGGTCGCCGCCAAGGGCTGACAGCCCTGGCATGGAAATCGCTCTGACCTGAAGGCGCGGCCCGGTTTTCCCGGATTCTGCCGCGCCTTTCAGCAGGAGTGAGCCCATGCGCCTGTCCCGCCGCCTGATTCTGGGCACAGCCCTCGCGGCGCCCATGACCGTCTCGGCCCAGCCCGCCTGGCCGAGCCGCCCGGTGCGCGTCATCAACCCCTATTCGCCCGGCGGCACCACGGATGTGGTGATGCGCCTGATGAGCGAGCGGCTGGAGCGCGCCTTCGGCCAGCCCTTCGTGGTGGAGGCGCGGCCCGGCGCCGGCGGCTCGGTCGGCACGGCGCAGGCGGCCCAGGCCGCACCCGATGGCCACACCCTGCTCATCACCAACACCGGCCCTCTGACCGTGGCGCCCACGCTGATGGGCAACATCACCTACCGGCCCGAGAGCTTCACCTACATCACCATGTTCGGCGGCGCGCCCATCGTCTGCGCGGTGCGCACGCAAAGCCCCTACCAGACGATCCAGGACTATGCGGCGGCCGCCCGCGCGCGGCCGGAGGGGCTCAGCTTCGGCAATTCCGGCGCCGGCTCCATCGGGCATCTGGCCGGCATGCTCTTCGAGCAGGCGGTGGGGGTGAAGCTGCTGCACATCCCCTTCCGCGGCGCACCGGAGGCGCAGGCGGCCGTGCTGTCCGGGGACGTCACCTCGCTCTGGGATACGATCGGCGCGCATGCGGGCTCGGTGCGGCAGGGTTCGCTCCGGGCGCTGGCCTTCACCAGCGCCGAGCGGATCGGGATCTTTCCGAATGTGCCGACGGTGCGGGAATCAGGCTTCCCCTCGGTGGTGGCCAACAACTGGTTCCTGCTGGCCGGCCCTGCCGGAATCCCGCCCGCCATCGCGGCGCGCATCAACGAGGTCTGCCAGGCGGCGATGCAGGAGGGCGTGGTGCGCGAGCGCATGGACGCGCTGGGCCTCGCATCGCTCGGCAACATGAGCAGCGCGCAGATGCAGGCTTTCGTGGTGGAGGAGACGGCGCGCTGGGCGCCCGTGGCGCGAGCGGCGGGGTGATCGGGGGCGCCCGAAGCGCCCCCGACACACTCAGATGTAGTGTTCGGCCAGCGGCTCGAAGCCGTTGAACTTCTGGCTCGCATAGGTCGTCACATAGGCGCCGGTGGCCAGCAGCTCCACGCGGTCCCCGGCGGTCAGCGCCATCGGCAGACGATAGTTGGACTTCTCATAGAGCGTGTCCGTGCTGTCGCAGGTCGGGCCGGCGATGGTGACGGGGCCTTCGGCGCCGCCATCATGCGGGGTCTGGAAGGCGTATTTGATCGACTCGCCCTCCGTCTCCGCCAGCCCGCCGAAGCGGCCGATATCGAGATAGACCCAGCGCACCGGGTCATTCTCGGCCTTGCGGCTGACCAGCACGACCTCGGACGAGACCACGCCCGCATCGGCCACCAGGAAGCGGCCCGGCTCGATCACGATCTCGGGGATCGCATTGCCGAAATGCTCGACCATGGCGCCCATGATGGCGGAGCCGAAATCGTCGATCTCGGGGACTTCCGCCTTGTAGCGCACGGGGTAGCCACCGCCGAGATTGACCATGCGCACCTTCACGCCGGCATCGGCCAGGTCGGTGAAGAGCATGGCGACCTTGGCGATCGCCGCCTCATAGGCCGCGGTCTTGGTCTGCTGGCTGCCGACATGGAAGGAAAGGCCGAAGGCATCGAGGCCCATCTCCGCCGCGCGGATCATCAGCGCGCGCGCCATCTCGACCTCGCAGCCGAACTTGCGGCTGAGCGGCCATTCGGCGCCGTCATTGCCGACGAGGATGCGGCAATAGACGCGGCTGCCCGGGGCGGAACGCGCCAGCTTCTCCAGCTCCATCTCGCTGTCGAAGGCGAACATGCGCACGCCGGCCGCATAGGCGGCGGCGATGTCGCGCTCGCGCTTGATGGTGTTGCCATAGGAGATGGCGTCCGGCTCCGCGCCGGCGGCCAGGCACATCGAGACCTCCTGGAAGGAGGCGGCGTCGAAATAGGAGCCAAGGCCGACCAGCCGATCCAGGATCGGCGCCGCCGGGTTCGCCTTCACCGCGTAGTAGATGCGCGCGAGCGGCATCGCCTGCCGCAGCCGGCCGAAATTATGCGCAACGCGATCCACGTCCAGCACGAGGCAGGGCGTGGCCGGCTGATGATCGGCCAGGTAGCGAGCGACCTTCGGGGTCATCGCACGATACTCCACAAACATGTGGAACCGCCCCCTTCGGGGGTGGCCCCAGATTGACGAAACGGTCGAACGAACCAGCGACCAGAAAAAAACCGCAGCGTGAGCCACGGGGTTGCCAGAACGCTTGACGTCGTTGCGTAAACCTTGCGCCGCGGTGGCAAGCCTTATTCAGGGGCTCAGCTCCGTGGGCCTGGGGCCAGAGGCACGTGCGTACTGCGTCTTGTGATCGGGGATGTAGGCCCAGTTTCGCGGAGATGCAAGCGAGTTTCGCCGAACGGCCGAAGTTTTTTCGCGTCCACCCCCGGGGGGCGCCGGAAACCCCGCCGAAAGCCCCCCGGGGGGTCAGGGGAAATGCCGGAAATGACCCACGGAGTGCAGGAGTGTTTCCGGCGCGTGTCAGGAATGCGTATGGCGCATCCGCGCGAGGCGGATGCCACACATCCGAATCCGGTCGCATAGCGGCCGGCGGCGCCCAACTGAGCTCCGGGCCGGGAGCACCCGTGGCGCGGCGAAGCCCAGCGACCGGAGGGAGCGCCCGGCGCTTGAGGGCGAAAGAAGCAAGCCGGCCGCCCTGCGGCCGGCAGCGCCCGGCGTCTGAGGGCGGTTACAGCGTCCCCGGATAGGAGCCGCCATCCAGCAGGATGCTCTGCCCGGTGGTGAAGCCCGCATGCACCGAGCAGAAGAAGGCAGCGAATGCGCCGAATTCCTCCGCCGTGCCCAGCCGCCCGGCCGGGATGCCGGCGACCGCGCGGCGCTCCAGCTCCGCCACATCCGCGCCGCCGCCCTTGGCCACCACCTCCCAATTCCCGCGCACGCGATCCGTGTCGAAGGGGCCGGGCAGCAGGTGGTTGATCGTGACGTTGTGCGGCGCGACCCGCCGCGCCAGTGAGGCCAGCGCGCCGGTCAGGCCGGCGCGGGCGCCGTTGGAGAGTTCCAGCCGGCCGATCGGCATCTTCACCGAATAGCTGGTGATGTTCAGGATCCGGCCGAAGCGGCGCGCCTGCATCGCCGGCAGCACGGCGCGGATCAGCGCGATGGGCGTCAGCATGTTCGCCTCCACCGCGCGGCGCCAATCCTCAAGCTCGAATTGCGAGAACTCGCCCTGCGGCGGCCCGCCGGCATTGGTGATCAGGATGTCGGGCTCAGGGCAGGCGGCGAAGAGCGCGGCGCGCCCCTCTTCGGTCGTCACATCGCCCTGTACGGTGGTGACGGAGACGCCCGTCTCGGCGCGGATGGCGGCGGCGGTGGCTTCCAGCGCCTCACCGCCACGGGCGGAGATGACGAGCGAGACGCCTTCGCGCGCCAGGGCAAAGGCGCAGCCGCGCCCAAGGCCCTTGGAGGCCGCGCAAACCACCGCCGTGCGGCCCTTGATGCCGAGATCCATTGCATATCCTCCCCTTTGGTGGGGCGCAGGTTCCCATGCGAGGGCGAGATGGTCCAGCGCCGGCCTGGCTCAGAAAGAGGCGCTGCCCCGGCCGGCGCCATGCAGGGCCGCCCCTTCCCGGTGGCCCAGCCGGAAGGCCTCGCGAAGGGCCTCGGGCGTGGCCTGGCGGCCCGCGGCTTCCTCGCGGCAGAGGCGGATCGCCGCCTCGCCAATGCCGCAGGTTACGGCGAAGCTCCAGGCCGCGGCCGCCGCGGCACCCCAGATCGGGGCAAGCTTCAACCCTTGGCGCAGCATCCACCCCAGCCCGTAGCGCAGCAGGAAGCCGCCGCCCAGGACGGTGAGGAGCGTGGCCCAGACCGTGCCATCCGCGCCCACCGCATAGCGCCGGGCGATGGCGCGGACCATCGCGACCTGGAAGGCGAGGGCCGGGATGCCGCCAAACACCGGCAAGGGCGCGGCCTCGCTCGCACCCGCGGCCAGCGCCCAGGGCAGCACGACCTGGCGATGGATGCGCTTCTCCGGGTCCTGGTCCGATTCCAGCCGCGCCGCCACCTCGGGCGCGGCAAGGGCGATGGCCTCCCGCAGCGCCTCGGCAC
>JAIYCD010000165.1 GCA_027488195.1 Acetobacteraceae bacterium | reverse complement strand
ATCACGCAGCTCGCCTTCGAGCTCTTCGCCGCGCAATCCGGCACGCAGATCGAGGTGGTGCATTACCGCGGCAGCGCGCCCGCGCTGCAGGACATGCTGGGCGGGCGGGTGCAGTTCATGATCGACGGCATCAACCTGGCCAAGCCGCAGGTGGATGCCGGCCGGGTGCGTGCCATCGCCTTCCTGGGCGGCACCGAGCGCCACCCCCTGCTGCCCGATGTGCCCACGGCGGCCGAGCAGGGCATGCCCGACCTGGTGGTGCGCGGCTGGCAGGGCTTCGTCGGCCGTGCCGGCACGCCCGAGCCCATCCTGGAGGCCTTGCAGAACGCCATCCGCACCGCGGTGAATGACCCGGGCGTGCAGGGCATCTTCAACGGCCAGGGGATCATCCCCCGCTTCCAGGACCGCGCCACCATGGCCCGGCTGATCCGCGAGGAGACGGCCACCTGGCAGCCGATCATCCAGCGGCTGGGGCTGCGGCTGGACTGAGGGAGAACTGGGAAGAAAAGGGGCCTCCGGCGGCTGGGGCCGAAAGGCCCCAGACCCCAGCTGAAAGAAAGGGGTCTGGGGCGCTTCTACGGTCCCCCATGCACCACCTCGCCGCCCACCATCGTCATCTCCGCCGCGATATCCTTCAGCGCCGAGAGTTCCACCGTCAGCGGATCCGCCGTCAGCACCGCGAGATCGGCGAGCTTCCCCACCTCGATCGCGCCCTTGTCGCGCTCTGACATGGTGAGGAAGGCGCCCGCATTCGTCGCGGCGCGGATGGCGCGCTCGCGGCTGATCGCCTGCCCCTCCCCCACCGCGCGCTGCGTGTGCATGTTCTGCCGCGAGACGGACTGCCACATCGGGTAGAACATCGAGACGGGGACGTTGTCCGTCGCCAGCGCATAGGTCACGCCCGCCTCCTCCAGCCAGCGCAGCGGCGAGATGCTGTCCTCGTCCGGCAGCTTGTTCCGCTCCACCAGAAGATGGCCTTCCTTGTAAATGTAGCGGTTGGTGTGGGTGGTGAGCACGAGGCCCAAGTCACGGATGCGGTGCACCTGCTCCTGGCTCAGCACCGCGATATGGCCCAGCACCCAGCGCAGGTCGCGGATGGGCACCACCTCATTCACCTCGGCGAAGAGGTCGAGCATGTTGGGCCAGATGCCGATGGCGCGGATGCCGTGCCGCGCGCAGGCGATCAGCATCTCCTTCGCGCGTTCGCGATCCAGCCCCATGTCGTAGTTGAAGCCCGCCCAGCCGGTATAGGGCGCGGCCTGGGCGCGAAGGGCGTTGTCCGGCGTGCGGCCGATCTCGGTGATGAGGCCGGAGAGGCGCAGCATGTCATCGCCCAGCCCGGCGCCCGCCAGCTGATGCGCCCAGCCCCCGATCAGCCGCTCCATGGAGACGCCCTCCATGCCGCGCCAATCGGGGCTGAGAGCCAGGTGCGAACGCATGGTGAGGCGCCCCGCCGCATGCACCTCTCGATAGGCGGCGAGCAATTCGGCCGCGACGCCATGTTCCTCATAGATGCTGGTGGTGCCGAAGGCGTGATACATCGCCGCCGATTTCGGCAGCCCCGCCACGCGATGAGCGTGCGTGAAGCCCGGCGCCATGTGGAACGCAGCCAGCTCCATCAGCGGCACATAGCCCTGCTCGATGATCACGCCATCCGGCTCGCCCGCCGCATCCTTGCGGATGGTGACGGAAGGGTGCGGCGGCGCCGTCTCGCGCGTGATGCCGGCCAGCTTCAGCGCCATGGAATTGGCGAGGGAAACCAGCGGCAGCGAATGCCGCCAGAACCCCCAGATGGGACGGATATAGACGGGGTTGTGGGGGGCCGCGTCATCCAGCTCGGCCCGCGTCGGCCAGCGACCCTCGGCGAGCGATTCCGGCAGGTCCCAGTAGAAGGGCGGCTCGCCCACCGGCATGGTGACGATCCATTCGCCTCGCACCTTGTCCTTCGCGAGCTCCGCGATGCGCGCCTGGATGGCGGCGATGGAGCGGCAGCCGGCCAGGCTTGGAAACACATCCTTCAGCCCCTCACGGTCCATATGCGCGTGGCCGTCGATCAGGCCCGGCAGCGCCGCGCGGCCATCGAGGGCGATGTGCCGCGTATGGGGTGCGGCATGGCGCTGGACCATCGCGTCCTCGCCCACCGCGATGAAGCGGCCGGCGCGGATCGCGACCGATTCCGCGATGGAGAAGCGCGCATCGGCGGTGATGATCTTGCCGCGGCTCAGGATGATGTCGGCCGGTTCCATGCGTCTTACTCCGAAGGTTGCAGGCGGCCCTGGCGCACCATCTCCGCCCAGCGTTCCACATCGGCGCGGAAATAGGCGGCGAAGGCGGCGCTCTCGGCCGGGATGGGTTGCGCGGCCGAGAGCCGCAGCCGCTCGCGCACCGGGGCGGCCTGGAGTGCTGCCAGCGCGGCCACCTCCAGCCGGCGCTGCACGGCTTCCGGCGCGCCGGCCCGGATGAAGAGACCGACCCAGGTCTCGAAGGCATAGCCCGGCACCGCCTCGGCGATGGCGGCGACGTCGGGCAGCACGTCGGAGCGCGTGCGCGAGGTGATGCCGAGCGCGCGCACCGCCCCCTGCTGCACCTGCCCGATGGAGGAGGCCATGACGTCCAGCAGCATGTCGATGCGCTGCGCGATCAGGTCGGGATAGACGGCGCCGGAGCCGCGATAGGGCACATGCAGCAACTCGACGGCCGCCGCCGCCCCCAGCAGCACGCCAGCCAAGTGGCTCCCCGTGCCCGGGCCGGAGGAGCCGAAGCTGACGCGCCCCGGCGCCGCCCGCGCCGCAGCCAGCAGGGACGCCACATCCCGATGCGGCGATTGCGGCGAGACCACGAGCAGCGAGGGGATGGCCCCCATGCCCAGTACGGGTGTCAGATCCCGCACCGGATCGAAGCCGAGCCGGCTGAGCGAGACGCTGCTGGCCAGCCCCGCCCCGGTGAAGAGGATGGTGTGCCCATCCGGCCGTGATTGCTGCGCCACATAGGCCGCGCCCAGATTGCCGCCCGCCCCGGGCCGCGTGTCGATCGCCACCGGCTGGCCCAGTGCTGCAGAAAGCTCCGGCGCCAGCACGCGGGCCAGGACGTCGATGGTGCCGCCCGGCGCGAAGGGCACCACAAGCGTCAGCGGGCGTTCAGGGAAGGATTGCGACTGGCCGTGAAGCGGCAGAACCAGCAGGGCGGCGAGCAGCAGGCGGCGCATGGGAACCTCCGGTGAGAGAGGTTCAGTTTGGGCTGATCGTGCCGCCCCCGCCCAGCCCCTCGCGGGCCTGCGTCGCCAATTCATCGGCCCGCTCATTCATGGGATTTCCGGAATGCCCGCGCACCCAGAGCCATTCCACCTGATGCTGCTTGGCCGCCGCCAGCAGGCGCTGCCAGAGGTCGAAATTCTTCACGGGGTCGCGCGCCGCATTGCGCCAGTTGTTGCGGACCCAGCCCTTGATCCAGCGCTCCATCCCGTTGCGCACATATTCGCTGTCGGTGTGCAGCACGACCTGGCAGGGGCGCGTCAGCGCCTCCAGCGCGGCGCAGGCGGCGGTGAGCTCCATGCGGTTATTGGTCGTCTCGCGCTCGGCGCCGGTAAGTTCGCGCGTCACCTCGCCGAAGCGCAGGATGGCGGCCCAGCCGCCGGGGCCCGGATTGGGCTTGCAGCCGCCATCCGTCCAGATCTCGACCTTGCGGGGGAGTTCAGCCACCGATCGCCTCCACGCCCTGGGCATGGCCGAAGAAGCGCAGCTTGTGCAGGTATTCCAGCGGGTCCTTGCGCGTCACCATGGCCCCTGGCGGCGTGTTCACCCAGTCATAGAGGCGCGTCAGCAGGAAGCGGATCGAGGCCCCGCGGCACAGCACCGGCAGCGCCGCCAATTCGGCCTGGCTCAGGGGCCGCACCGCCTGGTAGGCGCGAAGGATGGCGCGGGCCTTGGTCACGTTGAAGCTGCGATCCGCCTCGAAGCACCAGGCGTTCAGGCAGACCGCCACGTCATAGGCGAGCAGATCCGTGCAGGCGAAGTAGAAGTCGATCAGCCCGGAGACGCGTGGGCTGCCGCCCTCCTCCAGGAAGAAGACATTGTCGGGGAAAAGGTCGGCATGGATCTGCCCGACAGGCAGGCGCCCGGCCTGCGGCCAATCGGCCAGGATGGTGGCCAGCGCCCCATCCAGCTCCGCAATCAGCCCGGCCTGCACCGCCTCGCCATCCGCGCGGCAGCGCTCCAGCAGCGGCGCCCAGGCGGCGGGGCCGAGGCCGTTGGGGCGCACATCCGTGAAGCCCTGCCCGGCCAGGTGCAGCCCCGCGAGTGCCGCGCCGAGCGGCCCGCAATGCTCGGGCCGGATGCGGCGCGGCCAGACGCCGGGCAGAAAAGTGCAGATCGCCGCAGGCCGGCCCGCCAACTCGCGCAGCGCCTGGCCATCCCGCCCCGCGACGGGTTCGGGGGCGGAAAGCCCATGTGCCACCAGATGCCGCATCAGGCCGAGAAACCAGGGCAATTCGCGCGGGTCCACGCGCTTCTCGTAGAGGGTAAGCACATAGTCGCCCGCGCTGGTCTTCAGCGCGTAGTTGGAATTCTCCACCCCCTCGGCGATGCCGCGGAACGCCAGCAACGCGCCGATGTCGTATTCGCCGAGGAAGGCGCGCAGCGCCTCGTCGGAGACTTCCGTATAGACCGCCACAAATCAGGCCGAGGCGAGGGCTGCCGGGAGCTTGAAGGTGATCTTCTCCTCCGCCACCACGATTTCCTGGATGGTCAGCTCATAGCCCTCGCGCAGGCGCTCGATCACTTCCTCGACCAGGACCTCGGGCGCGCTGGCGCCCGCCGTGATGCCGATGCGCGAGAGACCCTGCACCGTCGCCAGATCAAGATCCCGCCCGCGCTGCACCATGACGGATTTCGCGCAGCCCGCCCGGCCGGCGACTTCGACGAGCCGCACCGAGTTGGAGGAATTGGGCGCGCCCACCACGATCATCATGTCCACTTGCGGCGCGATTTCCTTCACGGCCGCCTGGCGGTTGGTGGTCGCGTAGCAGATATCCTCCTTCGCCGGCGCCGAGATCTCGGGGAAGCGCGATTGCAGCACGCGCACGATCTCGGCCGTGTCATCCACGGAGAGCGTCGTCTGGGTGATGAAGGCCAGCGAGGCGCCATCCGGCGGGCTCACGCGATGGGCCTGCGCCTCGTCCTCGACCAGTGTCACGGCGCCTTCGGGCAGCTGGCCCATGGTGCCGATCACCTCCGGGTGGCCGGCATGGCCGATCAGGAAGATGTGCCGCTTGCGGGAGAAATGATGCTCCGCCTCGCGGTGCACCTTGCTGACCAGCGGGCAGGTGGCGTCGAGGAAGAACATCTGCCGCCGCTGCGCCTCGTCCGGGATGGATTTCGGCACGCCATGCGCCGAGAAAACGACGGGCTGGCCGTCATCGGGGATTTCGTCCAGCTCCTCGACGAAGACAGCGCCCTGGCGCTCCAGCGCCTCGACCACGAAGCGGTTATGGACGATCTCATGCCGGACATAGACCGGCGCACCATGCCGCTTCAGCGCCTCCTCGACGATCTTGATCGCCCGGTCGACCCCGGCGCAAAATCCGCGCGGGCCGGCAAGGATGACATGAAGCGAGGGCTTGGCGGCCATGCGATGGGGTTCCGGGGGCGAGTTGCGGTGCCTCCACACTATCGCTTTGCGCCGATCGGTGCCAGACGGAGCGCCACATGGGACGTAAGCGGGGACGAATGATGAAGCGTCTGGGTCTGGGTCTGTCTCTCGCCGCCGCCATGGCCGTGGCAGGTTGCGGTGGACCGCGCCTGGATGACCTGCTGGTCCCCTGCCCCAGCCTGACGCTGCCGGCCGACGTGGCGGACCTGACGCGCTACCAGCCCGACAGCCCGCCCGACCTCTCGACCCTCGTGCTGGATGCGCGCGTCACCGGCATCGACGGCAGCTGCCGCCGCGGCCGGCGCGACCAGACGCTCGATTCGAGCATCGCCGTCCGCTTCCAGGTGGATCGCGGCCCGGCGGCGCCGACCCGTGCCTTCCAACTGCCCTGGTTCATCGCGCTGCTGGATGCCCGCACCAACGAGGTGATCAACCGGCAGAGCTTCATCATGAACGGCCAGTTCGCCGTGAACACCACGCGCGCCAACGTCATCTCCCAGTCGGTGGACATCGCCTTCCCCGTCGGTGGCGGGCGCCGGGTGCAGGATTACCGCATCCTGGTCGGCTTCCAGCTGACCGAGGATGAGGTGGCGATGAACCGTCGGCGCGGGCCGCGCTGAGGCGCGGGGCGACGCCCTGATCGCCGGCGCGCGGGACCCGTCATGTAAATAAGAAGTCCACCAGACCAAACCATATCAAATATTTGCGATGCTCTACGGTCGGGGAGGGTGGTTCTTTGCGAGCAGCGTCGAGGCACGGTGATAAATATCATATGAAAAAACTACCAGGAATATTATAGCAGAAATCGCCATCAAGTAACCAGATTCAAAAATAAAAATACAATATTAATACAAGAAAGTATTCAATACTGTCGTTGTATATTTATTATTTCATGCGCAGCATCAATCGTCTTGGAGATTGATGATGATGCATTGTATGCCCTCTGGCCCGAATCACATGCATGACGCGGTTTGCCGATGCCGCGAGGCGATGTCCCCGGTTTCGCGGCGCGGCATGCTTGCCTTTGCGGGCGCGCTGACGGGTGGGGCCCTGCTGGGTCGTCCAGCTTCTGCGGCAAGCGGCGACTACGAGGCGATGCTCGTCAACTGCATCGACCCGCGCTTCACGACCAACAGCCTCCAATATATGACCAACAACGGCATGGTCGAACGCTACAGCCACTTCGTGTTCACTGGCGGTCCGATCGGCGTCGTGCATCCGCGCTTCGCGAGCTGGCATGACGTCTTCTGGGACAATCTGGACATCACGATACAGCTGCACAACATCAAGCGCTTGATCGGGCTGACCCATCGGGACTGCGGTGCTGCCAAGCTCGCCTTTGGGGATGCGGCTGTCGCCACGCGGCAGTCGGAAACCGCGGCGCACACGGAGGCACTGCGCGCCTTCGCCGCCGAAGCCCGGCGCCGGACCTCCCTCGTCGTGGTGACCGGCATCATGGACCTGAATGGCACCGTGGACGTGGTGAGCTGAGGCCGCTCGCCAAGGCCTGGGGCTTGCGCGTCGTGGCCCCGATGGATGGCGGCGCGGCCATCGCCTCAGGGGGCTCGGCCGCCCCCGCATGGCGACAAGCTGGGCTTCGCGCTGTCGAGCATGTGCCTGGGGCGATGCGGCGGGGCGCATATCCGCCCTGATGGGGCGCACTCTTGCGCACGCGCCTCGCGATTTCGCCAGGCACCACGCCGTCCGTGCCTCTGAAGACCGGTGCCCTCAGGTCTTGCCGTGGCAGTGCCTGTACTCCCATGGTGATGCCTTAAACTATTGTAAATAAGAAGAAAAATTGTCATAACTGCGCATGCCCAGGAATTGCCTATTTCTGCCGCTGTGTATGGCTACCTGGACGCTAAGCTGGAGCGTTGTTCCGTTCACCTCAGCCTAAACTCCGGTCCGCCGCTGCTTACTCCTCAAGGCATCATCGCGGCTGCGCCTGCGTCACCCGCAGCCAGGTCCTCTCATTCGGCTCAGAAGTGTGGGCGCCGCAACAATGCAGCGTGATTGATCGCAAGCCATTTCGTCGTCACACCTGCGCTTTCAGGGATCGCCAGAATGCGTTCAGGTCTGCGCCGCCGGGATCCCGTGCGCTGGGCCTCACAGCGGTGTGGACCAAGATCAGCTTGCGCGCCGGATCGCCGAAAATCGCCTGCCCGCGCACCCCAAGCAGGGCGAAATCTCCGTCTCCGTGTGGGAAGGCCCAGGTCTGGAGGCCATACCCGAAAAATCGTCCGGTTTGAGCGCTGGTGAAGTGCGCGCGTGTCATGTCCGCGATCCAGGCAGCGGGCGCCACCTGTCGACCGTTCGCCTGCCCCTTGTTGGCCAGCAACATCGCCAAGCGGCCGTAGTCACGCAGGACGGCATTGAAGCCCATGTAGCCGACCTCCTGCCCGGAGCGGTCCACGAGCCAGGAGGCATCGGCTTCCGCGCCTATCGGACGCCAGACCTTCTCGGAAAAATAGTCCGCGACCGTCTGGCCGGTGGCTCGCCTTAGGATGACGGCGAGAACAAACGTTTCCGCTGAAGCGTAGGACCAACGTGATCCTGGCGCCGCGATGCGCCTGTTGAAATTGGGTGGTACGGCAGCACCGCCCGGGCTTTGCTGACCTATGGTCAGTTGTGAAAGGCGGCTGCTGTCGTCTCGGCCGTCGTAGTCTTCCCGAAACGCCACACCCGAGGACATGGTCAGCAGGTGACGTAGAGGTGTTGCTCCGTATGCCGTTCCGGCCAACTCCGGAACAAAGCTTTCTGCGTTGCCGTCGATATCTGAGACATGGCCTTCATGAAGAGCGATGCCGACAAGTAAGGCTATGATCGTCTTGGCCATCGAAAACGAGGTCAATCGATGCCGTTCGTGACGAGCGTACTGATAGCGTTCAACCAGGATTTCCCCATCGCGGATCACCAGAAGTCCGGTCGTGGGATTGCGTGCCAGATACCCGTCGAGGCCGTAGATGCCTGAGCCCAAAGATACGGGGGCGTTGTAGGTTATGTTCGGCTCCGACCGGCTACGCGTTAGCGGTGCAGATCGGTCGGGTGCAGCGCAGCGAGCGGAGGGGAAAATCTCATCCAGCCGAGAAAAGCTATCGACGCTGAACTGTGTCTGCCACCAGTTATCCCGATTGGCTCGGGGAAATCCGCCGGCCACGGAAGCGTAGTGGGCTAGGTCGGGACCGCCATTGCGACCGCCTACGCCGTCACGAAAGGAGAATGCCTCAGTTGCACAGCCGGCTGTGCCAAAAGGCAATAAGAGTGCTGCGCGCCGGGTAAGCCCCTTAGCTTCATGACGTTGTGTCACCGGCTCCCCCTTAAGTGGCATTTCCGGACACTCGGCCAGCATCTCGGCCTGCCGTCTCTGCTTCCCACCCCGCGCCACTCGTATCCGCCGAAACAGGCAGCGAGCAAGCGATGGACGGCCATCCAATGTCCGTCAAGCCACGAGCTCCATCGCTGCCCGCATCATCGCCTCGTTCCCATCAATGTAAGCTTGCGTGACGCGAATGTCGTGATGCCCGGCGATTTCAGCCAAGACCCGAACCCCTACGCCCTTCTGCGCGAGCGTGGTGATCAGCTTGCGGCGGCCGCTGTGACTTGTCGCGCCCTCCATGCCAGCCCGCGTATGGATCACCTTCACCGCTTGGCAGAGGCTGTTGGCCGAGAAGGCCGTACGCTTCTAGGCACATGCAGCTTTTAGGACCTTGAAAAGTAGAGCTTTTATGTCCGACCGCGGCAGTGCTTGTATTTCGCCTGAGCCCTTGGGCAAGGCGCATCCCGCCGCGTCCTGTCGCAGGTGGACATGCCGTTTGGGCAGAGCCGCATGATGAGCCGCCAGTTCGCTGCGAATACGACGCGCCCGCGTCACCTCCCAGGCGGTGGATATCGCCTGCCAGGTGCGCGGCGGGCGCCGGGCAGGGGATGACGGCACCTTCCTCAGCTTCCACGGATGAGATGGCGCTGAAACGCAGGCGCCGCCCGCGCTGCGGCGGGCGGCCCGGCTCAGCCGCGGGAGGTGTGCACCATCTCTTCCAACTGGCGCCACTCCGCCGGGATCGGGACGATGCATTCGATCAATGTGGGGCCGGACCGCGCGATGGCGGCCTGGAAGGCCGCGTGGAAGCCCTCCGCGCTGTCCACCCGCACGGCATCTACGCCCAGGCCCTCCGCGACAGGCAGCCAGTCGATGGCGGGCTCGGTGAGGCTCAGCATGGACTCCATCCGGGCATTCGCCGCCCCCTCGCGCACGCGAGCGAGTTCCAGCCCGAGGATGTTGTAGCGATCATTCTTGAGCAGGATGATGACCACATCCGTCTTCTCGCGCGCCATGGTCCATAGCGCCTGTACGGCATACATGCCGCTGCCATCGGCTTGCAGCAGCACGGTCTTGCGGCCGGGGCAGGCGATGGCGGCGCCCAGCGCCATGGGCGGCCCGCCCCCGATCGCGCCGCCATTCAGCGGGTTCAGGTAGTCGTGCGGGCGCGCGCCTTTGGTGGCCGCGAAGATCCAGGGCGCGTTGGTCGCCGCCTCATCCACCAGCACGGCGTCCTCCGGCATCAGCAGGCTCAGCGAGGCGCCGATGGCCGACGCGGTGAGCGGCCCGGTCGGTGCCGCGCCCGCGAAGGCCGGCTGGCGCGGATATGGCACGCCGGTGGCGCCGCAGGCGGCTTCCAGCGCTTCGAGCGCGGCCGCGAGGTCGTGCCGCGCATTCGCCATCTCGAACAGGTCGCAGCCGGCGGGGGATTTCATCACCGGCTTGCCGCGATAGGCGAAGGTGGCCACGGGGAAGGCCGCCCCCACGAAGATCAGCTGCTCGAAGCCGGCGAGGAACTGGACGCATATCTCGAACTCGTAGGGCACCGGCTCCACCACGGGGCGACCCGCACCGCGCGCCAGGTGGCTCGATGCGAAGGTCTCGCTCAGCAGCGTCGCGCCGCAATGCGCCGCGATCCGGGCCGCGCTCTCCAGCGCCGGTCCGTGCTGCGCCGCATGGCCGACCACGAGCGCGGTCTTCCGCCCGTTCGCCAGCAGCGCCGCCGCATGCGCGACCGCCTCCGCCGCGAAGGAGGGGCATGGCTGCACCATGGGGGCGGGCGGCGGGTTCGCGTCTTCCCAGTGCCGGTTGGTCGGCGCGATGATGGTGCAGACTTGGCCGGCCTGGGCGAGCATCGCCGCCTCCGCGCCCAATTCGCCGAGCTGCGTCGCGCTGCGCGCTTCCTGGCACCAGTGGGAGACGACGCGCGCCAGGTCGCTGATATGCCCGTTCACCAGTTCATGCTCGGGATAGTTCGGCTGGTGGTAGGAGGCGTTGGCGCCGACGACATTGACGACCGGCGTGCCGGCGCGCCCGGCATTGTGCAGCATGGCGATGCCATTCGCGAAGCCGCTGCCGACATGCAGCAGCGTGAAGGCGGGCTTGCCGGCCATGCGCGCATAGCCATCGGCCGCGCCGGTCACGACGTTCTCCTGCAGGCACAGGATGGGCCGCACGGAATCCGCCAGCCCCATCTCATAGACCAATTGCATCTCGGATGTGCCGGGGTTGGCGAAGCAGGTGGTGATCCCCGCATCGACCAAGGCCTTGAAGAGGGATTGGGCGCCGTTCATGGGGCGTTGCCTTTCGGGTCTTGCCAGTGCGGCCAGCCGCCCTGCGCGCGCCGGTCATCGCTGATGGGTCTCCTGCGGGCGGAAGGCATCGCGACAACTTCCCGGGACATGACCGGCCTGCCGCCGTCACCCGTGCGTTTTTTGTTCATGTGGCGCCGCCTGGATCTTGTTCGCTTCAGCCTAGCGACGATACCCGGCGGGTGCCTAGCCTCGCTCGGGCTCGCTCAGGCGAATGTATGCCCAGAAGGCCAGATGATTACGCGCGGCCGTGGCAGTGCTTGTACTTCTTCCCTGACCCGCACGGGCAGGGCGCATTGCGGGGCGTCTTGTCCCAGGTGGACATGTCGTTCGGGTCCACCTCGGAGATCACCCGCGTCTCCTGCCGGGCCATCGCCGCCGCGCCGTAATCCAGGGCCGGCGGCGCCATCTCATAGCCCGCATCAGCCTCCGGCGCCGCGTGGCGCATATCGGTCACGCGCACCGGCTGCGGCTCGGGCAGCGGCGCATCGGCCGTGAGCTCCAGGCGCAGCAGCAGCGAGGTGACCCGCTCGCGCAGGTCTTCCAGCATGTTGTTGAACAGCGCGAAGGCCTCGCGCTTGTACTCGTTCAGCGGGTCCCGCTGGCCATAGGCGCGCAGGCCGATGCCCTGGCGCAGATGATCGAGGCTGAGCAGGTGCTCCTTCCACACCTGGTCGAACAGCTGGAGCAGCAGGGATTTCTCGACCATGCGCATGAAGTCCGGCCCAAGATTGGCGGCCTTGGCGGCGGCCACCTGGTCGGCCGCGGCCTCGATGCGCTCGCGCACCTGGACCTCGTCGATGCCCTCTTCCTTGGCATAGGCGGCGATGGGCAGATCGAGGCCCAGCACGTCGCGGACGCGCTTCTCCAGGCCCTCCAGGTCCCATTGCTCGGGATAGGCGTTCTCGGGGATCGCCTTGTCCACCATGGCGCCGATGGTTTCGTGGCGCATCTCGGCGATGGTCTCGCTGAGGTCGGTCGAATCCATGTAGGCGCGGCGCTGGGCATAGACCTCGCGCCGCTGGTCATTCATCACGTCGTCGTATTTGAGCAGGTTCTTGCGGGTGTCGAAGTTCCGCGCCTCGACCTTCTTCTGCGCCTTCTCCAGCGCCTTGTTGATCCAGGGGTGGATGATGGCCTCGCCTTCCTTGAGGCCGAGCTTCGTCAGCATGCCGCCCATGCGGTCGCTGCCGAAGATGCGCATCAGATCGTCTTCCAGCGAGAGGAAGAAGCGGCTGCCGCCCGGGTCGCCCTGGCGGCCGGAGCGGCCGCGCAGCTGGTTGTCGATGCGCCGGCTCTCGTGCCGCTCGGTGCCGATGACGAAGAGGCCGCCCGCCGCCTTCACGATGGGCTGGGCGGCGGCCACCTCGGCCACGTGGCGCGCAAACACCGTGTCATATTCCGGCCCATGGCCCTCGGGCACTTCGGCTTTCGCGAGCATGTCCGCATTGCCGCCCAGTTTGATGTCGGTGCCGCGGCCGGCCATGTTCGTGGCGATGGTGACCGCACCCGGGCGGCCGGCCTGGGCGACGATGCCGGCTTCCTGCTCGTGATAGCGCGCGTTCAGCACATTGTGCGGGATACCGGCCTGCTTCAGCAGGGTCGAAATCAGCTCACTCTTCTCGATGCTGGTGGTGCCGACGAGGCAGGGCTGGTTCCGCTCCCGGCACTCGCCGATCAGCCGGATGACGGCCTCATACTTCTCCATCGCGGTGCGATAGACTTCGTCATCCTCATCCTTGCGCGCGACGGGCACATTGGTCGGAATCTCGACGACTTCGAGCTTGTAGATCTCGGCGAATTCATCGGCCTCGGTCGCCGCCGTGCCCGTCATGCCCGAGAGCTTGGGATACAGGCGGAAGTAATTCTGGAAGGTGATGCTGGCGAGCGTCTGGTTCTCCGGCTGGACCGTCACGTCCTCCTTCGCTTCCAGCGCCTGGTGCAGACCATCGCTGTAGCGGCGGCCTTCCATCATGCGGCCGGTGAACTCGTCGATGATGATGATCTTGTCGTTGCGGACCACGTATTCGACGTCGCGCTTGAACAGCACATGCGCGCGCAGCGACTGGTTCACGTGATGCACGACCGAGACATTGTGGCTGTCATAGAGGTTGCCCTCCTCCAGCACGCCGGCCTCGGTCAGCAGGCGCTCGATATCCTCGCCACCCTTCTCCGTCATGGAGACGGTGCGCTGCTTCTCATCCTTCTCGAAGTTCGCGGTGTCCTTCACGATCTCCTTGATGACGAGATCGACGCGGCGATAGAGGTCCGAGGTGTCGTCGGTGGGGCCCGAGATGATCAGCGGCGTGCGCGCCTCATCCACCAGGATGCTGT
>JAIYCD010000006.1 GCA_027488195.1 Acetobacteraceae bacterium | reverse complement strand
GGCCATCGAGGGGCTGCAACCGCCGCATATTTCCGCCCTGCTGGACCTCGCCGAGAGCTACGCCCTGCTCAACCGCCAGGGAAAGACCCAGCGGGACCTGCTGAAGGGCCGCACGCTGATCAACCTCTTCTTCGAGGACAGCACCCGCACCCGCACCAGCTTCGAACTCGCCGGCAAGCGCCTGGGCGCCGATATCGTCAACATGTCGGTCTCCACCAGCAGCGTGAACAAGGGCGAGACGCTGCTCGACACCGCCTCGACGCTGAACGCCATGCACACCGACCTGCTGGTGATCCGCCACGCGCAATCCGGCGCCCCGGCCCTGCTGGCGCAGAAGGTGGATGCGGCGGTGATCAACGCGGGCGACGGCACGCATGAGCACCCGACCCAGGCGCTGCTGGATGCCCTCACCATCCGCCGCCGCAAGGGGCGGCTGGAGGGGCTGATCGTCGCCATCTGCGGCGATGTGCTGCATTCCCGCGTGGCCCGCAGCAACATCCATTTGCTCTCGGCCATGGGTGCCACGCTGCGCGTGGTCGGCCCGCCGACGCTCATCCCCAGCGAATGCGCACGCCTCGGCGTCGAGGTGCATCACGACATGCGCGCGGGCCTCGCTGGCGCCGATGTGGTGATGATGCTGCGCCTGCAACGCGAGCGGATGAATGCGGGCCTCGTCCCCTCCCCCCGCGAATTCTTCCGCTTCTATGGGCTGGATGCCGCCAAGCTGGCCCATGCCAAGCCCGATTCCATCATCATGCATCCCGGCCCGATGAATCGCGGTATCGAGATTGACAGCGCCGTCGCCGATGACCCCGAGCGCAGCGTGATCGGCGAGCAGGTGGAGATGGGCGTCGCCGTCCGCATGGCCGTGCTGGACGTGCTCTCGCGCGATCTCAGGCGGAATGCGTGACGCACCGGATCGCGAAGCCGCAGGGCGAAGCGTGAATCCTCTGGGCGGCACGGTCCGTCCGGCCCGCCCGGATGAGGCGGGCCTGCTCCGCGCCCTGGTCCGCGCCGCCTATGCCCATTACGTCCCGCGCCTCGGCCGCGAACCGGCGCCGATGACGGATGACTACCCGGCGCGCATCGCCGCCGGCCAGGCCTGGCTGCTGGAGGATGAGGGCGCCCTCATCGGCGCGCTGGTGCTGGAAGACACGCCCGAGGGGCTGCTGATTGACAATATCGCCATCGCCGCAGCCGCGCGCGGCACCGGCCAGGGCCGCCGCCTGATGGGTTTCGCCGAGGCCGAGGCCGCACGGCGGGGCCATGCCCGCCTCTGGCTCTACACCAACGAAAAGATGGTGGAGAACATCGCCCTCTACACCCGCCTCGGCTACCGCGAGACGCGCCGGGCCGAGCACCATGGCCACCGGCGCGTCTTCATGGAAAAGCCGCTCAGCCCGTGAGTTGGGCGCTGATGAGTGCCGCGAAAACATCCCCGCCGCAGCCGCAGCCGATGGCCGCCCCCGGCCCCGTATGCGCGCAGAAGGCGTGCTGGCAGGCCTGGGCCATCGCGGCGGGGTTCAGGCCCAGCGCCAACGGGTCCAGCGCGGCAAAACGGCCGCTGGGTGCGGCACCGCCACCCAGCCGCGTGGGCCGAGGCACCTCCGCCCGCCCCGTGGGCGCGGGCGGCGCCGGCTGGACGCGCCCTTCGAGCACCGTTCCCCAGACCGGAATATCCTTCAGCGCGGCGGGGGCCACCGCATAGGGGCTTTGCTCCAGCACGGCGAAATTGGCGAATTTCCCGGGCGTGATGGACCCGACTTCGTTTTCCAGCCGGATGGAGAAGGCCGCCTCGATCGTCATCGCCCGCAGCGCGAGGTCGAGGGAGACGCGCTGCTCCTCGCCCATCACCGGCCCCTCGGCGGTGAAACGGTTCACCGCCGCCCAGATCAGTTGCAGCGGCTTGGCCGGCGCCATCGGCATGTCGGAATGGAAGGAGATGGACATGCCGGCATTCTCGGCATCCTTCAGCGGCACCATGCGCCGCGCGCGCTCCGGCCCGATGCCGAGCTGCGCGTAGCGGCCGGACAGCGCGGTCACGTAATAGGGATTGGCGCTGACGATGCAGCCCAGTCGCCCGGCGCGCGCCACCTGCTCGGGTGCGGCGAAGCCGAAATGCACGATGGTGGTGCGGTGATCGAAGCGCGGCCGCCGGCGCATGGCGCGTTCGAGATTGGCCAGCAGGACATCCATCCCGCCATCGCCATTGTTGTGGATGTGGATGTGGTAATCGGCGTCCCAGAAGGCCTGGAAGGCCACGGTGAAGACATCCGGGTCCATGATCCAGGCGCCCTGGTGGCCATCGGTGTAGCCGTCGCGCATCTGCATCAACTGGCTGTAGATCGCGCCGTCGGTCAGGAACTTGATCTGCCGGGGCAGCCAGCGCGCGCGCCCCGAACCCCAGGCGAGCGGCTTCTGCGCCTCGGCGATCTGCGCCGCGCCGTCATTCGGGAACATCGCGGCGAAGGATTTTCCGTCCGGGATGAAGTAGTGGTTGAAGGGCACGCTGTCCGCCGCATAGACCGCGTTGATCGCATCCTGCAGCGGCTTCGAGTAGAAGCCGCCGGGCTCGGCCGCCGTGGTGATGCCGTTGCGGTGGTAATATCCCACCGTGAACTCCAGCCCCTGGCGCATGCGCTCGGGCGTCGCCATGGCCGGGGCGCCCTTCTCCAGCACCTTCAGCGTCCCCTGCTCGAAGAAATGGCCCTTGCCGATATCGGCCTGCGCCGCCTGGCTCGGCGTGAAGCTCGCCAGGAAGGCGTCATCCACGCCCATCCGGCGCAGCAGCGCGGTGTTGAGATAGACCTCGTGCTGGCTGCGGTGCCAGACGATCACCGGCGTCTCGCCAGCCTGTGCGTCGAGCCATTCGCGTGACATCGCACCGTGGAAATAATGGTGATAGCCCCAGGTCAGGAACACCGCCCGCGGATCGCGCGCCTTGTGCGCGGCGAGCGCCTCGGCGAAGCGGCGGCGATAGCCGGCCTCGTCGCGCACGGCGGGGCTGAAGCCCGACACCGTGTCCCAATCCTCGATGGCGATGACCTCGGCCACCACCATCAGGCTGGCGAGCACCGGGTGGACATGCTGCTCGACAAAGCCGGGCAGGATGACCTTGCCCTCGAAGCGCCGATCCACGCGGAAGGGCTGGTCGCGCGCCAGCGCCTGCAACTCGGCCAGGCTGCCGACCGCGGCGATGCGGTCGCCCACCACCGCCACCGCCTCGGCGCGTGGCCGGGCGGCGTCCATGGTGATGACCTCGCGCGCCGTGTAGATGATGGCTTCGCGCTGGGGCGCCACGCGCCCCACGATATCCTGCAGGCCCAGGGCCTGGGATGCGGCGTCGCGGCCCAGCAGGGGCAGGCCCAGCGCGGCGCTGGTGACGGAGCGGCGGGTCTTGCGCGTCATGGGGGCCTCGTTTTCTGGTTTCAGAAGGCGAAGGAGATGAGGGCGCGCCCCTCCCAGGCATTCACATTGGGCACGAAGAGGGAGAGGTATCCGAGCTGCGCGCTCACCTCGACATTGCGGCTGATCTGCAGGGCACCGCCACCGCGCAATTGGCCGGACCAGCGCGTCAGATCCTTCAGGCTGCCATCGCCGGCCGGGGCCGCGTTCACCGCCTGGTCCAGCAGATAGGTCACGCCGGCGCGGAAGAAGGGGCGCAGGACCATGCCGTTGTCCAGGCGGAAGGGCTGGCTGACCCCCACGCTCGCCGAGAGGCTCGACTGCTGGTAGCTGTCCGAGAGGTAGCGCGTGCCCGCCGTGCTGGTGAAGCCATTCGCCCAGTCCTGCGTGCGCAGATAGGTCAGGCGCGGCCGGAACTCCGCCCAGGGCGTGGTGATGATCTCGGTCAGGTTGGCGGCGAGGAACCAGCGCTCCGTGCCGTAGCTGCCCGCCTCGCCCGGCACGTTCAGCTTCTGCTTGCTGCCCGCATAGCCCGACCAGATGTCGAACACCGTGGTCGGCCGGATGCGCCAGCCGAGATAGGGGCCGATGGACCAGCCGTCGCGGTTCATGTTCAGCGCATAGGCGCGGCTCTGGCTCTCCTGGCGGTCGCCGCTCACGGCCATGCCGAGGATCATGTTGTCGGTGATGCGGTAATCCAGCCCGCCGGTCATCTCGAAGTAATCGCCCGAGACCGAGACGCCAGCGCTGGTGTTGCGGCCGCCGACATAGCGCGGGCTGCCCCAGATGTTCCAGCGCCGCGCCGCGTCATCGCCGCCGATCGGCGAGAAGCGGGAGAAATCAAAGGCGATCTGGTCGGAGATTTGCGTCCCGCCCAGCAACAGGCTGTCCCCCGAGAAGCGCGCGACGTTGCGCTGAAGGCCGGAGACATCGCCCGGCAGCACGGTGACGACGATCTGATCCGTCCCGCCGCCCCCCGTGCCGCCGCCGGAACCACCCGTGCCGCCGCTGGAACCGCCCCCCGTGCCACCGCCGGAACCGCCCGTGCCACCGCCCCCACCGAAGCCCCCACCGCTCCCGCCCTGCCCCGGCGTGACCACGATGGGCTGCGGCGGCCGGACCAGGACTGGCGGCAGGGAGCCGCACACGCCGGCCCGGCGCGAATTCGCATCCACCTGGTTGCTGTAGACGTAGGGCGTGCCCTGCGTGAAGGTCATCACGAAGCTTTCCGCCGTGTTGGGCGCGCTGGGCGCGACCTGGAAGCGGACCTGGCTGCCCGGCGTGCCCGAGGCGGCGAAATTGGACGTGCCGACGACGACGCCCTGATAGGTGGGTGCCGGGTCCAGCCGGCGCAGTTCGGCATTGGATTGCGCGTATGGCACCTGGTTGTTCGCATCAATGCAGAAGGCGCCGCCCAGTGTGGTGCCGGCAAAGCTGAGGCGGAAGTATGTCTCCCCGCGCGGCAGGCTTTGCGCCAGCAATGGCTCCGTCAGGGCGCCACCGACAAGCACCGCCCACATCATCGTCCTGGCTTGCATCCAACCCCAATCCCACTTTTTTGCGTCGCGTTCGGCTAACGGGAGGGCACGGTTGCATGCCAAGCTGGGCCAGATTGTCGCGAAGGTGATAAATTCTGCAGCAAAGGTGATAAACTCTCCTGAAATCCCTGTTAGGTGGAGCACCTCGGATGCGGAAATCGGCGGGCAGGTTGGGGCGGTCCGAGGCGGAGGCAGCCTTGCTGTCGCACGGCTGGTTGGCGGGCCAACCCGAAGCCCTGCGGAACGCGCTGCTGCGGCGGGCCCATTTGCGGCATTTCGCCCGGGGTGAGCTCGTCTTCCAGATCGGCGATGCGCCGGGCGGCCTGTTCGGCGTGGCCAGCGGCAGCTTCGCCCTGCAGGTGGGCGGAACGGATTCGCCGCCGCAGCTCGGGGCGATCATCCGCCGCGGCACCTGGTTCGGCCATGGCGCCCTGGTGGTGCGGCGCCCCCGCATCCTCGCCGCGCGCGCGACCGAGGCCGCGGCCGCCCTGCATGTCAGCCTCGCCGCCCTCGAGGATTTCATCGCCACCGAACCGCTGGCGGCGCGGAGTCTCGGCGCGCTCAGCATCGCCAATCTCGACTTCGTCATCGCCACCGTGCGGGATCTGCTGCTGCCGCGCGCCGAGCACCGCATCGCGGCCACCCTGCTGCGGGTCACCACCGATGCGGAGCCCGATCTGCCGGAGGGCTATCGCCTCAGCCAGGCCGAGCTGGGCGAGATGGCCAATGCCTCGCGCCAGCTGGTCAATCGCTGCCTGGCCGGGCTGGAGCGGATGGGCTGGATCGAGCAGGGCTACAACCTGATCCACATCCGGGACCCGGAGGCCTTGCGCGGTTTCGCCTTCGGCGCCGGCCCTGCCCCGTGGCGCACCGCGCGGCCCCGGCTATAACGAGGGGGATGGCAAACCTCCTCATCACCAATGCCCGGCTGCTCGACCCCGCGAGCGGCCTCGACGCGCCCGGCGCCCTCCTGATCGAAAACGGCCGCATCGCGAGCCTCACCGGCGCACCGGCCGAAGGCGTGCCGGTGCTGGATGCCGGCGGCGCCTGCCTCTGCCCGGGCCTCGTGGACATGCGCGCCAGCATCGGCGAGCCTGGCGCCGAGCACCGCGAGACCATCGCGAGCGCGGCCCAGGCGGCGGCGGCCGGCGGCATCACCACCCTCGCCGTGCTGCCCGACACCGAGCCCGCGCTGGATGACCCGGCGCTCATCGAATTCGTCATCCGCCGCGGCGAGATCACGGGCAGCCTGACCCTGTTGCCCTTTGCGGCGGTGACCAAGCATTGCGCCGGCAAGGAGCTTTCGGAATACGGCCTGCTGCGGGAGGCCGGGGCGGCGGGCTTCAGCGATGGCGCCAAGGCCATCGGCTCGGCGCGGATGATGCGCCTCGCCCTTTCCTATGCGCGGGCCTTCGGGGCCATGGTCGTGCAGCACCCGGAGGACCCCTCGCTCGCCGGCACCGGCTCGGCCACCGAGGGCGAGCTCGCCACGCGATTGGGCCTGCCCGGCATTCCGGCAGCGGCCGAGGCGATCATGGTGGCGCGGGACATCGCACTCGCCCGCCTCACCTCCGGGCATGTGCATTTCGGCCATGTCAGCACGGGCGCCGCGCTGGACCTGATCCGCGCCGCCAAGGCCGAGGGCCTGCGCGTCACCTGCGACACCGCCCCCCCGTATTTCGACCTGAACGAGACGGCGATCGGCGATTTCCGATCCTACGCCAAGCTCAGCCCGCCCCTGCGGCGGGAGGCGGACCGGCTGGCCGTGCTGGCGGCGCTGGCCGATGGCACGATCGACGCCATCGCCTCCGACCACCAGCCGCGCGACGCCGATGACAAGCGCCTGCCCTTCGCCCAGGCCGAGGCGGGCGGCGTCGGCCTCGCCACGCTGCTGGGCGTGACGCTGGCGCAGGTGCATGGCGGGAACCTGCCGCTGCTGACGGCACTCGGGCTGATGACCAGCCGCCCCGCCGCTCTGCTGGGTCTCGACTCCGGGCGCTTGGCCGTGGGCGCCCCGGCTGATCTCTGCCTCTTCTGGCCGGATCGCGCCTGGCAGGTGAAGGCGGGGCAATTGCCGGGCAAGTCGCAGAATTCTCCCTTCGACGGCCGCGCCTTGGAGGGCAAGGTCATGGCCACCTTCAAGGCTGGCCGGAAGGTCTTCGGCTGATGGGCGACATCCTCTCGACCGGCTTCGCCACCCTGCTGGCCGGGCTGCTTGGCTCCATCCCCTTCGGCCTGCTGCTGACGCGCGCGGCCGGCTTAGGCGACATCCGCAGCATCGGCTCGGGCAATATCGGCGCGACCAATGTGCTGCGCACCGGCAAGAAATGGCTGGCGGCCGCGACGCTGCTGCTGGATTTCGGCAAGGGCGTGCTGGCGGTGGTGCTGGTCAGCTGGCTCTTCGGGCCGGGGCTGACCCCGCTGGCGGCGCTGGCCGCCGTGCTCGGCCATTGCCACCCGCCCTGGCTGGGCGGCAAGGGCGGCAAGGGTGTGGCCACCGCGCTCGGCGTCTTCCTGGGACTGGGCTGGGGCGTCTTTGTGACCGCCGCCGCAGCCTGGGTCGTGGGGGCGGCAGCCTCACGCATCTCCTCGGTGGGCGCGCTGGCGGCCATGGCCTCCGCCACCGTGGCGGGCTTTCTTCTCTTGCCCCTGGACGGCGCGGCCGCTGTCGCCATCGTCGCCGTCTATGTCGTGATGCGCCATGAGGCGAACATCAAGCGCCTGCTGACACGGACCGAACCGCGCATCGGCCAGGGCAAATAATGTCCCTGCCGCGGCTGCGCCTCGCCCGGACCGAGGGTGTGGGGCCCGCGCTGCATCGCCGGCTGCTGTCGCGGCATGGCACCGCCGAGGCGGCGCTGGAGGCGCTCGGCCGCCGCGCCTTCCCCCGCGATGCCGCCCTGCGGGAGATGGAGGCGCTGGCCGCGATGGGCGCCCGGCTCCTTTTCCAGGATGATGCCGAATACCCGCCGCTGCTGGCCCTGATCGAGGATGCTCCACTGGTCCTGGCCGCGCAGGGCAGCCTGGCGCCGCTCCGGCAGCGCGGGGTGGGCCTGGTGGGTGCGCGCAATGCCAGCGCCATCGCGCGCCGCTTCGCCGAGGACCTGGCCGATGCGCTGGCGGTGCGCGGCATCTGCGTCATCTCGGGGCTGGCGCGCGGCATTGACGCGGCCGCGCATGCGGGCGCGCTCCGCTCGGGCAGCACCATCGCCGCCATCGCGGGCGGGCTCGATCGCCCCTACCCGCGCGAGAATGCCGGCCTCCAGGCCCGGATCGTGGCGGAGGGCGGCCTCGTGCTGAGCGAGGCGCCGCTCGGCACCGCCCCCCTCGCCCGGCACTTCCCCCGCCGCAACCGGATCGTCGCGGGGCTGTCGCTGGGCGTCGTCGTGATCGAGGCGGCGCTGCAATCGGGCACGCTGATCACCGCACGCCTCGCGGCCGAGGCGGGGCGCGAACTCTTCGCCGTGCCCGGCAGCCCGCTCGACCCCCGCTCGCGCGGCTCCAATGACCTCATCCGGCGCGGCGCACGGCTGACGGAAACGGCCGAGGATGTGCTGGCCTTCCTGCCCGAGGCGCCGGCCGCGTTGCCCATCCTGCGCCTCGCCGAACTGCCCGAAATTCCGGCAGAAACGCCCGAGGAACCGCCAGCCACGACCGGCATCGCCGCCCAAGTCCTTGAAATGATAGGTGCAACCCCGATAGCGGTTGACGAGTTGGGTCGGCGCTGCCAGCTATCCCCGTCAGAGCTCTCGGCCATTTTGCTTGAAATGGAATTGGCGGGGCGCATCGAAACCCTGCCCGGGAACCGGGTGGCACTGGCCTGACCACGGGCCGCGAAGGACCAGAAGTGACGGATATCGTCGTCGTCGAAAGCCCCGCCAAGGCAAAGACCATCGAGAAATATCTCGGCGGGGATTTCAAGGTGCTCGCCTCCTTCGGCCATGTGCGGGACCTGCCGCCCAAGGATGGCTCGGTCCGCCCCGAAGAAGACTTCGCCATGGATTGGGAGGCGGATGAGCGCGGCCAGAAGCAGATGCGCGCCATCAGCTCCGCGCTCCGCGGCGCCAAGCGCCTCTATCTGGCGACTGACCCGGATCGCGAGGGCGAGGCGATCTCCTGGCATGTGAAGGACATGCTGGAGAAATCCGGCGCGCTGAAGGGCGTCAACGTCCAGCGCATCACCTTCAACGAGATCACCAAGCGCGCCGTGCAATACGCGATGGCGCATCCCCGCCAGCTCGACCTGCCGCTGATCGAGGCCTACCTCGCGCGTCGCGCCTTGGACTACCTGGTGGGCTTCACCCTCTCGCCCGTGCTCTGGCGCAAGCTGCCCGGCAGCAAGTCGGCCGGCCGCGTGCAATCCGTGGCGCTGCGCCTGATCTGCGAGCGAGAGAGTGAGATCGAGGCCTTCATCGCCCGGGAATACTGGACGGTGCAGGGGAGGTTCATGACGCCCGCCGGCATCCCCTTCTCGGCCCGTCTGACGCATCACCAGGGCAAGAAGCTCGACCAGTTCGACCTCTCGAACGAGGCCCTGGCCATGGCCGCGAAGGCCGCGGTGGAGGCGGCCAGCTTCACGGTCGGCTCGGTTGAGAAGAAGCGCGCCAAGCGCAACCCGCCTCCGCCCTTCCAGACGAGCACGCTTCAGCAGGAGGCCAGCCGCAAGCTGGGCTTCGGCGCCCAGGCCACGATGCGGACGGCGCAGGGCCTTTATGAAGGTGTGGCGATCGGCGGCGAGACGGTCGGCCTCATCACCTATATGCGGACCGATGGCGTGCAGATGGCGCGCGAGGCCATCCAGGAACTGCGCGGCCACATCAAGAAGGCCTTCGGCGAGGAATATCTCCCCGGCGCGCCGCGCGAATATTCCAGCCGCGCCAAGAACGCCCAGGAAGCCCACGAGGCGATCCGCCCGACCGACGTGGCCCGCACGCCGGAATCCGTGGCGCCCTACCTGAACGACCAGCAGCGCAAGCTCTACGAGCTGATCTGGAAGCGCGCCGTGGCCTCCCAGATGCAATCGGCCGAACTGGACCAGACCGTGGTCGAGTTGGTGGAGCCCAGCGGCAAGACCAGGCTGCGCGCCAATGGCAGCGTCATCGCCTTCGATGGCTTCCTCAAGCTCTACCGCGAGGACACCGATGATGCCCCGGAGGATGGCGATGAGGATAGCCGCATCCTCCCGCCGATGCGCGAAAAGGACCCGGTGAAGCGCCAGTCGGTGGAAGCCACGCAGCATTTCACCCAGCCGCCGCCGCGCTATTCCGAGGCCTCGCTGGTCAAGAAGATGGAGGAGCTCGGCATCGGCCGTCCCTCCACCTATGCCAGCATCCTGCAGGTGCTGCAGGACCGCGAATATGTGAAGCTCGACAAGCGCCGCTTCACGCCTGAGGACCGCGGCCGCCTGGTCAGCGCCTTCCTCGTCGCCTTCTTCGAGCGTTATGTGGATACGGGCTTCACCGCCGGGCTGGAGGAACAGCTGGATGACATTTCCGGCGGGCGGGCGGATTGGCGGGCGGTGATGCACGCCTTCTGGAATGACTTCCGGGGCGCGGTGGATGCCACCAAGGACCTGAAGATCAGCGACGTCATCGACCGGCTGGATTCCGAGCTGGGCGCGCATTTCTTCCCCAAGCCGGCCGATGGCGGCGACCCGCGCGCCTGCCCCTCCTGCTCCACGGGGCGGATCGGGCTGCGGCTGGGCCGGACCGGCGCCTTCATCGGCTGCTCCAATTACCCGGAATGCCGCTATACCCGCCCGCTCGCCGTGCCCGGCGCCGAGGGCGAGGGTGGCGGCGTTCTGGCCGATGGCGTGCGCGTGCTGGGAACTGACCCGGTGACGGGCCTGGAAGTCTCGCTGCGGCGTGGCCCCTATGGCATCTATGCGCAGCTGGGCGAGGGCGGGGTGGATGCCAAGGGCAAGCCCACCAAGCCCAAGCGCGCCAGCCTCTCGCGCGGGATGGATCCTGAGGTGATGACGCTGGAATCGGCGCTGGCGCTGCTCTCCATGCCGCGCATCGTGGGGCTGCATCCGGAGACGGGCGAGGAGATCACCTCCAATCTCGGCCGCTTCGGGCCTTATCTGAAGATGGGCTCGCTGAGC
>JAIYCD010000039.1 GCA_027488195.1 Acetobacteraceae bacterium | reverse complement strand
GGCGATCATCCTCATCACCCATGACCTCGGCGTGGTCGCGGAGATGGCCGATGAGGTGGCGGTGATGTATGCTGGCCGCGTGGCCGAACGCGCGACGGCCGCCGAGATCTTCGCGAGCCCCCAGCATCCCTACACGCTCGGCCTGCTCGGCTCGATCCCGCGCCTCGATGAGGATCGTGAGAGGCTGCTGGCCATCGAGGGCGCGGTGCCGCCGCCCTTCGCGCTGCCGAAGGGCTGCCGCTTCCACCCCCGCTGCCCCTTCGCGGTAGAGGCCTGCACCGTGATGCAGCCCGACCTCACGACGGTCGCGCCCGGCCACCTCGCGGCCTGCATCCGCGCGCCGGTCGAACAGATCGCGGAGCTGGCGGGATGACCACGCTGCTGGAGGTCGAGGGGCTCGCTAAGCACTACCCGGTCAAGCGTGGGCTGCTCGGTGGCGCGCAGGGGTTGGTGCGGGCGGTGGATGGTGTCTCCTTCGCCATCGCGCGCGGGGAGACGCTGGCGCTGGTCGGCGAATCCGGCTGCGGTAAGTCCACCACCGCGCGGCTCGTGCTGCGTTTGATCGAGCCTACCGCCGGCACCATCCGTTTCGACGGAACCGAGGTCTCGGGCGCGGCAGAGTTGCGGGCGTTGCGCCGGCGCGTGCAGGTGGTGTTCCAGGATCCCTACGCCTCCCTCAACCCGCGGCTGCGCGTCGGCCAGGCCATCGCGGAACCGATGGAGGTGCATGGCATCGGCGATGCCGCCTCGCGCGCGGCGCGGGTGAAGGAACTGCTCGGGCTGGTCGGCCTCGCGCCCTTCCATGCCGATCGCTACCCGCATGAATTCAGCGGCGGTCAGCGCCAGCGCATCGGCATCGCCCGCGCGCTGGCGGTGCAGCCGGAACTGGTGGTCTGCGACGAGCCGGTCAGCGCGCTCGATGTCTCGATCCAGGCGCAGGTGGTGAACCTGCTGGAGGACTTGCAGGAAAAATTCGGCCTCACCTTCCTCTTCATCGCGCATGACCTCTCCGTGGTGGAGCACATCAGCGACCGGGTCGCGGTGATGTATCTCGGCCGCATCGTCGAGATCGCCTCGGCGCGGGACCTCTACACCAACCCGCTGCACCCCTATACCGAGGCGCTGCTCTCGGCCGTGCCCATCCCGGACCCCACGGTGAAGCGCCAGCGGATCATGCTGAAGGGCGATGTGCCGAGCCCGCTGCGGCCACCCTCGGGTTGCCATTTCCACACGCGCTGCCCCATCGCCAATGCGGGGTCCTGCCGCGGCGAGGTGCCGGAATTGCGCGAGGTTTCGCCAGGGCATTGGGTGTCCTGCCATTTGCGGGGCTGACGCGCGCGGCGTCGTTGCGCAAACGTCATCAGCCAGAAAGTTGTCCCTGGGGCTTGTCGCGCCTTATTCCGAGTGGAGCGCACGGATTTCACGGCGCCCGCTTCGGAAGGAACATCCCCACCATGCGCCAATTGGCTCTTGCTGCTGCCCTGATCGCCCTCTCGCCCCTGGCTGCCCTGGCGCAGGACGCGCCCGAGGGGAATGCGGATAATGGTCAGCGCCTGTTCAACCAATGCCGCGTCTGCCACACGCCGAACGAGGGCGGGCGCAGCGGCGTCGGCCCCAACCTGTATCGGGTCTATGGCCGCGCGGCCGGCTCCGTCGAGGGTTTCCGCTACTCAGCCCCGATGCGGGAGCGTGCGGCGGCGGGCCTCGTCTGGAACGAGGCGAATCTGCGCGCTTATCTGGCCGACCCCAAGGCGGTGGTGCCGGCCGGCACCATGTCCTTCGCCGGCTTCAAGGACAATGCGCAGAACATCAGCGACGTGATCGCCTATCTGCGCCGGGTCGGCGGGCAGTAAGCCCCGCCTTCAGCGGCGCCAGCGCGCCGCGAGATCCCAGAGATGGGCGCCCAGCGCGCCCATCAGGGGCAGTGCCACCAGGGGCCAGCCGGCCCCGGTGAGCGCGGCCCGCAGGCTGAGCGCGAAGGCCGCGCCGGCCAGCAGAAAGGGCAGCACGGCCCGCAGCGGCAGCCCCCGCCCGGTCCAACGGTACCACGCCCAGATCGCGATCCCTTCCAGCAGCAGCGTCAGCAGGATCAGATCGGCCACGCGGCCGGAGGCGAAGAATTCCGCCATCAGCCGAAGGGCGCGTTGAGGCGGTAGATCGCGAAATTCAGGCAGGCGGCGAAACTCACCCAGGCCAGGTAGGGCACGATGAGCTGGGCCGCGCGGCGATCATGCCGGCGGGCTTCGAGGATCATCGCGAGGATGGAGAGCCAGAGCGGCACCACCTCGATCAGCGCCCAGTCAGGCCGCTGCAAGGTGAAGAAGAGCAGGCTCCAGGCCGCATTCAGAAGGCCGTTCACGACGAAGAGGATGAGCAGCAGGCGCCCCGCCCCCGCCCGCCAGGCGCGGATGAAGCCCGCGGCGGAAAGCGCGAAGATCAGCGTCCAGGCCGGGCCGAAGGCCCAGTCGGGTGGCTGGAACCAGGGGCGCTCCAGCCCGCGATACCAGGGGGTGAGGGGGGTCAGCGCGGCACCCAGCGCCGCCGTCCCGACCGCCCAGGCCGTGGCGATCAGGATGGGCGTCCATTTGGCCGTCAGCATGCGTCTCTCCGATCCCTGCGAAACCCGCAGATGGGTATTGCGCGACGCGTCGGAATGCCCATTAAGGCAGGGTGAGGTCAATGATTCGGAGGATCAACGCAATGCGGGTTTGGATGTTGGCGGCGGCGGCTCTGGCGCTCGCCCCCTTGGGTGGCGCGATGGCGCAGGATGCGGATGCCGGGGCGCGCGTGTTCAATCAGTGCCGGGCGTGCCACACGATCAACCAGGGCGGCCGCAATGGCGTGGGTCCGAACCTTTACGGCGTCTGGGGCCGTGCGGCCGGTGCGGTGGAGGGCTTCCGCTATTCCGCCCCGATGCGTGCCAAGGCGGGTGAGGGCCTGACCTGGAACGCCGACAATATGCGCGCTTACCTGACCGATCCGAAGGCGGTGGTGCCGGGCGGTTCCATGTCCTTCGCGGGCATCCGCAATGAGCAGCAGCTGAACGACCTGCTGGCCTATCTGCAGCGCGCCAGCACGGCGCAGTAAAGCGCCGCGCGGGCCGGCACCTCACGGCGCCTGCCCGGCCGCGATCCGCAAGGCAAGGATGCGAAGCCGGCTGGCCAGGGGCTCGCCGGCTTCACTGCGTGCCGCATCCTGCTCGGCGATCAGTGCGGCCAGGGTGAGGCCGCGCTGCACCGCCCCCTGTTCCAGCACGGCCCAGAATTCCGGCTCCAGGGCGATGGAGGTGGCG
>JAIYCD010000060.1 GCA_027488195.1 Acetobacteraceae bacterium | reverse complement strand
GACGTGAACACGCCGGCCGATCTGCGCGGCCTGAAGGTGCGCACCATGGAGAACCAGGTGCATATGCGCGCCTTCTCCCAGCTGGGCGCGCTGCCCACGCCGATGGCCTTCTCCGAGCTCGTGCCCGCGCTGCAGCAGGGCACGGTGGATGGCCAGGAGAACCCGATCTCGGTGATCGTGGCGAACAACCTGAACCAGGTGCAGCGCTACATGACGCTCACCAACCACGTCTATTCGCCGGCCGTGATGATCTGCAACCCGGGCACCACGCAGCGCCTCCCCGCCGCCGACCGCGCGCATTTCATGACCGCCGCCCGCGCCGCCCAGGAAGCCAACCGCGCCCGCGTCACGGCCGATGAGGCGAGCGGCGTGGACGAGCTGCGCCGCCGCGGCATGACGGTGATCACAACCGTGAACACCGCCGCCTTCCAGGAAGCCCTCGCCCCGGCCTTCGCCGAGTGGGAGCGCACGATGGACGCGGCCCTGCTGCGCCGCATCCGCGACTGGCGCCCGGCGCAATAAGCCGGCCCAACTGTGATCCTGGCCGCGGGGCGCACTCCCCGCGGCCTTTTGCTTGAAAGGGGGCCACCCGCGTGAATCCGATGAATGTCATGCCGCTCGCCATCGTGCTCGGCGGCACGGTCGGGCTGGTCCTGGCCGCCCTCTGGGTGGGCCAGCGGGAGGATGGGCCGCATGCGCGGGTCCGCCGGGCCGTCCTGGCCGCTGATCGCATCACCACCGGCATCGCCACGGCCATCGCCATCGCGGCCCTGCTGGTCGCGGTCTTCGCCGGCTTCTGGCAGGTTGTGGCGCGCTTCGCGACCGAGACACCCTCCGTCTGGTCCGAGGCGCTGGTGCGCACCGCTCTCGTCTGGATGGCCTTCCTCGGCCTCGCCGCCGCGATCCGCACGGGCTCCCTCGTCTCCATCGACATGGCGCATCGCTATTCGCGCGGCGCCATGCGGCGCGGCATCGAGGCCGCGGTGCTGGCGGGCAACCTCTCGCTCATGGGCGTGCTTTTCTGGTTCGGATGGATCATGGCCGAGCGGGTGAAGTTCCAGGAAATGGCGGGCCTCGAGGTCTCCATCAGCTGGGGCTATGCGGCCCTGCCGCTGGGCGCGGCCTTCGCCGCCCTCGGCGCACTCGGGCAATTCCTCGACCGCAAAGCCGAAGAACTGGAGATGGCCGTATGAGCTCCTTCATGCTCACCGCGATGCTGGTGCTCTTTGCCGCCAGCATCCCGGTCGCCGTCGCCATCGGCATTGCCGCCGTCATCGGCGTGGCCGGCTTCACCAATTTCCCGCTGATCGTAGCGGCGCAGCAGCTCTACGTTTCGCTGGACCGCTTCCCGCTCGCTGCCATTCCCTTCTTCATCCTGGCGGGGAACCTGATGGATGTGGGCGGCATCTCGCGCCGGCTGGTGGATTTCGCGAAGTCCATCGTGGGCGGCGTCCAGGGCGGCCTGCCCGCCACCTGCATCATCACCTGCATGATCTTCGCGGCCATCTCGGGCTCTTCCGTCGCGACCACCTTCGCCATCGGCGCGGTGATGATCCCGGCCCTGATCAAGGCGGGCTATCCCGTGGCCTTCGCGGCCGCGCTGATGGCGACGGCCGCCGAGCTCGGCGTCATCATCCCGCCCTCGATCCCGATGATCCTCTACGGCGTGACCACGCAGACCAGCATCCCCGAGCTCTTCATGGCGGGCTTCGGCCCGGGCTTCCTGATCGGCGGCGCGCTGATCGCGACCGTGCTGATCTGGTGCCGCATCACCGGCTGGGGGAAGAATGACGGCGAGGGCCGCCTGCCCTTCCTGAAGGCCACGCAGCAGGCCGGCTTCGCCCTCTTCATGCCCTTCGTCGTGCTGGGCGGCATCTATGGCGGCATCACCACGCCGACCGAGGCCTCGGTCATCGCCGTCATCTACGCCGTGCTGGTGGGCATGTTCCTGCACCGCGAGATCGGCATCCGCGACCTCTACCCGATCTTTAAGAAGTCAGTGATCAGCTCGGCCGTCATCATGTTCATCATCGCCTGCGCGGGCCTCTTCTCGTGGCTGCTCAACCGGCAGGGCGTGCCGGACGCGGCGGCCGAGCTCATCGTGCAGACTTTCGATTCGCCGGTCTGGTACCTGCTCGGCGTGAACCTGTTCCTCTTCGTGGTCGGCATGTTCGTCGAGACCTCGGCCTCCATCATCGTCCTGGCCCCCATCCTGGCCGAGGCGGCGGAGCGGCTGGGCATCAACCAGGTGCATTTCGGCACGGTGATGGTGGTGAACCTCGCCATGGGGATGATCACGCCGCCCTTCGGCGTGAACCTCTTCGCCGCCGCCCAGGTGGCGGGCACGAGCATCGACCGGATGATGCGTTACCTGCCCATCTTCATCGGGGTCATCTTCCTCTGCCTCATGATCATCACCTATGTGCCGGCGATCGTGATGTTCCTGCCGGACCTCGTCTTCCGCTGAGGGCCGGCGGGGGCGCGTCCGGTTCGCCGTCCGGACGCGCACGCCGCTTGACCCTCCCTGTGTGGGAGGGTCGAGAAGCAGCCATGCGATATGCCTTTGCGGCCTTCCTGATCCTGTTCCCCGGCTTCGCCCTGGCGCATTCCGAGCTGCGCGCCAGCACGCCCCCCGAAGGGGCGCGCCTCACCGAACCGCCCGTCGAATTCGCGCTCCGCTTCAACGAGGCGGTCCAGGTCACGGCACTGCGCCTGCTCGACGCCACGGGGACGGCCCTGCCGCTCCGGCGCCAGGCCGACCCAACGCCGCGACGGGAGGAACGCGCGACGCCCGCCTCCGCCCTGCCGCCCGGGGCGTTACGCCTGGAAGGGCGCGCCATCTCGGCCGATGGGCATCCGATCCGGGGCACGCTGCGTTTCACGCTGTAGGCCCCGCGATGATCCTGGAATTCCTCCAGCCCGATCCGAGCCTGCTGGACGGAATGACGGTCCTGCTGCGCGCCGGACAATACGCCACCTCGCTCGGTGCCGCGGGGATCGGCCTCTTCCTGGCTTGCTTCGGCCATCGGCTGGATGCGCCCGGCCTCGCGCATCTGCGGCGCTGGCTGCTGGGCGCGGCGCTGGCGGGGATCGCCGTTTCCCTTCTGGGCCTTTTGCTGCGCGGCTTCATCCTGAGCGGGAACGAAGCCTGGTTCGACGGCGCGGTCTGGCGGGCCATGATGGTCTCGCGCATCGGCGACGCCTTCTGGCTGCGCAGCGCGGGCCTCGCCCTCCTGGCCCTGGCCGCCCTGCCCTGGCCGGTGGCGCCGGCGCTGACCGCCATGGGCGCGCTCATGGCGACGGCGAGCTACGCCGCCATGGGCCATTCCACCCTCTACCGGCCGCGGCAGGAACTCTCGGCGCTGGTGACGCTCCACCTGCTGACGGTCGGCTTCTGGATCGGCAGCCTGCCCCTGCTCATGCGGGCCGCACGCCAGGGCGAGGCCGCGCTGATCGCCGCCTGGTCCCGCGCCGCACTCGCCATGGTGGCGGTGGTGGTGCTGGCGGGCGGGATTGCCGCCATCCTGCTGGTGCCGCGCTGGAGCCTGCTCTTCGCCGCCTGGTATGGCTGGGGGCTGATCGCCAAGCTCCTGCTGGTCTTCGGGCTGATCGCGCTGGCCGCCTGGCACCGGCTTCGCCTGACGCCGGCCCTGGGCAGCGGGGGTGAGGCCGCCAGGCAGCGCCTCGCCCGCTCCATCCAGGGGGAGGCGGTGCTGGCGCTTCTGATCTTCTGGGCGGCGGCCGAGATGGTCTCGGTTCATCCCCTGGATGCCGGGCACCGCATCGCCCCCTGAATCCGACGCTTGCGCGCGGCCCAAACCCCGCGCAGCATCCCTCCAAAATCAGGAGGGCACACGCCATGACCATGATCACCCGCCGGGGCGCGCTCGGCGCCGCCGCGAGCGTTCCGCTGGCCGCCCGGGCCCAGACGCGGGACAACACCATCCGCATCGGCGTGCTGGCCGATATGAGCGGCCCCTATCGCGACACCTCGGGCCCCACCTCCGTCGCCGCCGTGAACCAGGCGATCGAGGATCTCGGCATGAGCGCCCGCGGCATCCAGGTGGAGGTGCTTTCGGGCGATCACCAGAACCGCCCCGACGCGGCGCTCGCCCTGGCGCGGCGCTGGATCGACACGCAGGGCGTGGACATGATCTGCGAGGTGAACAACAGCGCCATCGCGCTCGCCCTCGCGAACCTGGTGCGGGAGAAGGACAAGATCCAGCTGGCCTCGGGCGCCGCATCCAGCGCGCTGACCGGGCCGCAATGCTCCACCCACACGGTGCAATGGACCTATGACACCTGGATGTTCGCGAATGTCGTGGGCGGCGCCACCGTCCGCTCGGGTGGTGATTCCTGGTTCTTCATCACCGCCGACTACGCCTTCGGCCACCAGCTGGAGCGGGACACGACGCAATTCGTGACGCGCTCGGGCGGGCGGGTGATGGGCAGCGCCCGCTACCCCTTCCCCGGCACCACGGATTTCAGCTCCTTCCTGCTGCAGGCGCAGGCCAGCCGCGCCAAGGTCATCGGCCTCGCCATGGCGGCGGCGGACATGCAGAACTGCGTGAAGCAGGCGCATGAATTCGGCCTGACCCGGCGCGGCCAGCAGCTCGCCGGCATGATCATGTTCGTGCAGGACATCCGCTCGATCGGCCTCGAAGCCGCGCAGGGGATGGTGATGAGCGAGGTCTTTTACCACGACCTGAATGACCGCACGCGGGGCCTGGCACAGCGCATCCTGCGCCGCACGCCCGACAACATGCCGAACCAGGAGCATGCCGGCACCTATTCCTGCGCCATCCACTACCTCAAGGGCGTGATGGAGGTGGGCGTACCCCGCGCCAAGGCGAGCGGCATCGAGGTGCTGAACGTCATGAAGCGCATGCCGACCGAGGATGACGCCTTCGGCCCCGGCCGCATCCGCGAGGATGGCCGCAAGATCCACCCGGCCTACCTCTTCGAGGTGAAGGCGCCGCGCGAATCCCGCGGCATGTGGGATTTCTATAAGCTGCGCGCGACCGTCGCCGCCGAGGACGCCTTCCGCCCCCTCAACGAGGGCGGCTGCCCTCTGATCCGGACCTGACAATATGCAACGTCGCCATCTCGCCTTGCTGCCCGCCGGGCTGCTCGCCAGCCCTGCGATTGCCCCCGCCTGGGCCCAGGAGGCCGAGCGCAGCCAGGACCTGATCCAGGGCTTCTCCCGCGCGCGCCTCGCCCGCTTCCAGCCCGCCATGGCGCGCGAGGTGGAGCGTGGCAGCTTCAACGGCGCCGTCGCGCTGATCGCCCGCAACGGCCAGATCATCCATCACGAGGCCTACGGCCACCAGGACAATGCGCGCCGCGTGCCGATGACGCGCGAGAGCATCTTCCTGCTCGCCTCCATGACCAAGCCGCTCACCAGCGTCGCCGCCATGATGCTGGTCGAGGAGGGCCGCATGAAGATCGGCGACCCGATCACGCAATGGCTGCCCGAGCTGCGCGAGTTGAAGGTGATGACCGCGCAGGGCGAGGTGCCACTCGCGCGCCCCATCACCGTGCAGGACCTGCTGCGGCATTCCTCGGGCTTCGTCTATGCGGCGTCCGCCCCCTTCCCGCGCATCCGCGAGATGTATGAGGAGAACGACATCGAGGCCCGCCGCGGGCCCGTGCCGGGCGACGAGATGCTGCGGCGCCTGGGCACCATCCCGCTCGCCTTCCAGCCGGGCGCGCAGTTCTTCTACTCGATCAGCACGGATGTGCTGGGCTTGCTGCTGCAACGGGTGGCCGGCCAGCCGCTGGACAAGCTGATTTCCGAACGCCTGACCGGACCGCTCGGCATGACCGACACCGTCTGGTGGGTGGACCTGGCGCGGCGTTCCCGCGTGGCGGACAGCATCGCCTCCGACCCGCTTTCGGCCTCCATGTGGAACAGCTATCGCATCGAGCAGAACCCGGTGCCGGCGGGTCACTTCAAGGGCGGTGCCGGCATGGTCGGCACCAGCGCGGACTACCACCGCTTCGCGCAGATGGTCGCCAATGGCGGCAGCTTCGAGGGCAAGCGCTACCTCTCCACGCCGACCGTGAACTGGATGCTCTCCGATCATATGGGCAGCATGGGTGGCACGCCGGCCGCCAGCACCGGGCCGGGCTACGGCTTCGGCCTCGGCTTCGCGGTGCGGCGGGAGCAGGGCATCGCGGTCGCGCCCGGTTCGCCCGGAGATGCGATGTGGGCGGGGGCCTGGGGCACCAGCTTCACGATCGACCGCGCCGAGAAGCTCGTCGGCGTCTTCATGGCGCAGGGGCCGAGTTCCCGCACGCACACGCGCATGGTGTTCAAGAACCTGGTCTATGGCGCGATGGTGGAGAGCCTGCGGGGCTGATTCTTGCCCATGGCGGTTTCAGCACCATCTCCCCTCCAGCAAGGAGAGCTCTCATGGTGCTGAAACTGATCTGCGCGCAGGTGCTGCTGACGAAGTTCGCGGTGCGCGGCGCCTTCACCCTGGGCGCCGTCGCTGGCACCGCCGGCGTGCTAGGCCTTTGCGCCCTGCGCAAAGCCGTGAAGGAAAGGCGCGAAGCTCAATAAGCGGGGTCCGGGGCCTTCCGGCCCCGGCGGGTCCAGGCCAGCGCCCTGGCCTTCATTGCCCAGCCGGCACAGGCGGCAGGTAGATCTGCCCCCCATTGCTGCGGAAATCCTGGCTCTTCTGCGCCATGGCGGCTTCGCGCACCTCCTGGCTGATCTTCATCGAGCAGAATTTCGGCCCGCACATCGAACAGAAATGCGCGAGCTTGGCGCCTTCCGCCGGCAGGGTCTGGTCGTGGAATTTCTCCGCCGTCTCGGGATCGAGGCCCAGGTTGAACTGGTCCCGCCAGCGGAATTCGAAGCGCGCGCGGGAGAGTGCGTCATCGCGCAATTGCGCCGCCGGATGCCCCTTGGCGAGGTCCGCCGCATGGGCCGCGATCTTGTAGGTGATGACGCCCGTCTTCACGTCGTCGCGGTCGGGCAGGCCGAGATGCTCCTTGGGCGTGACGTAGCAAAGCATCGCCGTGCCGT
>JAIYCD010000175.1 GCA_027488195.1 Acetobacteraceae bacterium | reverse complement strand
CTCGTTGCCCGCCTTGGCGACGCTGACGGCCCAGGTCGCGTTCATGTAGGCGTTGGACTGCACGGCCATGGTGGAATGATAGGTGCGCAGCTCCGCACTCTCACCTTCCCCGCCATTCGGGTCATAGGCGGCGGAGTTGTAGCCCATCACCATCAGCTCCACGCCCTGCAGGCCGTAGCAGCGCCAGCCCTCGGGCCAGCGGCGGTCATTGCAGATCAGCATGCCCATGATGGCGCGGTGCCATTCGGTGGGGCCGCGGAAGGCGGGGAAGCCGAGGTCGCCATATTCGAAATAGCGCTTCTCCAGCTGCTGGAAGCGCGCGCCGGGACGTGGCTCGACCGAGCCTGGCAGGTGTACCTTGCGATACTTGCCGAGGATCTGGCCATCCGGCCCCACCATGATGGCGGAGTTGAAGCGCTGCCCCTCGGGCGTGAGTTCCGCATAGCCCAGGTGGAAGCCCACCCGCAGCTCCCGCGCCCGGTCGAAGAGGCGCTGGCAATTGGGGTTGGGCATCGCGCGCTCGAACCAGGTGTCGAGCTCCTGCGTGTTCTCGATGAACCAGCGCGGGAAGAAGGTGGTCAGCGGCAGCTCGGGGAAGACCACGATCTGCGCGCCCTGCCTGGCGGCTGATTCCAGCAGCGCGATCAGGCGGTCGAGCGTATGCGCGCGGGTGTCGGCGCGCTGGATGGGGCCGGTCTGTGCACCGGCGAGCGTGAGGATGCGAGGCATCCCCGCACTTCATGGCCGAAGCGCCGGGGCGTCAATGCCCCGGCGCTTCGGAATTCCATCACCGCATCGGGGTGATTTCGATGGCCAGCGCCTCTTCATAGGTCATGTCCACCTGCTCGCCCACGCGCAGCTGGCTGATGAAGCGCCGGATGTCCGGGTTGGTGGCCGTCACCGTGCGATTCAGCCCGCCGGGGCCGGTGAAGCTGACCGTGCTGGTCGCGGTGTCCACGGCCGTGATGGTCACGCGGCCGCTGCGCACGCGCGTCACCTCGCCGCCGGGGCGGGCGGCATCGCGCTCGGCGGTGAGCGTCGCGGTGGCCGGGGGCGCGCTGGAGAGCGGGCGGGCGGCGCGGGCGACGAGGGCCTGGAAATAGACCACCGTGACGTTGTCGCCGGCGCGGAGCTGCGCAAATCGGGTCACGCCGCGGCCGGCGATCATGGTCAGCAGGGCGCCCGACTGCGCGCCCGCATTGCCACGGACCAGCACCTCGCGCGAGGCCGGGTCCACCGTCTCGATCACGCCGCGCAGGATGGTCGTCTGCTCGGCATCCACCGAGGCGCAGGCCGAGAGGACCGGAAGGGCCATCGGGAGGGCGAGGAGGCTGCGGCGGTTCATGTTATTCTCCGTTGTGTCCGGCGGGTGGCCCGCCGCTGGCGCGTTTACGCTTGGTGTTGCTGCGGCTGTCGCATGCGGCTGAAAGACCCATGCTCCAGTGCAGGGACAGCAAAGCATGCCGCCTTGCGCGCAACAACGGGCCATTGTCTCCCATTGAGGGAAGGCAAAATTTGAAAGTCGCTGTCAGCGCTTGAAAAAATGCGTGGCCGTCATCTCGATGACCATCCTGTCATCGGCCACACGCGTGCCGATGTGACGAAACACCGCGACACCCAGTTCGGGCCGGGTGCGCGAGGGCTTGAGGCTGTGCACGATGCTCTCCACCGCCACCACCTCATCCGGGCGGAGCGGCGCGGGCCATTTCGTCGTGATCTCGCTGCCGCCCAGGCTCACCTCGCGGAAGATCCCGCTGCCCAGGATCAGGCCAAAGCAGGCCCCCATGGTGTGCAGGCCGCTCGCCACGAGCCCGCCGAAGAGCGGTGCGTCCCTGGCCGCGACCGGGTCGGTGTGGAAGGGCTGCGGGTCGAATTTCTCGGCATAGGCGATGATCTCGGCCTCGGTCAGCGCGAACTGACCGAAGGCGAAGCGCTGGCCGAGGCTCAGTTCGTCAAAGGATTGCAGCGGCTTCAATGGATCACCCTTCCCCCGGTCAGCCAATAAATCAGCAGATAAAGCGCGCCGCCGGCGAGGAAGCCCACCAGCGTGCCGTTGATCCGCACGAATTGCAGGTCGCGGCCCACGCGCAGTTCGATCTTTTCCGTCACCTGCTGCGTGTCCCAGCCCTTCACCACGCCCGCGATGAAATCCGACAGCCGCTGCTGCGCCGAGGGCAGGAGTGTCGCGAGCGTGCGCTCCACCGCGCCATTCAGCTTGTTGCGCGCGGCCGTGTCCTCCGCCAGGAACTGCCCGGCATTGGCCAGCGCGCCCTCCAGGATGGCGACGGTGCGGCCATTGGGGTTCACCGCATCGGCCGCCAGCGCGCCCCGCAGGCGGGACCAGGCATCGCCCAGCCAATCAGAGACGGTCGGGTGGCTGAGCGCGCGGCGGATGGCCGCACCGAGGGCCGCGGCACGCTCAGGCTCTGTCTCCAGGCGCGTGATCTCGGCCTCGATCCAGGCCTCGAAGGCGGCGCGCAGGTCGCTGTCGCCCGGCTCCTGCTTGTCGAGTTCGGCGTTCAGCACCGCCAGCACGCGGTCAGCCACATAGGCGCCGGCGGCCCAGCCGACCACGGCGCCGCCGGTCTCGCGCACGCGGCGCTTGATGGCATCGCGCAGCTCATCCTGCTTGGCGGCGAGTGCGGTCTTGAGCTGGGCGAGGGCCAGGTCGAACACCGCCTGGTGCTGCCCGCCGGCCAGCAGGCTGCGCAGCGCGCGCGCGACGATGGGCACCGCACCCGGCCCGCCCGCCACGCGCGGCAGCAGGCGCGTCATCAGCTTGCGCGCGCGCCCATCCTCCAGCGTCACCAACAGGCGCGGAAGGGCGGCGGCAAGCGCCTGGGCGGCGGGGCGCGAAGCCTCCCGGTCGGCCAGGAAGGCGGCCAGGATGCCGGCGATGTCGAGCCGCGCAATGACGCGGCGCAGCTCCGCCTCGGTGAAGACGTGGTTGGCGACGAAGCGGCCAAGGCCGTGGCCCAGCCGCTCCTTTTGGCGGGGAATGATGGCGGTGTGCGGGATGGGCAGGCCGAGCGGGCGGCGGAACAGCGCCGTCACCGCGAACCAGTCGGCGAGCCCCCCCACCACGCCCGCCTTGGCCGAGGCGGCCAGCAGGTCCGCCTGAAAGCTGGGCGGCAGCTGGTAGGCCAGCCAGACCAGCCCGCCCATGACCACGAGCAGGAAGGTGGCGAAGGCGCGATGCCGCGCGAGCGCCCGGCGGAGATCGTCATCAGGGTTGGCCATGGGAGGTTCATAGGCGCGGATGGCGCGCAGGGGAATCGCGAAGCACGAAGGGCGGGAACCAGCCATGCGCGGGCGTGGATTGCTTGGCGCGCCGGGGCGGTCATGTTATGGGATAACATCATGCCCAGCTGGTCACATCCCCTTGATCTCGCGGCTTCGGCCCGCCTGCGCGCCGCCTGGGCTGCCGGGATCCTGGCCGTGCTCTGGCTCGCCATCGCCTGGGCCATGGCGGCATGAACCCGCCCCGTCCCTCGTTGAAGATCGAGAATCTCACCGTCACGCATGGCAGGCACCCGGCCGTGCATCATGTCAGCTTCGCGCTGAAGCCGGGCGGGCTGATGGCCGTGGTCGGCCCCAATGGCGCCGGCAAGTCGAGCCTGCTGCGCGCCATCGCCGGGCTGCACAAGGCGGCCGAGGGGCGCATCACGGGCTTCGCGCCCGGCCAGGTGGCGCTGCTGCCGCAACAGGCCATGCTGGACCGCGCCTTCCCGCTGACCTGCCGGGACGCGGTTCTCTTTGGTCTCTGGAGCGAGAGCGGCGCCTTCCGCGCCACCCCCGCGCCCGAGCGGATCGAGGCCGCGCTCGACGCGGTCGGCCTGCATGGCTTCGCCCGCCGGGCCGTCGGCTCGCTCTCGGCCGGGCAGTTCCAGCGCGTGCTCTTTGCCCGCCTGCTGCTGCAGGACGCGCCGGTCATCTTGCTGGACGAGCCCTTCAACGCGCTGGATGCCCGCACCGCCGCCGACCTGCTGGGCGTCATGCGCCGCTGGCATGGCGAGGGCCGGACCATCCTCGCCGTGCTGCACGACCTCGACCTCGTCCGCCGCGAATTCCCTGAGACGCTGCTGCTCGCGCGTGAGGCGGTCGCCGTGGGCGCCACCGAGACCGTCCTCTCCGCCGAGAACCGCCTGCGCGCGCGCATGATGTCCGAGGCCTGGGCCGAGGGCGCCGGGGCCTGCGGGCGCGAAGCCGCCTGAGCCATGCTCTATGAGGCGCTGATCGCGCCCTTCGCCGAATTCGGCTTCCTGCGGCGCGCCCTGGTGGGGTGCCTGGCCATCAGCCTTTCGGCGCCGCCGCTTGGCGTCTTCCTCATGCTCCGGCGGATGAGCCTGACCGGCGATGTGCTGGCGCATGGCATCCTGCCCGGCGTGGCACTCGGCTTCGTGGTGGCGGGGCTCTGGCTGCCGGCGCTGGCCTTGGGCGGGTTGCTCGCCGGCCTGGTCGTCGCACTCGGCGCCGGTGCGCTGGCGCGCGCGACGGGCGGGCGGGAGGATGCGGCGCTGACCGGGCTCTACCTGACCGCTCTGGCGGCGGGCGTCACGCTCATCTCCTGGCGGGGCTCGGCGGTCGAGCTCACGCAATTGCTCTTCGGCTCGGTGCTGGGCGTGGATGATGCGGCGCTGCTGCTGATGGGGGGCGCTGCGAGTGCCACCCTCGTCTTCCTCGCCATCGCCTGGCGGCCGCTGATCCTGGAATGCTTCGACCCGAGCTTCGCCCAGGCGGTTGGGCTGCGCGGCAGCGTCTGGCATCTGGGGCTGCTGGCCCTGGCGGTGCTGAACCTGGTCGCGGCGCTCCAGGCGGTGGGCAGCCTGATGGCGGTGGGGCTGATGATGCTGCCCGCCATCGCGGCGCGGCACCTCGCGCGGGAGCTGGGCGGCATGGTGCTCTGGGCCGTCGGTATCGCGCTGGCGGCCACGGTGATCGGGCTGCTCGCTTCCTATCACCTCGATGTGCCGAGTGGGCCGACCATCGTGCTGGTTGCCGCCGCCTTCTGGGTCACGGCGCTGGTCGCGGGCCCGGTGGACGGGCTGCTGGCGCGGCACCGGCCGCGCCGGCACCTGGAAGGCTGATCAGCCGAAGGCGCGTTCCACCAGCGGGCCCGGCGGCGGGGCCACCGCCACCTCGCGGATGATCTTGCGGCGCACCGCCTGCTCGAAGCTCTCGAACCCATCCGCCACCATGAGGAACGCGCCGGGGCCGCCGATCACGCGCTCGCGGTAGTATTCATCCAACGGCTGCATGGCGCCCAGGCCCGGCGGCGGCGGCGTGCGGTCCAGCACGGCCAGGCCATTCAGCACGATGCCCTGGTTCAGTGCATCCTCGCGCGCGGCCCCCACCTCGCGCCCGGAATTGTTGATGCCGTCGCCCGAGATGTCCACGACGCGGCGCGTGCCCTCATAGCCCTGGCCAAAGAGGCGGGTCGCGTAGTCCATCGCGCCCGAGATCGAGGTGTAGAGATGCGTCCGGCGGGGGGCGGCGTCGATCGCCTGGGCGAAGCGCTCGGCCGCCTGCGGGCCGTCCAGCTTCATCCAGGGGACGAGATGCTCCTGGATGTTCCAGTCGGACCAGGTGAAGAGGGTGCAGGCGATGGAGCCGACCGGCCCGCGGGCCATGGCCTCGACCAGGCGGCGGTCGCGGAAGGCGGCCGCATAGCCCTTGAACTGCATCTCCTGCTCTTCATTATCGACGGAGCGGGAGACATCCACGGCGAGGACGAGTTCCACATCCACGGCTTCGGTCGCGCGGGCGGCGTGGGTGCGAAGCACCACCGGCGCGGCGAGTGCGGCGGTGATGAAATGACGACGAAGCATGCGAGCCCCCTTTTGGTCGGTGGAGCCGTGCTTGCGATTCTTCCCGTTACGAAATCGTATCTAATGGCATTCGGACAGAGTTCAATACCCAATTTGTGCAGTGCAGCAGAGTTGTGCCGCCCTGTCCCGTGACCATTGCGTCATTCCGCTTAAGAAACCGTGAAGGCCGCGGGAAACGCCCTGGGCGGCTCAGCCCTTGAAGGCGGTGCCGCCGATGCGCGGATCGGCGTTGAGGCGGGCGGCCAGGGCGCTGAGGCGCGGGAATCGGCCTGTGATCAGGCCGGGCATGACGCGCGCCGCGAAATCATGGCCGCAAAGCGCCGTCACATCCGCCTGGGTCAGCCGGCCGAGGCAGAGGTGATCGCCGGTCAGCATCGCCTCCAGCGCGGCGAAGCCGCCCAGGAACTGACCCTCCAGATTGGCGAGGCCCTCGGCCCAGCTCAGGCCCTCCGGCCGGCGCTGGCCCTCGTAATAGGCGGCGACGGCCTTTTCGGTGGCACCCAGCGCGATCTGCACGACGCGCATCACCTGACGGCGCTCGGCGCCCGCACGGGGAATGAGGGCGGCGGGGCCGGCCAGCTCGTCCAGGTGGTCGATGATGGCGCTGGAATCGATCAGCACCTCGCCATCATCCAGGATGAGCGAGGGGACGCGACCCACCGGGTTGTAGCCCTTGATGGCCGCGCCATCCGTCACCGTCGACAGCGCCAGGCTCTCATGGGGCATGCCATAGACCGAGAGCGTGACGGCGACGCGTCGAACGAAAGGGGAGAGGGTGCGGCCGACGAGTTGCATGGATCTGTCCAGGGCGTTGTGTCGCCGCATTGAACCCGGTCGGGCGCCGCGGTCAAACCCCGGTGCGGATCAAAATCCCGCGCCGGGCTGTGCGAGGTAGTCCAGCTCGGCCGGCGTGCTCTCGCGCCCCAGCACTGCGTTGCGATGCGGGAAGCGGCCGAAGCGCGCAATGACGGCGCGATGCGCCCAGGCATAGGTGATGCTCTTGCCCGGCGCGGCATGAAGCGGCGAATCGCGCAGCCCTTCGAAGAGCGCGACGGAGAGGTTCTGCGCCTCCATCGATTCCGCATGCTCGAAGGGCAGATAGAGAAAGACGCGCTGCGTCGGCGTCAGCGCGAGATCCATGCGCTCGGCGAGCACCACGCGCCGGGCCAGCGCCAGCGCGTGCGGATCGCTGGCGAAGGCGTCCGGCGAGCCGCGGCACAAATTGCGCGGGAACTGGTCGAGCAGGATCATCAGCGCCAGCGCGCCCTCGGGCGAGGCGGCCCAGCCATCCAGCGTGCCCTCCCGCGCGGGCACCACGAGCGCGCCGAAGCCTGCCGCGATCTCGGCGTCGAAGGCTGCGTCCTTCCTGAACCAGGCCTCGCGCGGGGTGTTCACGCCATCCGCGAACCAGAAGTCGAGGATCTCCTTCACAGAGAGCGATCCAGCACGCGGATGGAATGCAGCGCCTCGCGCCCCGTGAGATCAGCGATCTGGTGCCGGCAGGAGGTGCCGTCGGCCACGATCACATCGCCGGCAGGCGCGGCGCGCACGGCGGGCAGCAGGGAGAGTTCCGCCATGGCTTTCGACGTCTCCAGATTCTTCGCCTCGTAGCCGAAGGCGCCGGCCATGCCGCAGCAGGAGGAGGCGATGGGCTTCACCTCCATCCCCGGCACGCGGCGCAGCGCCTTCACCGCGGCAGGGAAGGCGCCGAAGGCCTTCTGGTGGCAATGGCCATGGATATGGGCCGCCGGCGCGCCGGGCTTGAGCGCGGGCAGCGTGCCCTCCTTCTCCAGGAATTCGGTGGCGAGGAAGGCGCGCTTCGCCAGCGCATCCGTCTCCGGTCCCGGCAGCAGCGCCTGGAACTCGTCGCGCAACGTCATGAGGCAGGAGGGTTCGAGCCCCAGCACCGGCGCATCGGACTGCGCGAGCACCGCCAGCGTGCGCCGCGCCTCGGCCCGCGCCTCCTCCACCATGCCGGCGGCGAGATAGGTGCGGCCGCAGCAGAGGGGGCGGCCGCCGGCACTCGCCACCTGCACCGAATAACCGGCCGCGTTGAGCACGCGCACGGCCGCGTGCAGGTTCTCGGGCTCGAAATAGCGGTTGAAGGTGTCGGCGAAGAGCAGCACCTCGCGGGCTGTCCCCCCAGCCTTGCACCCATCCCGGTCGAGGAAGGGCGGCGAGACATACTCGGGCAGCTTGCGGTCGGCGGCGATGCCCGTCACGCGCTCCATCAGCTTGGCCAGCAGCGGCACGCGGTTCCGCAGATTGGCGAGCCAGGGCAGGCTCGCCGCCCAGGGCGCGTAGTGCGGCAGCCAGGCCACCAGGCGATCCTTCAGCGGCACGCCCTGCTTGGCGTTGCGCGCGGCCAGCACCTCGATCTTCATGCGCGCCATGTCCACGCCCGTGGGACACTCGCGCTTGCAGCCCTTGCAGGAGACGCAGAGCGACATCGCCTCCTGCACCTCCTCGCTCGCGATGCCGCCCGGGATCTGGCCGGTGAGAGCGAGGCGCAGCGTGTTGGCGCGGCCGCGCGTCAGGTGCTGCTCATCGCGCGTCACGCGGTAGCTCGGGCACATGACGTTGGCGTCGAACTTCCGGCAGGTGCCGTTGTTGTTGCACATCTCGACCGCGCCCAGCAGGCCGCCGAGCGGGCCCGGATGCTCCGACCAGTCGAGCACGGGCGTGACCTTCGCATCCGCCGCGTAGCCCGGCGCGTAGCGGAACAGGCTGCGGTCATCCATCCGCGGCGGGCGCACCACGCGCCCCGGGTTCAGCAGCGCGGCCGGGTCGAAGGCATCCTTCACCTCCTCGAACGCGCGGGCGATGCGGGGGCCGAACATCGTCTCGTTGAATTCGGACCGCACGATGCCGTCGCCGTGCTCGCCCGAATGCGATCCCTTGTATTCGCGCACCAGGGCGAAGCATTCCTCCGCGATGGCCCGCATCTTCGTG
>JAIYCD010000331.1 GCA_027488195.1 Acetobacteraceae bacterium | reverse complement strand
GGCGCCGCTGGCGCTCTGGCTCGGCCCGGCCTGGGGGCTGCTGGCGGCCGGGCTGACGGGGGGCACGGCCGCCTTCCTGTGGGACCGCCGGCAGGGGGACAGAGGGGGACGATGACCGGGCCGGACCTCGCGCTGGGGCTGACGGTGCTCGCCATGCTCGGCCTGCGCGGGGCGGGGCTGCTGCTGGGGGGCGCGCTGCGGCCGGATCATCCGGTGATCGCCTGGGCGGCTTCGGTATCGGTCGCGACCCTCGCAGCCTTCGTCGTGCTCGCGCTGGTCGCGCCGAGCGGGCTGCTGGCCACCGTGCCCTGGGCTGCGCGGCTGGCCGGTGTCGTGGCCGGCGCGATCGGCTGGCAGCTGTCGCGCGGCGCGATGCTGCCGGCGCTGGGCGCAGGCTTCGCGGGCCTGCTGCTAGCCTGGTGGATCGCCCCCTGACGCCATAGCGCCGCGCGCCCGGCGCGGGGCATGGCGCTGGCCGCCATCTCCGCTACCCTGCCGCGCGACAAGTTTGGAGACGGGCCATGCGGGTCTTCCTGGCGCCTACGCCGGAGATGCGGGCGAACTACTACGGCACGCGCGCGCTGGCCGAACTCCGCAAGGTGGCCGATGTCACGCTGCATGAGGGGCCAGAGACCCTCTCGGGCGCCGCGTTGGCCGCTGCCGCCGCCGGGTGCCAGGTGATCGTCGCCGACCGCGCCACGCCGGGCGCGGCCGCAACCTTCGACCAATCGCCCGATCTGCTGGCCTTCCTGCGCGTCGCGGTCGATGTCTCGACCATCGATATCGCCGCCGCGTCCCGCCATGGTGTGCTGGTGACGCAGGCGACGCCGGGCTTCGTGGACAGCGTCGCGGAACTCGCGATCGGGATGATGGTGGACCTCGCGCGCGGCGTGTCGGGCTATGCCGCCGCCTTCCATGCGGGGCGCGTGCCGGAACCGCGGATGGGACGGCAATTGGCGGGCCGCACGCTCGGGCTGATCGGCTATGGCCGCATCGCGCGCCGGGTGGCGGAGATCGCGGTGGCGCTGCGGATGCGCGTGCTGGCCAACGACCCCTTCGCGACTATCGCCGATCCCGGCGTCGACTCCGTGTCGATGGATCACCTGCTGGCCGAGAGCGATGTCGTCATGCCGCTGGCCGTCGCGAACGACGCGACGCGCCATGTCGTCGATGCCGCGGCGCTGGCGGCGATGCGGCGCGGGGTGCTGCTGGTGAACCTCTCGCGCGGGCAATTGGTGGATGAGGCGGCGCTGGCCGCAGCGCTCGACAGCGGGCAGGTGGCGGGGGCAGCGATGGATGTCGGCATGGCGCCCGACCAATGGCCGCATCCGGCACTGGCGGCGCGCCCGAACGTGATCGCGACGCCGCATATCGGCGGGCTGACGCCGGAGGCTGCCGAACACCAGGCGATGGACACGGTGCGCCAGGTGGCGGCGCTGGCCGCGGGCCGCGTGCCGGATGGGACCATGAACCTGGACCGCGCGCATCGCCTGGCGCGGCTCGGCATCAATGCGGCGGGCGCCGGCTGAGCGCAGGGCTCAGCTTCTGAGCCCCGGCGCTTCCTGCCCCGTGCGGGCCACGTATTCCGTGTAGCCGCCGTCGTACTGGTGGATACCGTCGGGCGTCAGTTCCAGCACGCGATTGGACAGCGCGGCCAGGAAGTGGCGGTCATGCGAGACGAACAGCATGGTGCCCTCAAACTGCGCCAGCGCCGCGACCAGCATTTCCTTCGTCGCCATGTCCAGGTGGTTGGTCGGTTCGTCCAGCACCAGGAAATTCGGCGGGTCGAACAGCATCCGCGCCATCACCAGCCGCGCCTTCTCCCCGCCCGACAGCACGCGGCAGCGCTTGTCCACCTCGTCGCCGGAAAAGCCGAAGCAACCCGCCAGCGCACGCAGCTGGCCCTGCCCGGCTCGGGGGAAGCTGTCTTCCAGGGATTGGAAGACCGTCCGGTCGCCATCCAGGACTTCCATGGCGTGCTGCGCGAAATAGCCGAGCTTGACGCTGGCACCAAGCGTGACCGAGCCCTGGTCCGGCTCCGTCGCGCCGGTCACCAGTTTCAGCAACGTGGACTTGCCCGCGCCGTTGATGCCCAGCACGCAGCAGCGTTCCCGCCGCCGCACCAGCAGGTCGAGCCCTTCATAGATGGTGCGCGACCCGTAGCGCTTGTGGACGCCACGCAGGTTGGCGACATCGTCGCCGGACCGCGGCGCGGGCATGAATTCGAAGGACACGGATTGCCGGCGCTTCGGCGGCTCCACGCGATCGATCTTCTCGAGCTTCTTCACCCGGCTCTGCACCTGCGCGGCGTGGGAGGCGCGGGCCTTGAAGCGCTCGATGAAGTTGATCTCCTTCGCCAGCATCGCCTGCTGGCGTTCGAACTGCGCCTGCTGCTGCTTTTCCGCCAGCGCGCGCTGCTGCAGGTAGAAATCATAGTCGCCGGCATAGGAGGTCAGCGCGCCGCCATCGATCTCGATGATCTTGCGGACGATGCGGTTCATGAACTCCCGGTCGTGGGAGGTCATCAGCAGCGCGCCATCATAGCCGATCAGGAAATTCTCCAGCCAGATCAGGCTTTCGAGGTCGAGGTGGTTGCTCGGCTCATCCAGCAGCATGACATCGGGGCGCATCAGCAGGATGCGCGCCAGCGCGACGCGCATCTTCCAGCCCCCCGACAGCGCGCCGACGTCGCCATCCATCATCTCCTGGCTGAAGCCGAGGCCGGCCAGGACCTCTCGCGCCTTGCCCTCCAGCGCGTAGCCGCCCAGCTCCTCGAAGCGGGCCTGCACCTCGCCGAAGCGCTCCAGGATCTCGTCCAGCCGGTCCGCCTGCTCGGGGTCGGCCAGCGCCGCTTCCAGCCCGGCCAGCTCGGCGGCCACGGTGCTGACGTCGCCCGCGCCGTCCATCACCTCGGCCACCGCGCTGCGGCCCGCCATCTCGCCCACATCCTGGCTGAAGAAGCCGATGGTGACGCCGCGATCCACCAGCACCAGCCCCTCATCGGGCGGCTCCTCGCCGGTGATCATGCGGAACAGCGTGGACTTGCCCGCGCCATTGGGGCCGACCAGGCCGATCTTCTCGCCGCGTTGCAGGCTGGCCGAGGCTTCGATGTAGAGAAGCTGCTTGCCGTTCTGCTTGCTGATGTTGTCGAGGCGGATCATGGCGGGGCCTGGGCTGGTTGCGGCGGGCTTATGCCATGCCGCGCCCGGGATGGCACCCGCCTAGCCGCCCGTAACTTTCTTCCAGGCCGCCATGCCGCCCTCGATGTGCACGGCCTGGCTCAGCCCCGCATCCTGCGCCGCCTGCACCGCCATGGCCGAGCGCTCGCCATAGGCGCAGAAGAAGACGAGCCGCTTGCCGGTGGCGGTCGCCAACTCATGCAGCACGCCGCCCGCGCCGATATTCTCCGCGAGGTCGGGGTAGGGGGCGTGCAGCGCGCCCGGGATGCAGCCATGGCGCTCGCGCTCCGCTTTCTCGCGCAGGTCGATCAGCACGGAGCCGGGCTGGCCGACCAGCGCCTGCGCGGCCTCGGCCGTCAGGGCCCAGCCGCGGCGGGCCACTTCCTCCTGGTGCAGGCCCTGGCGGAGATTGGCGGGCACGGCCACGTCCATCATCTTGGGGTTGGGCAGGTTCAGCCCGGCCATGAGCGCCGCATATTCCTCGATGGAGCGCACCTGGAGGCGAGGGTTGTGCGCCCGCTCCTCGCCGATCGTGCTGACCGTGTCGCCCTTGTAGTCATGGGCGGGGAAGACCAGCGTCTCGTCGGGCAGCTTCAGCAGGCGGTTGAAGATGCTGTCATATTGCGCCCGCGGATCGCCATTCTGGAAATCGGTGCGGCCGGTGCCGCGGATCAACAGCGTATCCCCGGTGAAGACGCGGTCGGGCAGGGTGAAGCTGTAGCTGTCATCCGTGTGGCCCGGCGTGTAGATGACGCCCATGCTGATCCCCTCGATGGACAGCCGGTCCCCGTCGGAGACGCGCATCGAGACCACGTCCACGCCGGACTGCTCGCCCATCACCGTGATGCATTTCGTGTGGTCGCGCAGCGCGCCGAGGCCGGTGATGTGGTCGGCATGGACATGCGTGTCCACAGCCTTGACCAGCTTGAGGTCGAGTTCCTCGATGAGCTTGAGGTAGCGCTCCACGCGCTCCAGCACCGGGTCGATGATCAGCGCCTCGCCCCCAGGCCGGCTGGCGAGCAGGTAGGTGTAGGTGCTGGAGGTGCTGTCGAAGAGCTGGCGAAAGATCATGAGAGCCTCCCCGTATCCGGGGAGGCTAGCGCGATTTGGAGTCCGCCGGGAAGAAAGGCGTCAGGCCGCCTTGGCCAGGCGGCGATACTGGGTCAGCAGGAACTCGGTGTAGCCATTGGGCTGGGCGGCACCTTCCAGCACCAGGGCACAGGCCGCCTTGAAGGCCACGCCGTCGTAATTCGGCGCCATCGGCACATAGGCGGCGTCGCCCGCATTCTGCTTGTCCACGATGGCGGCCATGCGCTTCATCGTTTCCATCACCTGCGCCTCGCTCACGATGCCGTGGCGCAGCCAATTGGCGATGTGCTGGGCGGAGATGCGCAGCGTCGCGCGGTCTTCCATCAGACCCACATCATGGATGTCCGGCACCTTCGAGCAGCCCACACCCTGGTCCACCCAGCGCACCACATAGCCGAGGATGCCCTGGGCGTTGTTGTCCAGCTCGGCCTGGAGGTCGGTCGCCGGCCAATTGGTGTTGCTGGCGACGGGAATGTCCAGCAGCTCGGAGAGCTTGCCGCGGCGGCCGCCGGCGGCGATCTCGGCCTGGCGGGCGGTCACATCCACCTGGTGGTAATGCAGGGCATGCAACGTGGCGGCGGTGGGGGAGGGGACCCAGGCGGTGTTGGCACCCGCCTTGGGGTGGCCCACCTTCTGCTCCAGCATCGCGGCCATGGCGTCGGGCATGGCCCACATGCCCTTGCCGATCTGCGCGCGGCCACGCAGGCCGCAAAGCAGGCCGATATCCACGTTCCATTCCTCATAGGCCTTGATCCAGGCCGTGCCGCGCATGTCGTTCTTGCGGATCATCGGGCCTGCTTCCATCGAGGTGTGGATCTCGTCGCCCGTGCGGTCCAGGAAGCCCGTATTGATGAAGGCGACGCGGTCCGCCGCCGCCTTGATGCAGGCCTTGAGGTTCACGGTCGTGCGCCGCTCCTCGTCCATGATGCCCATCTTCAGCGTGGCGTGCGGCAGGCCCAGGATCTTCTCGACCGCGCCGAAGAGCTCGACCGCCCAGGTCACTTCCTCGGGGCCGTGCATCTTGGGCTTCACGATGTAGACGCTGCCGGAGCGGCTGTTCAGCCGCTTGCCCTTGATGTCATGCAGCGCGATGGCCGAGGTGATGAGCGCGTCCAGGATGGTCTCCGGCACTTCCGCGCCGTTCCAGGTGACGCAATCCGTCATCATGTGGTGGCCGACATTGCGCACCAGCATGACCGACCGGCCTGGCAGGGTGATCGTGCCGCCGGCGGCCGCGGTGTAGCTCCGGTCCTCGTTCAGGCGGCGGGTGATGGTGCGGCCACCCTTCTCCAGATCCGCCGAGAGGCTCCCGGTCATCAGGCCGAGCCAGTTGCGGTAGACATCCACCTTGTCGGCGGCATCCACGGCGGCGACGCTGTCCTCGCAATCCTGGATGGTGGAAAGCGCCGATTCCAGCACGAGATCCGCGACGCCGGCCGGGTCGGCCTTACCGACCTCGGTCGTGCGGTCGATGCGCAGTTCGAGATGCAGGCCGTTATGGACGAAGAGCAGCGCGGTGGGGGCCGCTGCCTCGCCCGTGTAGCCCAGGAATTGCGCGGGGTTGCGCAGCGGCACGGCGCCGCCGCCCTGGAGGGTGACGGAAAGCGCGCCGTCCTTCACCTGGTACTTCAGCGCCTCGGCATGGCCGGCGCCCATCAGGGGCACGGCCTGGTCCAGCACCTTGCGGGCGAAGGCCACGACCTTGGCGCCGCGCGCCGGGTTGTAGCCGCGGCCGCGCTCGGCGCCCTCCGCCTCGGGGATGGCGTCGGTGCCGTAGAGCGCGTCATAGAGGCTGCCCCAGCGCGCATTGGCGGCGTTGAGCGCGTAGCGGGCGTTGTTCACCGGCACGACGAGCTGCGGGCCTGCCACGGCGCCGATCTCGGGGTCCACATTCTGGGTCGTGACGCCGAAATCCGCGGGCTCGGGCAGCAGGTAGCCGATCTCGCGCAGGAAGGCCTCATAGACGGCGGCGTCCATCGGCTTCTGGGCGTGGTCGCGGTGCCAGGCGTCGATCTGCGCCTGCAGTGCGTCGCGCTTGGCCAGCAGGGCGGCGTTGCGCGGCGCGAAATCCGCGAGCAGGCTGGAGAGGCCGGCCCAGAAGGCACCGGCCTCGACGCCGGTGCCGGGCAGAACCTCGGTCTCGATGAAGGTCTTCAAGACGGGCGCGACATGGAGGCTCATTACCAAACTCCGAACTGAACGGTCAGGCGCCGTTTACGCCAGATATGGTGCGATGCGGAAGGGGTGGGCGTCCCCACGGGGGGGCAGCCTCAGGCCCCCGGTCATGACAACTTGTCCATCGTTCGGGCTGGCCCGATTGCGCCGGGACGTCTTGCGGCGCGCCGCGCCGCATTGGAGCATGCAGGCAGGAAACCCGCAGGAAACGCCCATGTCCCTCCCTCCGCATGTGTCGCAGCATTGGATCATCCGAAAGCCGGCCGCCCGGGGCGATGGCGGCATGGTCGCCAGCCAGTCGCGCGACGCGGCCGAGGCCGGGGCGGAGATCCTGCGCGCGGGCGGCACGGCGGCGGATGCGGCGGTGGGTGCGGCTTTCGCCTTGGCCACGGTCGAGCCATGGAACAGCGGGCTGGGCGGCATCGGCTTCACCCAAGTGATGAAGCCAGGTGGTGCGGCCGAGACCTTCGATTTCGGCCCCGTGGCGCCGCGTGGCCTGGACCCTTCGGCCTATCCGCTGACCGGCCGGCTTAAGAACGACCTCTTCGCCTGGCCCGAGGTGGTGGGCGATGTGAACATCCACGGGCCGAAATCCGCGCTGATCCCCTCGGCCGTGGCGGGCTATGCGGAGCTGCACCGCCGCCATGGCCGCATGCCGATCAAGGATGTGATGGCGCCCGCGGTGGCGCTCGCGCGGCGCGGGCTGAGCCAGGACTGGTTCACCACGCTGAAGGTGGCCAACAGCGCCTCCGTCCTGCGGCTCTATGACGAGAGTGCCCGCATCTACCTGCCGAACGGCCTGCCGCCCGTGCCGCCCTACCAGGGCACGCCCGGCTTCTTCCCGCAGGGCCGCCTGGCCGACACGCTGGAGCGGCTGCAGCATGCCGGTCTCGCGGATTTCTACACGGGCGACGTCGCGGCCTCGATCGCCGCCGATATGAAGGCGATGGGCGGCTTCGTCACCGCCGAGGATCTGGCATCCTGCGCCGCCGTGGTGCGCCCGGCGCTGGAGCGGAAGTTCCGCGGCCGGAGCTGGATGCTGGCCAATGGGCTGACCGCCGCGCCCACGCTGTCGCGCCTCATGGAGCTGATGGAGGCGGCCCCCTATGCCGCCATCCCGGATGCCAGGTGGTACGCGCATCTCGCCCGCTCGCTCCGCGCTGCCTATGCCGAGCGCCTGGCGGGCCTGGGCGATGCCGAACCCAAGGGCGCCGACAGCTGCACCACCCATCTGACCGTCGCCGACAAGGATGGCATGATGATCGCGATGACCACGACGCTGCTCTCCTCGATGGGCTCGCGGATGGTGCTGCCCGGCTCGGGCGTGCTCATGAACAATGGCGTGATGTGGTTCGACCCGACGCCGGGCAGCGCCAATGCCATCGCCCCGGGCAAGCGCCCGCTCTGCAACATGTGCCCGGTGATCGCGCTCGACGCCAAGGGCATGCCGGAATTCGCCGGCGGCGCCTCGGGCGGGCGGCGCATCATGGCGGCCGTCTTCCAGGTGTTTTCCTATGCGCTGGATTTCGCGATGGAGGCCGAGGCCGCCTCGCACCACCCGCGCCTGGATGTGAGCGGACCGGATGGCGTCACGGCGGATCGCCGCCTGGGCGAGGCGGTGATCGCGGCCCTGGCCGCGGATGCCGAGGTGGAGGTGGTGGAGCATGCGGTGATGCCGGTGAACTTCGCCTGCCCCAACATGATCCAGCAGAAGGCCGGCATGCGGGTCGGCGTGACGGATACCATGTCCCCCTGGTCCGCCGCCGTGGCCGAGTAAGCCCATGCTGTCCCTGCCTGAGGAGATCGTCCTCCTCACCCTCGATGACGAGACGGGGCTGCCGATCGGGCGGCAGGGCATCGCCGCCTCCATCGCGCTGGCCGGCGCCGTGCTGATGGAGCTGGCGCTGGCCGGCCGCGTGGACACGGACCGCAACCGGCTGGAGCTGCTGGACGCATCGCCGACGGGGAATGCCGTGCTGGATGCCGGGCTGCCGCTGCTGCGCGAGGCCACGGATTCACGCGGCGCGCTGATGCTGCTGGCACGCGAGGAAACCGGCCTGCGCCCCCTCGTCCTCACCGCGCTCATCGAGCGCGGGCTGCTGAAGCGCGTGGATGGCCGTGTCCTCCTCGTCTTCCCCGAGCGCCGCTACATCAAGCCCGAGGACCGGCCTGAGCCGCGCGAGGTACGCGCGCGCCTGATCCGCAGCATCGCGACGGATGACATCCCCGAGCCGCGTGAGGCGCTGCTGCTGGGCTTGGCACGGGCGACCGCGCTGCTTCCCCTCTTGCTGCCGCCCGAATTGCTGGTGGCGCGGCAGGAGCGAATCATGCTGCTGAATCGGCTGGAGGCACTGAACCGCTCCGTCGCCGAGACGGTGGGTGACCTCTATTTGTACCGGCTGCGATCCAGCTGAAGCGGCGCAGTCACGGGGCAGGGGCGCCGCCTGCACCGGCCGCACCGGTCGGCTTTGCGTCCAGGCGGCCGGGGCGAGAACCGCGACGGATTCCAGCGCAGGCGGTTCTTGATCCCACAAACATCCGTGCAGGCGCAAGCACCTTGCCCGGCGCTGCGCCCGGGTGGGGGCAGCTCGCCGTGCTCACGTCGTTCGCCGGGGTTGCTCCGTCACGGTGACGTGATCCGTGGCGCGCCGCTCCGGCCCCAGGTGGCGCGACACGACGGAGGGGCAAAAGCCTATCCAGAACGGGCAATTCTGCGGGCGGATGCTTCCGGACGGCGCCCTCACGCGTGCAGTCTGCCGGGCAGGACCGGAATGACCTGTCATGCCTCGAATACCTCCAGGGCTGGGCAGTGTCGCAATGGTCGACCCGCGGCCCCTGTCCGATCCTTCACTTGAAATCGCAACCAGAGGCTGGTCGGCTTCCTGTGCATTTTTTGAAAGAGACGATGATGCAAAGAGGCTCAAAGATTCCGCGGGCATGGCTCGCAGCTGCCGCGCTGGCCGCTGTCGTGGCTTGTGCTCCCACCGCGGAACACGTCGCCCCAACCGCTGCGGCACCTGCTGCGGCTGCGCCATCTGTGGCCCTGACGGGGCCCTGCGAGGTGCGCGGGCAGAATTGGCGCGGCAGGGCCTTCTACGAAGTGCTCTTCATGAACCGCGTTCCCGGCGGACCGGCCGGCATCGGCAATTACTTCAACACGCTCGGGACCAGCTCCCAAGGCACCAGCCAGGTGACGGATGCGCGCTTCCGGGCCCTGAACGCGGAGGCACTGCGGCGCGAGTTCGGCGGCGATGGCGTCTTCTTCAATGGGCCAAGGCGTTTCGTGGCGAACGGCTTCACCGCGACCGCCTACAACAACTGCGCGCAGCGGGTGATGAACTCGCTTCCCTTCTACGTCTACGGCACCTTCGAAGTTCCCAACCTGGAAGCCTTCGTCTCGGCCGCGCCGCCGGCCTACCATCCGCTGGTTTCACGGCGCACCAACACCTTCATCTTCAACGCCGGCGAGCGGGTGCATGAGCTGATCACGCCCGAAGGCGAGGTCTACACCATGTTCAGCCTCTCGCTGAAGGGCGATCCCAACAACTCCATCGCGCGCCTCGCGACCCTGGGCGAGCGGCTGACCTTGCCGCCGGGCTGGCGGTACCGGACCCGGCGGCTGGACCGGCAGCTGATCCTCTCGTCCAGCTACGACGCCAATCCGCCCAACACCGTCGTGCTCGACCAGTTCGAGGGCAACTACCAGCACAACCCTGGCCAGCGATGATGGCCTGAGTGACGCGCGGCGCCGCCTCTGCGCCGCGCGTCACCACCACCTGGCCAATACGGCCCCCTGATCCCGCTACCCGCGCTTCGGAGACATCATCCATGACAAGCCGCAGAACCATTTTGGGCAGTGCCGCCGCCATGGGTGCCGCTGCGCTCTCGAGGCCGGCCATAGCGCAATCCCCGCGCCCCGGCGTGGTCGGCACCTTCGAGGCCGCCGAGGCCGCCTTCGTCTTCGGGCTGCCGCTCGTGATGAACTACACGGTCATGTACGAATTCGCGATCGACCGGAACAGCGGCCAGTTCAAGGCGCCGTTCAACCAGGTCTGGAACGACGCGCAGGTCTTCACCTGGCGCGACACGGCGGTGCCCACGCCCAACAGCGACACGCCCTACTCCATGTCCTGGCTGGACCTGCGCGCCGAGCCCGTGGTGATCAGCGTGCCCGATGTGCCGGCCGGGCGTTACTTCTCGGTCCAGGTCTGCGACGGCAATACCTACAATGTCGGCTATATCGGCAGCCGCGCGACGGGGCAGGGGGCCGGCTCCTGGATGGTCGTGGCGCCGGGGTGGCAGGGGGCGACGCCCCCCGGCATGAAGGGCGTCATCCGCTCCACGACGCAATTCGCGCTGACCATCTTCCGCACCCAGCTGTTCGGCCCGGACGACATGCCGAACGTGGTGGCCGTGCAGCGCGGCTACCGGGCGGAGCCGCTCTCCACCTTCCTGCGGCAGCCCGCGCCGCCCCCCGCGCCCGAGATCCGCTGGCCGCGCGTCTCGGCCGATCTCGCGAAGCACCATTTCTTCGACTACCTGGCCTTCGCGCTGCAGTTCAGCGCGCCGCAGCCGAACGAGGCCGCCATCCGCGCGCAGATGGCGGGCATCGGTATCGACGGCCGCGGCACGGCGCTGCCGCATTCCTTCCTGGACCGGGTCGAACTGCTGGGCGCCGCCTTCGAGGGCAATCGCAAGGTGGAGGCCGCGGTGGCCGCGGCCGGCTCCGCCATGAATGGCTGGCGTGTCACGCCCATCCCGGGCAGCCTCGAGGCCTATGACGGCAACTGGATGCAGCGTTCCGTCACCGCCAAGGCCGGCATCTACGGCAACACGACGGAGGAGGCGACCTACCCCTTCACGCGCACCACCGCGACCGGCGAGACGCTGGATGGCAGCAAGGGGCGCTACAGCCTGACCTTCGGCCCGGGCCAGTTGCCACCCGTCAATTCCTTCTGGTCGGTGACGATGTATCACAGCGGCAACCAGCTGCTGGTCCAGAACCCGATTGATCGCTACCTCATCAACTCGCCCATGCTGGCGGGGATGCGGCGCAACGCCGATGGCGGGGTGACGATCCACATCCAAAAGGATGACCCGGGCGAGGCGTTGCGGGCGAACTGGCTGCCGGCGCCGGATGGGCCCATCTACATGGTCATGCGCCTCTACTGGCCGAAGACCGAGGCGCCCTCCCTGTTGCCCATTGGCCGCGGCGCCTGGCAGCCGCCCGGGGTGATCCGGCTCGGCTGAGGCGCGGCATGCCGCTTGCGTAACACTTCGTCGGAACCGCTCCCGGCTTCCTGGTTGCATGGTGTTTGTGCAATCTCGCGGCGGGAGCCTGACGGAGAGATTACAGATGATGCATCGCCGCCACCTCCTGGGCGCCACCGCCGGCCTTCTGGCCACCCCCGCCATTGCCAGCGCGCAAACGGCAGCCGCCTGGCCCGCCCGTGCGCCGATCCGCCTGGTCGCGCAGTTCCCCCCAGGCGGCCTGGTGGACACCATCACCCGCCTGGTCGCGCCGCCGCTCTCGGCCGCGCTGGGCCAGAACGTCCTGGTGGAAAACCGCGCGGGCGCCGGCGGCGTGATCGGCACCGACTACGTGGCGAAGCAGCCGGCCGATGGCTACACCTTCCTGATGACGCACGCCTCGGTGATGGTCTATTCCGCCGCCACCCTGCCGCGCCTGCCCTTCGACCCGATCGGTGACTTTACGCACCTCGCCCTGCTGGTCGAGGCGCCGAGCGTGCTGCTGGTCCGGGGCGACAGCCCGATCCGCAGCTTCGCCGACTACCTCCAGGCGGCCCGCACGCGGCCCACGCGCTACGGCTCCTCGGGCATCGGCTCGGCGCCGCACATGCTGGGCGCGATGCTGGCCGGACAGGCGAACCTCACGCAGCTTGACCACGCGCCCTATGCCGGCTCCGCGCCCGCCATGCGGGACCTGCTGGGCGGCCATATCGAGAGCCTGATCGATCCGATCACGACCAATGTCGAGGCGATGAACAACGGCACGCTGCGCGCGCTGGCCATCTCGACCTCGGCCCGCCTGCCGGCCTTCCCGAATGTGCCGACCTTCGTCGAACTGGGCTTCCCTGCCCTGGTGCAGACGCAGTGGGTCGGCATCTCGGCGCCCAGGGGCCTGCCGGCGCCTATCGCCGAGCGCATGATCCGCGAGATGCCGGCCGTGATGCGCACGCCCGCCATCGTGACCCGCACGACGGAGCTGCAGACGCTGCCGCGCAATCCCATCCCGACCGGGCAGGATTTCGTGAACATCATGACGAGCGAGTTGGCGACGGCCCGCCAGGTGGCGCAGCGCTACAACATCCAGGCGACGAGCTGAGACGAAAAGGCCGGGGCACCTTCCAGCGCCCCGGCCTGGATTTCATCAGAAGGGGCGGCCCGGCGACGGGCCGCCCCTTCCGTGTTCAGGCCGCAAGCGGCAGGCG
>JAIYCD010000329.1 GCA_027488195.1 Acetobacteraceae bacterium | reverse complement strand
GCTGTAGGCGATGATGCGCTTGATGTCGTTCTGCACGCAGCCGATCGTGGCCGCGAACAGCGCCGTGGAGGCGCCGACCACCGTCACCATGGCGAGTGCCACCGGCGCGTATTCCATCACGGGCGACATGCGGCAGATCAGGAAGACGCCGGCCGTCACCATCGTCGCCGCATGGATCAGCGCGGAGACCGGCGTCGGCCCCTCCATCGCATCCGGCAGCCAGGTGTGCAGACCGAGCTGCGCCGACTTGCCGCAGGCGCCGAGGAAGAGCAGCACGCCGATCAATTCCAGCGCCGGCAGGCCCAGGAAGGTCTCGTCCGCCTTGGAGGCGGCGGCGGCGAAGATCGTGTTGAACTCGAGGCTGCCGAAGACCAGGAAGGTCAGCGCCATGCCAAGCATGAAGAAGACATCGCCCACCCGGTTCACGATGAAGGCCTTCATCGCCGCGGCGTTGGCACTCTCCTTCTCATACCAGTAGCCGATGAGCAGGTAGCTCGCGAGGCCGACACCTTCCCAGCCGAAGAAGAGCTGCACGAGGTTGTCCGCCGTCACCAGCATCAGCATCATGAAGGTGAAGAGGGAGAGGTAGGCGAAGAAGCGGCTCGGCGTCGCGTCGTGGGACATGTAGCCGATGCTGTAGAGGTGGATCAGCGTCGAGATCAGCGTGACCATGGCCACCATGATCGCGCTCAGCGTGTCGTAGCGCAGCGCCCAGGCGAATTCGAGCTCGCCGACATCCATCCAGGTGAGGAGGGTGATGGTGGCGGGCTGGCCGCCCAGCGCCACCTGGAAGAAGGCCATGCCGCCGCAGATGGCGGCCAGCGCCATGCAGGCCACGGTGGACCACATCGCTGCGCGGTCGCCGATCCAGCGGCCGAAGAAGCCGCTGATGCAGGCGCCCAGCAGGGGGAAGAAGATGGCTCCGACGAACATCGGGTCAGCCTTTCAGCGCCGAGACGTCATCAACCTCGATGGTGCCCCGGTTTCGGTAGTAGATGACGACAATGGCGAGACCGATCGCCGCCTCGGCGGCGGCGACGGTCAGGATGAACATGGCGAAGACCTGGCCCGTCAGATCGTCCAGCCGGGCGGAGAAGGCCACGAAGTTCAGGTTCACCGCGAGCAGGATGAGTTCCACGCTCATCAGGATCACGATGACATTCTTGCGGTTCATGAAGATGCCGAGCACGCCCAGCACAAAGAGAATGGCACCCACCGTGAGGTAGTGGCCGAGGCCGATGGCCAGCATCAGTGGTGCCCTCCGTCATGCGTCACGGGCTTCGGCTTTTCCGCCACGGGCGGCGGCAGCGGGCGGAGAATCTCGGCCCGGTTGATGCCGGCCCCCAACGCGGGCTGGGCCATCACCACCTCGGAGGAACGCGCGATCTGCTCGGCGATGTTCTGGCGGCGGGCGGTCGGCTTGTCGCGCAGCGTCAGCACGATGGCGCCGATCATGGCCACCAGCAGGATCAGGCCGGATGCCTGGAAGAGGTAGATGTAGTCCGTGTAGATGATCCGCCCCAGCGCCTCGGTGTTGGAGACGCCGGCGGGTGTCGGCGAAAGCCGCAGGTCACCCACATCGGCCGCGAAGCGCCAGGCGCCCAGCACCAGCAGCAACTCGAGGAAAAGGATGCCGCCGATGATGGCACCGACCGGCAGATAGCGCTGGAAGCCCTCGCGCATCTGCGCGAAATCCACGTCGAGCATCATCACGACGAAGAGGAACAGCACCGCGACCGCGCCGACATAGACGATGACCAGGATCATCGCCAGGAACTCCGCCCCCGCGATCAGGAAGAGCGCGGCCGCGTTGAAGAAGGCGAGGATGAGGTACAGCACCGAATAGACGGGGTTGCGCGACGTCACCACCATCACCGCCGAGGCGATGAGGATGAAGGCGAAGAGATAGAAGGCGAGGCCGGCGATCATCGGTAGGGTGCATCCAGTTCGAGACGCTTGGCGAGAATGCTCTCCCACCGGTCGCCATTCGCGAGCAGGCGGTCCTTGTCGTACATGAGCTCCTCGCGCGTCTCGGTGGCGAATTCCGCGTTTGGCCCCTCGACGATGGCGTCCACCGGGCAGGCTTCCTCGCACATGCCGCAATAGATGCACTTCGTCATGTCGATGTCGTAGCGCGTGGTCCGGCGGGAGCCGTCCTCCCGCGGTTCGGCCTCGATCGTGATGGCGAGTGCCGGGCAGACCGCCTCGCAGAGCTTGCAGGCGATGCAGCGTTCCTCGCCATTCGGGTAGCGGCGCAGCGCGTGCTCGCCCTTGAAGCGCGGCGAGAGCGGCGTCTTCTCATAGGGGTAGTTCAGCGTCACCTTGGGCGCGAAGAACTGCTTGAGCGTGAGTGCCATGCCGCTGACGATTTCCGCCAGCAGAAAGGAGCGCGCGAAGCGGTCAAGACCGGTCATGCGGGGAGCAATCCTGTCAGCTTGAGGAAGGCCGCGGTCAGCACCAGCCAGACCAGGCTGAAGGGCAGAAAAACCTTCCAGCCCAGCCGCATCAGCTGGTCATAGCGGTAGCGCGGGAAGGTCGCGCGCACCCAGATGAAGACGAAGAGGAGTGCCGCCACCTTCAGCGCGAACCAGATGGGCCCGGGAATCCAGTTCAGCGGCGCGATGTCGAGCGGCGGATACCAGCCGCCGAGGAACAGGATCGTCGTCAGCGCCGACATCAGGATCATGTTCGCGTATTCGCCCAGGAAGAACAGGGCGAAGCTCATTGAGCTGTATTCGACGAAGAAGCCCGCCACCAGTTCGCTCTCGCCCTCGGGCAGGTCGAAGGGCGCGCGGTTGGTCTCGGCCAGCGTGCTGATGAAGAAGATCACGAACATCGGAAACAGCGGGATGGCGAACCAGAGGTTCTCCTGCGCGCGCACGATCTCCGTCAAATTCAGCGAGCCCACGCAGAGCAGCACGGTCACGATCACGAAGCCCATCGAGACTTCGTAGGAGACCATCTGCGCCGCCGAACGCAGCGCGCCCAGGAAAGCGTACTTCGAATTCGACGCCCAGCCGGCGATGATGATGCCGTAAACCCCCAACGACGAGATGGCGAAGAGATACAGGATGCCGACATTGATGTCGGCGATCGCCCAACCGTCATTCACCGGGATCACCGCCCAGGCCAGCATGGCCAGCACGAAGGTCAGCATCGGCGCGAGGATAAACAGGCCGCGCGAGGCGCCGGAAGGAATGATGGTCTCCTTCATCAGCATCTTGATGGCATCGGCGAAGGGCTGCAGCAGGCCGAAGGGGCCGACCACATTGGGGCCGCGCCGCATCTGCATCGCACCCAACACCTTGCGCTCGGCCCAGGTCAGGTAGGCGACGGCGATCAGCACCGGCACGAGCAGCGCCAGCGTCTGTGCCACAGTCAGCGCGAGGACGCCGATGGGGGAGGTGAGGAAATCCGTCATGCGCTCACTCCGCCGCCAGCGCTGGGCGCAGATAGGTCGCGGCACATTCGGCCATGGTCGAGCTGGCGCGCGTGATCGGGTCCACCTGCCAATAGTTGCGGATGGGCAGGGCGAAGGGCGCGTCACTCAATGCGCCTGTCGCCTCGGGCCCGACATCATCCGTGCAGCCCGGCAGCGGCGCCAGGTCAAGGCGCGCGAAGACCGGGTGCGCTGCCGCCATCTCGGCACGCAAAGCCTCCAGCGTGTCGAAGGGCAGCGTCACGCCCAGGAACTGGGACGCGGCGCGGATGATGCGCCAATCCTCCCGCGCCTCGCCCGGCGGCGGCACGGCCATGCGGCCCCGCTGCACACGGCCCTCGGTGTTCACGTAGGTGCCGTCCTTCTCGGTATAGGCCGCACCCGGCAGGATCACGTCGGCGCGCGCAGCCGCGGCCTCGCCATGATGGCCCTGGTAGATCACGAAGGTGCCAGGCTTGATGCGCGACACGTCGAAGCCATCGGCACCCAACAGCCAGAGCGCATCCACGCCGCCCGCCAGCATGGCCTCCATGTCGAGGCCTCCCTCGCCCGGCACGAAACCTACGTCGAGCGCCGCCACCTGGCCGCCAAACTGGTGCAGCAGATTGAAGCCGTGCCAATCCTCGCGCAGCGCCTCGGCACCCTTGGCCAACTCCCAGGCGGCGGCAAGCATCGCCGCGCCATCCGCCCGCGCCAGCGCCCCACGGCCCAGAATGACCATGGGCCTGGCAGCGCCCTTCAGGAACTCCGCGCCTGCCGCGAAATCCGCCGGGCCATGGCCCAGATGCGTCGCGGGATAGGTAAGGTCCATCGCCTCGCCGATCACGCCGACCCGCATGCCGCCTGCGACCCAGCGCTTGCGGATGCGCGCATTGATGACCGGCGCCTCGACGCGCGGATTGCTGCCGATGATGAGGACGGCATCCGCCTCCTCGATCCCAGCGATGCTGGAATTGAAGAGGTAGTAATCCGGCCGCGAGGCATCGAGCTTCGCGCCATCCTGCCGGGCATCCAGATTCGTGCTGCCCATGGCGGCCAGCATCGCCTTCAGCGCAAACAGGCTCTCCGCGTCCGTGGTATCGCCCGCGATGGCGCCAATACGCTGACCGCGGACATTCTGCACGATGGCGCCAAAGGCCTCGGCCCAGCTCGCCGGCTTCAGCACGCCGTCGCGCCGCACCCAGGGGCGGTCCAGCCGCTTGCGCTTCAACCCGTCGAAGGAGAAGCGCGAGCGGTCGCCCAGCCATTCCTCATTCACGTCGTCATTCACGCGGGGCAGCACGCGCAGCACCTCGCCGCCGCGCACATCGATGCGGATGGCCGCACCCGTCGCGTCCAGCACATCCACGCTGTCGGTCTTCGCCAGCTCCCACGGGCGGGAGACGAAGGCATAGGGGCGGCTGGTCAGCGCGCCGACGGGGCAGAGGTCGATCAGGTTGCCGGAGAGCTCGCTGGACAACGCCTTCTCGACATAGGTGCCCACTTCCATGTTCTCGCCGCGGCCGGTCGCGCCCATCTCCGGCACGCCCGCGACCTCCGCCGCGAAGCGGATGCAGCGCGTGCAATGGATGCAGCGATTCATCACCGTCTTGATGAGCGGCCCGATATTCTTGTCTTTGACGGAGCGCTTCTGCTCCTCATACCGGCTGCCATCCTTGCCGTAGGAGACGGCCTGGTCCTGCAAGTCACACTCGCCGCCCTGGTCGCAGATCGGGCAATCCAGCGGGTGGTTGATCAGCAGGAATTCCATCACGCCGCGCCGCGCATTGCGCACCACGGGCGTGTCGGTGAAGACCTTCATGCCGTCCATGACCGGATAGGCGCAGGAGGCGACGGGCTTGGGCGCCTTCTCCACTTCCACCAGGCACATGCGGCAATTGCCGGCGACAGACAGGCGCGCGTGATAGCAGAAGCGCGGAATTTCCTTGCCCGCGGCCTCGCCGGCCTGGAGCACGGAGGCGCCGTTGGGGACCTCGACCTCGACGCCGTCAATGGTGACCTTGGCCATCAGTTCTTTTCCCGATTGGCAGCATGCCAGGCGGCCAGCAATTCACTGACCAGGATGTCGTTGATGCGCATGCCCGCCGTGTTGCTCTCGGTGATATGGACGCCAAACAGATTGGCGTTGTGGATCGTGGTTCCCGCAAGGTTCACATTGTCAAAGCCGGCACCGGAGAGGTTGGCGTTGACGAAGGTGGTTCCGGGTATGGTCCCGTCCTCGAATTGCGCGCGGCTCAGGTTGAAATGCTCGAAGCGCGTGCCGACCATGTGCACGTCCTGGAAACGTGACGCATCGTGGATGGCAGAACGGACATTGAGGGGGGCACTCGTCATGCCCGTCACTCCGCCGCCATCGGAAGCGTCCGCGCCTTATAGGCGGCGATCCGCTCCTCCATCATCGGCCGGAAATGCCGGATCAGCCCCTGCACCGGCCAGACGCCGCCATCGGCCAGCGCGCAGATGGTGTGGCCTTCGATCTGCCGCGTCACCTGCTCCAGCACGTCGATCTCCTCGATTTCCGCGCGGCCTTCGACCATGCGCTGCATCACGCGGTTCACCCAGCCCATGCCCTCGCGGCAGGGCGTGCACTGGCCGCAGCTCTCATGCTTGTAGAAGGCGGAAAGGCGCTGGATCGCCTTGATCAGGTCGGTGGACTTGTCCATCACTATCACGCCGGCGGTGCCGAGGCCCGTGCGATGCTCGCGCAGCGCGTCGAAATCCATCAGCACATCGTCGCACACGGCTTTCGGAATCATCGGTGTGGAGGAACCGCCCGGGATTACCGCCAGAAGATTGTCCCAGCCGCCGCGCACGCCGCCGGCATAGCGGTCGATCAATTCGCGCAGCGGGATGCTCATCTCGGCTTCCACATTGCACGGCTTGTTCACATGGCCTTGCAGGCAGAAGATCTTGGTGCCGGAATTCTTCGGCCGCCCGAAGCTGGAGAACCAGGAGGCGCCGCGCCGCAGGATGGTCGGCACCACGGCGATGGTCTCGACATTGTTCACCGTGGTCGGGCAGCCATAGAGGCCGACGGCGGCGGGGAATGGCGGCTTGAGCCGCGGCATGCCCTTCTTGCCTTCGAGGCTCTCGATCAGCGCCGTCTCTTCGCCGCAGATATAGGCGCCGGCACCGCGATGCACGTAAAGCTCAAAGTCGTAGCCCGAGCCGCAGGCATTCTTGCCCAGCAGCCCCGCCTCATAGGCCTCGTCGATCGCGGCCTGGAGGATCTGGATTTCGTTGTAATACTCGCCGCGCACATAGATGTAGCCGGCGACGGCCCCCATCGCGAAACCGGCGATCAGGCAGCCCTCCACCAGCTTGTGCGGATCATGGCGGATGATGTCGCGGTCCTTGCAGGTGCCGGGCTCGCTCTCATCGCCATTGACGACAAGGTAGGAAGGCCGGCCCTCGATCGGCGCCTTGGGCATGAAGGACCACTTCATGCCGGTCGGGAAGCCGGCGCCGCCACGGCCGCGCAGGCCGGAATTCTTGACCTCCTCGACCAGCGCGTCGCGCCCCTTGGCCAGCAGGTCCTTCGTGCCGTCCCAATCGCCCCGCATGCGGGCCGCCTGGAGGTTCCAGGGCTGCGTGCCGTAGAGATTGGTGAAGATGCGGTCCTTGTCGGAGAGCGCCATGTCTCAGTCCTCCGCCCCGTTCAGCACTTGCGGGCCGCCCACCGGCGCGGAAGTCTGCCGCCCGATCACGGAGCCGGGCTTCGGCCGTTCGCCGCGCTTCAGCGCCTCGATCAGCTTGACCGTGCTGTCGTAGTCCATGTCCTCGTAGTAGTCGTCATCCACCTGCAGGATCGGCGCGTTCACGCAGCCGCCCAGGCACTCCACTTCCGTCAGCGTGAAGTTGCCATCCGCGCTGGTGTCGCCATAGCCCTTGAGATGCCCCGCATCCTTGCAGGCGCGCAGCACATCATCCGATCCGCGCAGCCAGCAGGGGGTGGTGCCGCAAACCTGCAAGTGGAAGCGGCCGATCGGCTTGGTGTTGTACATGAAGTAGAAGGTCGCGACCTCATAGACCCGCATCGGCGCCATGCCGAGGCGCTCACCGATCACGTCCATCGCGATGCGCGGCACCCAGGCCGAGCCGGTCTGCCGACCCATCTGCTTCTGCGCGACATAGAGCAGCGGCATCACTGCGCTCGCCTGCTTACCGGCGGGGTAGCGCGGCAGAATCTTGGCGATCAGCGCCTCGCTCTCCGCGTCGAATTCAAAGGAAGTTGGCTCGCTCATGGGGCTACAGCTTCTGCACGAAGAACACGGCCGCGGTGAGGATCACAGCGGCCCAAAGCGGCGTCCAGCCCCAGGCGGGCTTGAGCCAACGGAACAGCACGCCCGCCACCAGCGCCGGCACATAGAAGCCGATAAAGCTGATCAGGGCGTTATCGCTCACCGGTCGATCTCGCCGAAAACGATGTCGAGGCTGCCGATGATGGCCACCGCATCGGCCAGCATATGGCCCTTGCTCAGCGTCTCCATGGCCTGGAGATGCGCGTAGCCGGGTGCCCGGATCTTGCAGCGATAGGGCTTGTTCGTCCCATCGGCCACCAGATACACGCCGAACTCGCCCTTGGGCGCCTCGGTCACCGTGTAGGTGCTGCCGGCGGGCACGTGATAGCCCTCGGTGTAGAGCTTGAAGTGGTGGATCAGCGCTTCCATCGAGCGCTTCATCTGCCCGCGCGTCGGCGGGACGATCTTGTTGTCCAGCACCTTGATCGGGCCCGGCTTCATCTGGTCCAGGCACTGCCGGATGATGCGCAGGGACTGCCGCATCTCCTGCAAGCGCAGCAGGTAGCGGTCGTAGCAATCGCCGTTGCGGCCGATGGGAACATCGAATTCCATCCGGTCATAGACGTCGTAGGGCTGCGACTTCCGCAGGTCCCACGCCACACCCGAGGCGCGCAGGCAGGGGCCGGAAAAGCCCCATTCCATCGCCTGCTCGGCCGTCATCACGCCGATATCCACGGTCCGCTGCTTGAAGATGCGGTTGTTGGTCAGCAGCCCTTCCAGCTCATCCAGGAAGGCCGGGAACTGTGCCATCCAGCGCTCGATCTTGTCCGGCAGCGCGGCCGGGATGTCCTTCGCGACACCGCCAGGCCGGAAGTAATTGGCATGGTAATGGCTGCCCGAGGTCATCTCGTACATCTCGAGCAGATGCTCGCGCTGCTCGAAGCCCCAGAGGGCCGGCGTGATGGCGCCGCAATCCAGCGCGTAGGTCGTGACATTCAGCAGGTGGTTCGCGATGCGCGTGATCTCCGCGAACATGGTGCGGATCCACCGCGCGCGTTCCGGCACATCGCCCTCGATCCCCAGCAGGCGTTCGGTCGCCAGGACGAAGCTGTGCTCCATGCACATCGGGCTGACGTAGTCGAGGCGGTCGAAATAGGGCAGCGCGTGGAGGTAGGTCTTGTACTCGATGAGCTTCTCGGTG
>JAIYCD010000227.1 GCA_027488195.1 Acetobacteraceae bacterium | reverse complement strand
GCGCACATGCCGCCGATGGTGCAGACCGAGCCCGGGTCCACCGGGAAGAACAGGCCCTGGTCGCGCAGGAATTCGTTGAGCTGCTGGCGCGTGACGCCCGGCTCGATCAGGCAGTCCATGTCCTCGCCATTCACCTCGAGGATGCGGTTCATCCGGCTGAGGTCGAGCGTGAGTCCGGCGCGCACCGGGTTCACATGTCCCTCCAGCGAGGTGCCGGCGCCAAACGGCGTCAGCGGCACGCCATGCTGGTGGCAGAGCTTCAGGATCTCGCTGACTTCCTCGGTGGTCTCCACGAAGGCCACTGCATCGGGCAGCGTCGGCGCCGTCGTGTCCTCGCCGCGGCTGTGCTGCTGGCGGATCGCGTCATTGGTGGTCAGGCGCTCGCCCAGCAGGGCGCGGGCGGCGGCGATGACGGCATCCACGGGCCGGGGCGAGAGCGAGTTCATGGCGTGTCCTTCCGATTTGGTGCCATCATGCCCGCTTCGCGCTGCTTGGGCGATGGGTCGCGGAGGTCTTACCAGCCAGGCACTTCCGTCCTAGCCTGCCCTTCTCGCAGGAAACGCAGGAGGAAACGCGATGGCGAACAAGGTCAAGGAAGCCTGGAAATCTGGCAAGGCCGTGGTGAATGGGTGGCTCGCCATCCCCAATGCCTTCAGCGCCGAGATGTACAGCCAGTGCGGCTGGGATTCCGTCACGGTGGACATGCAGCACGGGGTGCAGGACTACCTCTCCTGCGTGGCCTGTTTCCAGGGCATCGCCGCCTCGGGCTCGGGCGCCACGCCCATGGTGCGCGTGCCGTGGAACGAGCCGGGGATCATCGGCAAGGTGCTGGATGCCGGCGCCTATGGCGTGATCTGCCCGATGGTGAACACCGCGCAGGAAGCCGCCAATCTGGTGCAGTACAGCAAGTATCCGCCGCACGGCTCGCGCTCCAACGGGCCGATCCGCGCGGGCGCCTATGGCTCCTCGGGCAGCTACCAGAAGACGGCGAATGACGAGATCCTCGTCATCCCCATGATCGAGACCAAGCAGGCGATCGAGAACATCGAGGCGATCCTCGACGTGCCGGGCATCGATGGGATCTATATCGGCCCGTCCGACCTCAGCTTCTCCTACGGGCTGGAGCCGAAGCTGGATGTGGAGGATCCCTTCATCCTCGGCATCTATGAGAAGCTGCTGAAGGAGACCTCCAAGCGCGGCATCGCGGCCGGCCTGCATAATGGCTCGCCGGAATATGCGAACCGCATGATCAAGATGGGCTTCAAGCTCGTCACCATCGCGAACGAGGTCGGCCTCATGGTCGGCGCGGCGAAGAGCGCGGTGAAGACCGCACGCGGCTGATGCCGACCGGGCGCGGGGTAGCCCCCGCGCCCCCAAAGCTTGCGCCGGAAGCCAATGCGGCCATGATCCCGGCCCCGCAGTCTTCAGGGTGTCCGCATGACCGTCTCCCCACTCTCGGCCCTCAAGGTGGTCGAGTTCACCCATATGGTGATGGGCCCGACCACCGGGATGGTGCTGGCCGATCTCGGCGCCGATGTCGTGAAGGTGGAGCCGGCGCCCAAGGGGGATTCCACCCGCGCGCTCACCGGCTCCGGCACCGGCTTCTATGCGAGCTTCCAGCGCAACCGCCGCTCGCTCTGCGTGGACATGAAGACGCCGGAGGGCCTGGCGCTGGTGCGCAAGCTCGTTTCGCAGAGCGACGTGCTGATCGAGAATTTCCGGCCTGGCGCGATGGAGAAGCTCGGCCTCGGCTATGCCGCGCTGAGTGCCGTCAATCCGCGGCTGATCTACTGCTCCTGCAAGGGCTTTCTGAATGGCCCCTACCAGCATCGCACCGCGCTGGACGAGGTGGTGCAGATGATGGGGGGGCTCGCCTACATGACGGGGCTGGAAGGACGGCCGCTGCGCGCCGGCGCCTCCGTCATCGACATCATGGGCGGGCTCTCGGCCGCCATCGCCATCCTCTCCGTCGTCACCGAGCGCGCGGTGACCGGGCGGGGCCGCCATGTGGAGGCGGCGCTGTTCGAAACGGTGGCGATGCTCATGTCCCAGCACATGGCGCAGACGGCGATCACCGGGACGGCGCCGCCGCCGATGAGCAACCGCACGCCGGCCTGGCCGGTCTATGACGTGTTCGATACGTCCGATGGCGGGCAGGTCTTTGTCGGCGTCGTCACCGACACGGCCTGGCCTGCCTTTTGCGAGGCCTTCGGGCTTACGGAACTGGCGAGCGACCCTTCGCTCGCCACCAAGCAGCAGCGGGTGGCGCAGCGGGCGCGGACCATCCCGGTCATCGCCGAGGCGCTGCGGCACTATTCCCAGCCCGCGCTGATGGAGAAATGCGAGGCGCTCGGCCTGCCCTATGCGCCGATCGGCAAGCCCGCCGATCTGTTCGACGACCCGCACCTGAACGCCAATGGGGGCCTGGTGCCGCTGACATTGCCCGATGGCCGGAAGGTGAGGCTGCCTGCCCTGCCCATCACGCTGGATGGTGAAAGGCCGGGCCTGCGGCATGATTTGGCACCGCCGGGCAGCCATGATGACGAGGTTTGTTCGGAACTGGGCTACTCGGCCGAGGAAATCGAACGCCTGCGGCAGGCGGGTGTCATTCTGTAAAGGGGTCTGGGGCCTGAGGCCCCAGCCGCCGGAGGCCCTTTTCTACGCTTTGATGACCCCCGCATCCCGCAGATAGGCCAGCAGCGGCAGCAGCGGCAGCCCCAGGATGGCGGTGTGTTCGCCCCGAATGTCGCGCATGAGCTGGATGCCCATCCCCTCCAGCCGATAGGCGCCGACGGATTGCGTCACGAAGCCGCCTTCGCGCGCCAGGTATTCGTCCAGGAAGGCGTCCGAGACATCGCGCATGGCCAGCCGCGGCGTGGCGAGATGGTGCCATGCGCGCTGGCCGTTGCGCCAGACCACGACGGCCGTCATCAGCTCATGCGCGCGATTGCGGAGTTTGACGAGGTGCCCGCGCGCGGCGGTGACATCGGCCGGCTTGTCGAACCACTCCCCTTCGCAGACCAGGAGCTGGTCGGCGCCGATGACGGTCGCCTCCGGGTGGCGGCGGGCGATGCGCGCGGCCTTGGCATCGGCCAGCAGGATGGCGGTGTCGGCCGCACTCACGCCTTCGGCCTGGGCGCTTTCCTTGATCGCGGCCTCGTCCACGGCGGATGGCATGGTCTCGAAATCGAGGCCCGCCCCTTCCAATAGGGCGCGGCGCGAGGCGCTTTGCGAAGCGAGGATCAGCCTCACGAATGGGGGCCCAGCACGGGGGCGGCCGGGTCCTCGGGCGCGAGGGTCGCCTGGTTGCCGCGGCGCTGATGCCAGAGGTCCACCTGCTGCATGATGGTCGCGGCCGTCTCCTCGATGCTGCGGCGGGTGACGTCGATCACCGGCCAGCCATGCGCCGCGCAAAGGCGGCGGGCGGCCAGGATTTCCTGCTTCACCGCATCGGGGTCCACATACTCGTTCTCGCCCACGCGCACGCCGCCGGCGCCGATGATCTTCAGGCGATGGCGGCGGATGTCGATCAGCGAAACGGGGTCGATGGTCAGCCCGACCACCGGGCAGGGCGCGTTTTCCAGCTCGGGTGGCAGGGGCGCGCCGGGCACGAGAGGGACGTTCGCCGCCTTCACGCCGCGATTGGCGAGGTAGAAGCAAGTGGGCGTCTTGGAGGAGCGGGAAACGCCGACGAGGACGACATCAGCGTTCATGATCCCGGCCGTCCCCTGGCCGTCATCATGGCTGAGGACGTAATGCATGGCGTCGATGCGGCGGAAATAATCGGCGTCCATGACGTGCTGGGCGGCACGTTTTTCGGTCGCCCGCAGGCCGATCTCCTGCTGCAGCAGGTCCATCACGGAATCGAGGACGGAGAGGCAGGGCACGCCGAGGCGCCCGCAGGTCTCCTCCAGCGTGTGGCGCAGGCTGCGATCCACCAGGGTGAAGATGACGGGCCCCGGCTCCTGCTCGATGCCCTCGATCACGCGGTCAAGGTTCATGCGGCTGCGCACCAGGAACCAGCGATGCTGGATGACGCCGGCATTGTCGAAGCGGGCGATGGCAGCGCGGGCGACGCTGTTCAGCGTCTCGCCCGTGCTGTCGGAGACCAGGTGCAGGTTGGTGTTGCGGGGCATGAGGGCTGTGGATCAATCCGCTGGGGGCTGGGCATAACGGGGATGAAATGCCGGTGATCACGATACGCCGGCTGACAGCGGGGACAAACCGGACATTTCCGTCAGCCCGGGATGAATTCCCGGCAAGGCTGTGCGGGCCGGGGACAAGGGCGGGCGAGGCGAGGCACAGCCTGGGTTCGTACGCGCTTCACCACGCCCGACAACCCTGTGGATGTTTCCGGGACAAATTGCGTCCCCATGATTCACACCCCCTACTACCAACCACAACCTCTTCTTCTTTTCCTATTTTCCTGAGATGGTCCCGGCCATGACAGACAAGCCCATTCTCCGAGTGCTCTCAGGCGAGAGCGTCTGGCCCCCTCCGGTCTGGCTGATGCGCCAGGCGGGCCGGCATCTGCCCGAATACCGGGCAACGCGCGGCGTGGCCGGCAGCTTCATGGACCTCTGCCTCAATCCCGAGCTGGCGGCCGAGGTCACCATCCAGCCGGTGCGGCGCTATGGCATGGATGCGGCGATCCTCTTCTCCGACATCCTGATCGTCCCCTGGGCCATGGGCCAGGGCCTGACCTTCGCGGAGGGCGAAGGCCCCCGCCTGCCGCCCATCACCGACCAGGCGGGCCTCGATAAACTGAACGTGGCAGGGGCCGCGGAACGCGCCGGACCCATCATGGAGACGGTGCGCCGGACACGCGCGGCGCTGGCCAAGGACCACCCGAAGACGGCGCTGATTGGCTTCGCGGGCTCGCCCTGGACGGTCGCCTGCTACATGGTCGAGGGGAAGGGCGGCGGCGAGTTCAAGCATGCCCGCCGCATGATCCATGAGAACCCGGCGCTCTTCGGGGCGCTGGTGGAAAAGCTGGAGGCGGCGACGCTCGCCTACCTGCTGGCCCAGGCCGATGCGGGGGCCGAGGCGCTGATGCTGTTCGATTCCTGGGCCGGGCAATTGGCGCCCAACGCCTTCCGCAAATGGGTGATCGAGCCCAATAAGCGCCTTCGCGCCGCCATCAAGGCCGCCCGGCCGGAGATGCCGGTGATCGGCTTCCCGCGCCTGGCCGGGCCCATGCTGGCGGAATACGCCGCCGAGACGGGGGTGCAGGCGGTCGGGATGGATACGGCGATGAACCCGGCCTGGGCAGCGGCCAATGTCCCTGCCCATGTGGCGCTGCAGGGCAATCTGGACCCCGAGGTGCTGATTTCCGGCGGTGCGGCCCTCCGGCGGGAGGCGGAAAGCATCCTGGCGGCCATGAAGGGACGGCCCTTCATCTTTAATCTCGGGCATGGCGTGGAGATCACAACGCCCCCGGAACATGTCGTGGAATTGCTCCAAATCCTCCGCGCCGCTTGAAACCCTGCCCGGAGAGGGTATGTGCGGGGATGAATCCGGGGGTTTGGCTTGATGGCGCGGCGTGTTGCGGTGGTGTTGTTCAATCTCGGCGGGCCTGACGCCCCCGAGAGCGTGCGGCCCTTCCTGGTGAACCTCTTCAGCGATCCGGCGATCCTTCGGGGGCCGGGCTTCGTCCGGCCCTGGCTGGCGAAGCTCATCGCCTGGCGCCGCACCAAGCCCGCGCAGGAGAATTACGCGGTGCTCGGCGGGAAGTCCCCCCTGCGGGAACTGACCGAGGAACAGGGCCGGAACCTCGAGGTCTTGCTGCGCGAGCGTGACCCCGGCACGGATTACCGCTGCTTCGTCGCCATGCGCTACTGGCACCCGATGAGCGACGAGGCGGTGGCGGCCGTGCAGTCCTGGGGGGCGGAGGAAGTGCTGCTCATCCCGCTCTATCCGCAGTTTTCCACGACCACCACCGGCTCCTCCATCACCGCCTGGAACCAGGCCTGCGAGAAGGCAGGGCTGCGCGTGCCGACCACGGCGCTGTGCTGCTTCCATTCGGATGAGGGCTATGCGCGCTCCACCGCGCGGATGGTGCAGGAGGCCTATGACAAGGCGCGGGCCGAATTACCGGCGGAGGTGCCGCTGCGCATCCTGTTCTCGGCGCACGGCCTGCCCGAGAGCATCATCAAGTCGGGCGATCCCTACCAGTGGCAGGTGGAGAGCAGCGTCGCCGCCGTCATTGAACACCTCAACATCCCGAACCTTGATTCCATCGTCTGCTTCCAGTCGCGCGTGACGCCGCAGAAATGGATCGGGCCCTCGACCGAGGATGAGATCGAGCGCGCGGCGAAGGAGAAGGTGGCCATCCTGATCAGCCCGATCGCCTTTGTCTCCGAGCATTCGGAAACCCTGGTCGAGCTGGATGTGGAATATCGCGAGGAGGCCGATCACCTCGGCATTCCCGGCTATTTCCGTGTGCCGGCGCAAAACAGCGATGCGGGCTTCATCCTGGCGCTGGCCGATCTCGTGGAACGCACCCGTGGTTCCGGCCGGGCGCTGTGCAGCTTTGCGGGCGCCAGACAATGCCCGAAGCAGCACGGGGATTGCCCGCATGCCCGGGCCAAGGCCGGCCAGGAAGGCGCGCAGAAGGTGGAGTCGGACCCGGCGCTGGCCAAGGCCGCGTGATCCGAACGCCGCTGATCCGGGCCGTCCTGTTCGATTGCGACGGCGTTCTCGCCGATAGCGAGACTCTCGCCAACCGCATCGTCGCCGAGGAGATCACCGCCCTGGGCTGGGCGTTGGACGGGCACGCGGCGCAGCGGGAATTCCTGGGCCTTTCCCTGCCCGACATGTTGCCGATCATCGAGGAGCGCGTGGGGCCGGTGCCGCAAGGCTGGGGCCTGGCGCTGAGCCACCGCATCGCGCGTGAGATGGAGTTGGGCGTGCAAGCGATGCCGGGCGCGCGCGCGGCGTTGGATGCGGTGGTGGGAGCGGGGCTGCCCGTGGCGGTCTGTTCCAACTCCGCACGGGCGGAACTCAGCATGAAGATGCGCGTGCTGGGCTTCGAGGCTTGTTTCGAGGGCCGCATCTTCAGCTTCCAGGATGTGCCGCGCCCGAAGCCCGCGCCCGATCTCTACCACGCCGCCGCCAGCGCCTGTGGGGCGGCGCCCGAGCATTGCCTGGTGGTAGAGGACAGTGCCACGGGCGTCGCGGCCGGCCTGGCCGCCGGTTGCCGCGTGGTGAGCCTGGTGCCCGGCCTGGGCGTGGAGCACCTGCCGCACCTGACCAAGTTACGAGCGCTTCTGGCCTGAAGATCCAAGAAACTGGTTTCTTGGTGGGAGAGCGCGAGAGGGCAAGGCCCTCTCGCATCAGAACCGCCGCAACAACCGATCGATATAGTCCAACTCTTCCGCCGCGCGTTCCCGCTCAGCCCCGCGCCGGCGGAGTTCCTCCTGGAGCCGCCGGGTGCGCAGCTGCTCGGCCTCATCCGGCACGCGGGTGTCGCTGCCATTATCGGCATTGCCGGTGTTCTCACGGGCGCGGCGGCCGAGCGGGTCGCGGCCCTCGCCGAGCTGCTGCTGCCCATCCGGGCCGTCGCCGCCCATCTCCATCTCGCCCATGCTGTCGTCTTCGCCCTCGCCCTCGCCTTCCCCCTGGCCCTGGCCGAACTGGCGCTGCATCTGCTGGGCCATCTGGCGGCCGCCCTCCTGAAGGCGGCGCATGGCCTCCTGCTGGGAGGGGCGGGCGTCGCGGCCCTCGGCCAGGGCTTCCATGGCCTCGCGCATCGCCTGGTCGGCCTGGCCCAGCGCCTCGGGCACCTCGCCGGTCAGGTCGCCCTGCTGCTGCATGAGCTCGCCGAGCGCGCGGCGGAGCGCCCGCTGGCGGCGGGCTTCCGCCTGCTGCTGGCGTTGGATTTCCTGCTCGGCCTGCTGCTGCTGTTCGGGCGTGGTCTGGCCGGGCTGGCCGGGGCGCTGGTTCCAGGGCTGGGCCTGCCTGCGCTGCTGGGCGGCGCGCTGCTCCTGCTGCTCGGCGCGGCGGCTGCCCTGGTCCACCATCTCGCCCTGGCGGCGGACCATGTCCTGTACGGCGCCCATCTGCTGCTGGCCGCGCTCCCGCTGGCGCTGCCGCTCGGGGGATTCGCCGCGGGCGACGCGGCCTTCCTGCAAGGCGCGCAGCATCTCCTCCAGTTCCGCGAGTTCGCGCTGGGCGTCCTGCATGCGGTTCTGGCGATTCGCTTCCTCCATGCGGCGGGTGCGGCGCTCCATGTCACGCTGGTCGAGCATGCGCTGCTGCGGGTCATAGGGCAGCGCCTCGGCATTCTCGCGCTGCAGCCGCTCGGCCATGGCTTCGAGGTGACGGCGGATCGCCTCGCGCAGTTGCTC
>JAIYCD010000292.1 GCA_027488195.1 Acetobacteraceae bacterium | reverse complement strand
TCCTGGTCTTCGACGAGGCGACGGCCGCGCTGGATGACGAGACGGAGGCCGAGCTGCTGTCCAACATCCGTCGCCGCGGCGCGACGATGCTGGTGATCGCGCATCGCCTGGCGCCGCTGCGCGATTGCGACCGCGTGGTGGTGATGGAGCGCGGCCGGATCGTGGAGATGGGCCCGCCCGGGGAGCTGGCGGCCCGCCGCGGCGCCTTCGCGCGCCTGATGCTGCAGGAGGCCTGAGATGGACACGCTCACCTCGACGCTGCCGATCGAGACGATCGACCGCCGCTTCCAGCAGCCCCCGCGCAGCCTGGCGGAGCCCGGTGCCTTCTGGGTGCTGGAAGGGGGGGAGGCCGACCTTTTCGCCGCGGTGGAGGGGCTGGAGGAGGGCGTGGCGCCGCCCGGCCCCTACCTCTTCGTCGGCAGGCTGGAGGAGGGCAGCCTGGTCGTCGGGCATGAATCCGACATCGAATGCCTGGTGATCCGCCCCGCCGCCGGCGCGGTGCTCCGCCGCCTGCCGCAGCTGCACGCGCTGGGCGGGTCGGAGGCGGTGCTGGAGGCGATGCAGGGCTGGGCGGGCGTGCTGGCCCAGGGGCTCGGCGCGCGGCTCTGGCGGCCTTCCAACATCGATCGCGTGGCACGGCCCGGCCGCATGCTGCACCTGGCCGACCGGCAATCCGCCACCACGCGCGGTGCCGGCGCCTGGCTGCGCCTGCCGGCCCAGGGGGCCATGCTGCTCGGCCTCGAACCCGTCTCCGGCCTGCTGCCCCTGCCGCCCCAGGCGTGGATCGTCGCGGGATCGGCCTTCGAGGCGCCGGTCTTCGCCGGCGTCCTGCCGGAGGCGCTGGATGACGCGGCCGCCGGCATCGCCGCCTTCACCCAGGCCTGCGTCGCCATGCTGCCCGGGCTGCGCAGCCTGGCGGAGATCGACGAAAGCGGGCGGCTGGAACAACGGGCGCGGCAGGACCGGGAGGCGGAAAGCCGCACCGCCGGCATCGCCGCCGCCCTGCTGCACGCGCCCCCGCCAGCGGAAGCCGATCCCGGGCGGGACGAGGCGCCGCTGTTCCTCGCCATGGTGGCGGTCGCGAAGGCGGCGGGCCTGCGCCCGCGCATCACGCGGCCGATCCGGCTGCGCGAACAGGATATCGACACGCCCCCCACCATGGAGGAGATCGCCCGCGCCTCCGGCCTCCGGCTGCGGCAGGTGGCGCTGCCGGGGGATTGGTGGAAGCGCGACCTCGGCCCGCTGCTGGGGCGGGAGGTCGGGGGCGATGCGGTGGCGCTGCTGCGCGACGGCAGCCGCTACGTCATCCACCAGCAAGGCGCCGCGCCGGTGCCGGTGACGGAGGCAGTGGCGGGCAGGCTGGAAGCGCGCGGCTGGACGCTGATCGAACCGCTGCCCGACCAGCCGCTGGGCTGGGCGCAGTTGCAGCACTTCGTGCATCCGCATGGGCCGGACAAGGCGCTGGCGATCGGGGCCGCCGTCATCGGCGCCTTCCTCGGCCTTGGGATGCCGGTCGCAATGTCCTTCGCGACGGGGTCGCTGATCCCGGGCGGCAACCGCTTCGGGCTGGTGGAACTCGGCATCGCGCTGGCCTGCGTGGGGCTGGCCAATTTCGTCGTGCAGATGGCAGGCGACATCGCCAAGCACCGCATGACGGCCACGATGGAGGCGCCGCTGCATGCCGCGCTGTGGGACCGGCTGCTGCGCCTGCCGATCCCGGTGCTGCGGCGGCACAACCCGTCCGACCTCGCCTCCCGCCTCGGCGTCGCCCTGGCCGTGCCGCTGGGGCGCAAGAACTACCGCCTGGCGATGATCGGCGGCGGCGCGACCTTCGTGGCCGCCATGGCCGCGCTGTTCGCCTATATCCCGATGGCCGCCGTGGTGGCGCTGCCGCTGATCCTGCTGCAGCTCGGCCTGTCCATCGGCGCGGGCATCCTGAAGACGCGCGCCCATGCCGCCAGCCTGTCCCAGACCGGCGCGGCCGATGCGCTGGCGATCGAGGCCGTGAGCGGCATCACCAAGCTGCGCCTGGCGGGGGTGGAACAGCGGCTGCTGGCCCGCTGGGCGGAGCGCTTCATGGCGCTTCGCGGCAGCAAGCTGGCGGAGGAGCATGTGGAGACCTGGCACGCCGCCGCCTCCGCCTGCCTGACCTTCATCGCGCTCGGCCTGCTGTTCCTGGTCTTCGCGACCGGCGACGCCAGCCAGAAGCCGGCGGTGGTCGGCTTCCTGATGGCCTTCATGATCGCCAATGGCGCGGCGTCCGGCTTCGGCGCGGCCTTCATGGGCTTCCATCCGCTGAACGCGATGCGCGACCACGCGGCGCCCTTGATGCAATCCCTGCCGGAGGCGACGGCCGGGCGCATCGATCCCGGCCGCCTGTCCGGCCACCTGTCCCTGTCCAACGTCGCCTTCGCCTATGAGGGGGCCGAACAGCCGGTCTTCCGGGGCCTGGAGCTGGAGGTGGAGGCCGGCGAATTCATCGCCATCATCGGCCGGTCGGGCTGCGGGAAATCCACGCTGGTGCGGCTGCTGCTGGGGCTGGAGCGGCCGCATTTCGGCTCCGTGGCCTATGACGGGCAGGACCTCGCCTCGCTCGACCTCGGCCTGCTGCGGCGGCGCGTCGGCACCGTGCTGCAGGGCGCGACCCTGCCGCCCGGCGCGCTGATCGACACGCTGCGGGGCTTCAGCGATGCGACGGAGGCGCAGATCTGGGCCGCGCTGGAAGGCGCCGCCATCGCCGAGGATGTGCGGGCCATGCCGCTCGGCCTGCGCACGCCCATCGCCGATGCGTCGCAGGTGCTCTCCGGCGGGCAGGTGCAGCGCCTGCTGCTGGCGCGCGCGCTGGTGAACCGGCCCGACGTGCTGATCCTGGACGAGGCGACCAGCGCGCTGGATGCCGCGACAGAGGCGAAGGTGGCCAAGGCACTGCGTGCGCTGATGGCCGGCCGCACCACCTTCATCATCGCGCACCGCCTCTCGACCGTGCGCGACGCCGACGAGATCCTGGTCTTCGACCAGGGCCGCATCGTCGAGCGCGGCACCTTCCAGGCCCTGCTGGCCGAAGGCGGCCGCTTCGCGGAACTGGTGAAGACACAGCTGACGGGCACGACGGAGTAGGCAGCGCGCCCATCCAGCGCCCCCGTCGAGGACGAAGCCCGCCATCGACGAATCCGCGCCGAATAGGCGCGGCGGGATGCTTCAGCATCCCGAAGCCAAGCGGCCGGAGGCCGCGCCCGGCGTCTGAGGGCATCTCAGGATGCTGCGTTGCAGCATGGGATTGCATTGCAACTCTTGCCTGTCAGGGTGCAGCCTGACCCTTCGAGGGAAGGGGAGAAGCACCATGGTGATTTCCAGCATCCTGCGCGGCAAGGGCAGCCAGGTCATCTCGGTCCGCACGGGGGATGGCGTCGCCTCCATCACACGGACGTTGGCGCAGCACCGCATCGGCGCCGTCCTCGTGGTCGAGACTGATGGCACCGTCCTCGGCATCGTCAGCGAGCGGGACATCGTGCGCGCCCTGGCCGGCATGGGCGAGGCGGTGACGCGCATGACGGCGGGCCAGCTGATGACGCGGGTGCTGCACACCGTAACGCCGCGCAGCAGCGTGCAGGAGGCGCTGCAGATGATGACCGACCGGCGCGTGCGGCATTTGCCCGTGCTCGAAGGCGATGGCCGCCTGGCGGGCATGGTCTCGATCGGGGATCTCGTGAAGGCCCGCATCGCGGAGGCCGAGCAGGAAACCGAAGAACTGAAGCACTACGTCACCACCGCCGGATGAGCGGTTTGACCTGACGCAAGGCGCCTCGGCGAATGCCGTGTTTGGATGCGGCATTCGCTTGGGAGAATGAGTCAGAATGAACCATCGTCACCGCAAGATCCTGCACGGCATCTTCGCGCACCCGCTGAACCACAATTTGGACCCGAAGGCGGTCGAGCACCTGCTGGAGGAGATGGGCGCGGAACTGCACCCGAGCGGCAGCGGCGCCATCCGCGTCACGCTGAAGGGCGCGCAGGACAGCGTGCATCTGGGCGCGCATTCCGTCGCGGGCGACCAGGTGATGCGCTTGCGCAAGCTGCTGACCGCCGCGGGCGTCGAGCCGGAACGGGATTACCCCCTCTAGCCGGCACGGGCTGGCATGGCACATGCTCGGGAGTGCAGCAGCATCACCCGCATGAGGCCCCCATGTCCGACCAAGGCCATTCAGAGCAACGCGACTTCATCGGCTACGGCCGCACGCCCCCCGACCCGCAATGGCCGGGCGGCGCCAAGATCGCCGTCAACTTCGTCATGAACTACGAGGAGGGCTCCGAGCCCTCCATGCAGGATGGCGAAGGCTTCACCGAGACCGGCCTGACCGAGGCGCATGGCCTCAACCAGGTGAAGTCGGGGCGTGACCTCGCCGCGGAGGGCATGTTCGAATATGGCAGCCGCGTCGGCTTCTGGCGGCTCATGCGCCTCTTCCAGGAGCGCGGGCTGCCGATGACCGTGTTCGGCTGCGCGCTCGCCCTGGAGCGCAACCCGGAGGCGGCGGCCGCGATCCGCGCGAGCGGCTTCGACGTCTGCTCGCATGGCTGGCGCTGGGTGAAGCATTTCGAGCTGAGCGAGGCGGAGGAGCGCGAGCATATCCGCCTCGCCGTCGCGAGCCTGGAGAAGACGGTCGGCCACCGGCCGGATGGCTGGTATTGCCGCTATGGACCCAGCGTGAACACGCGCCGCCTCGTCGTCGAGGAAGGGGGCTTCCTCTATGACAGCGACTATTACGGGGACGAATTGCCGCTCTGGAAGACAGTGCAGGGCAAGCCGCATCTCGTCGTGCCCTATTCGCTCACCAACAATGACGGAAAATATGCCGGCTGGATGGGCACCTCGGATGACTGGTTCTCCTACATCCGGGACGCCTTCGACATGCTGTATGACGAGGGCGCCAAGGGCCAGCCGAAGATGATGTCCATCGGCCTGCACATGCGCCTGATCGGGCATCCCGCGCGAGCCATGGGCTTGCAGCGCGTGCTGGACCACATCGCGCGGCGGAAGGATGTCTGGGTCACGCGCCGCGTGGACATCGCGAAACACTGGATGGCGACGCACCCCTACAAGGCGCCTTAGCCGGCGCGCCTCGCGTCAGCCGCCTGGTTCAAGCCAGGCGGCGGCGATCTGATCGCGCCGCGCCACCCACACGCGGTCGCCCAGCGCCACCAGGCGCGCCAGCACGCGATCGAAGGCGGGAAAGCGCGCCGGGCGGCCGGCGATGCGCAGGTGATAGCCGATGTTGAGCAGGCGCGGCCGGCCCGCCTCCGCCTCGGCCAGCAGCACGCTGAGCGCGTCCTCCACATATTCCACCATCTCGGCCGCGCGGACGAAGCCGTTGGGGTGGAAAAACTTCATGTCGTTGGTGTCGAGCGCATAGGGCAGGATCAGCAGGCCCGGATGCGTGGGGTCGGCATAGGGCACGTCATCGTCGAAGGCATTGGAGGCATAGGCGAAGCCGCGCTCCGCCAGCAGGCCGCGCGTCCAGACGCTCTCGGAGCCGCGGCAGAAGAAGCCGCGTGGAGCCTCGCCACAGGCCGCGCGGATCACGGCGATGTTGCGATCGAGATCGGCCGCCTCCGCCTCGCGCGTCGCGTAGTCGGAATGCGGGCGCCAGAGCCAGCCATGGGCCGCGCATTCATGCCCGCGCCGCGCGACTTCGGCCGCCAGCACCGGCGCGCGCTCGACCGCACGGCCGCACATGAGGAAGGTGGCGGGCAGGGCGTGGCGGTCCAGCGCATCCAGCATGCGCCAGAGGCCGGCGCGCATGCCATAGGCGAAGATCTGCTCCTGCCCCATGTCGCGCGTGCCGGGACTGACCACGCTCATCACCTCGCCCATGCGTTCGGAGTGAGGGTCGCCGTCGCCCACCTGTTGCTCGGCGCCCTCCTCGAAATTCACCACCACCGAGACGGCGAGCCGCGCGCCATTGGGCCAGCGATGGTCGGGCCAGATGCCAGCGCTGCCGATCAGGTCACGGGTCATGGGGGGCTCCGGTCATGCGGGAGTAACCAAGCATGCGGCAGGAAAGGCGACAAACCGCCTCGAACTTGAGCAGGCGGGCGCAGATGCTTCCGTTCCAGGCGGGGGGGGCCACGGCACGGCTCTTGCTGTGCTCCGCCCATGCTGGACGCCATCCCAACCGCCCTCGGTCACCGCCTCGACATGGACGGCGTCCGCGTGCGCTACGGCCAGACGCTGGCGGTGCGCGACGTGACGCTGAGTGTCGCGCCGGGCGAGATCCTGGCGCTGCTCGGTCCTTCGGGCTGCGGCAAGACCACGCTGCTGCGCACGGTGGCCGGCTTCATCCAGGCCGAGGCCGGCCAGGTGCTGGTGGATGGCCGCGCGATCGACCGGCTGCCGCCGGGCAAGCGCGGTGTGGGCATCGTGTTTCAATCCTACGCGCTGTTCCCCCATATGACCGCCGCGCAGAATGTGGCCTATGGGCTGGAGGCGCGCGGCCTGCCCAAGGCCGAGATCATCCGCAAGGTGGAGGCCTCGCTTGCCGCCGTGCGCATGGAAAGCTTCGGCGCGCGCAAGCCCACCGCACTTTCCGGCGGGCAGCAGCAGCGCGTGGCGTTGGCCCGCGCGCTGGCGATCGAGCCCGCGATCCTGCTGTTGGACGAGCCCTTCGCGGCGCTGGACCGCTCGCTTCGCCTGGACCTGCAGCTCGAGATCAAGCGCATCCAGCGCCGCTTCGGCGTGACCTGCGTGTTGGTGACGCATGACCAGGATGAGGCGATGAGCATGGCGGACCGCATGGCTGTGATGCGCGCCGGCAATGTCGAGCAGGTGGGCCCGCCGACCGAACTCTATGACACGCCCGCCACCGCCTTCGTCGCGGGCTTCGTGGGCACCACCAACCGGCTGCATGGCCGCGTCGAAGGGCGGGACGGCATGGGTTACGCCGTACGGCTGGATGCGGGCGCCACCGTGATGGTGGAAAGCCCG
>JAIYCD010000025.1 GCA_027488195.1 Acetobacteraceae bacterium | reverse complement strand
GGTCATTCTGCGCGTCCAGATGCTGGAGCTTCACCCGCAGGATCGCCGCCTGAACCTCGTCGAGGCGCGAATTCACGCCCGGCATGTCGCTGATGTACCGGCGCTTCCAGCCATATTGGCGGATCGCGGCGATCCGTGACGCCAGCTCAGCATCGGGTGTCGCCAGGATGCCGCCATCGCCGAGCGCGCCCAGATTCTTGGTGGGATAGAGGCTGAAGGCCGCCGCATGGCCGATGGTGCCGAGCTTGGCGCCATCCAGCCCCGCGCCATGGCATTGCGCGCAATCCTCGATGAGGAAGACGCCCGCTTCGTCACAGGCGGCCTTGATGGGCATCAGGTCCACCGCCTGGCCGTAGATATGCACGGGGATCACGGCGCGGATCGGCGGAATGCCCGGCGGCGGGTCGGCCAGGACCGAAGCCAGCTCATCCGGGTCCATGGTGTAGGTGTCGGGGTCGATGTCCAGCAGCAGGGGCGTCGCCCCCACCATCTCGATCGCGGCGACGGTGGCCACGGCCGTGTGGCTGACGGTCACGACGGTGCTGCCCTCGCCGATGCCCATGCCGCGCAGGATGAGCATGATGGCATCCGTGCCATTGGCGCAGCCCACTGCGTGCATGGCGGGCGCACCCCGCTGGTCGCCGAGCCATGCGGCGAATTCCGCCTCGAAGGCCTCGCCCTCGCGGCCCAGGATGTACCAGCCCGAGGCGAGGGCGCGGGCCACGGCCGCGTCGATCTCGGGCTGGAGCGCGCGGTAGCCGGCGCCCGGATCGGCGAAGGGAAGGATGGCGGGGGTGACGTTCATCGGCGTGGCTCTTCGTGGATGGCCGCCTTGGCGCACGGCGCTTCGGCGAAATGATGTGCGTGCTTCAGGCGGGCGCGTCAGTGAAGATGTAGTCGCTCATCCGCTCGCGATACCAGTCCAGGCTGATCCGCAGCCCCGCCTCCAGCGTGGTCAGCGGCGCCCAGCCGGTGGCGTGGCGGAAGGCCTGGTCATCGGCGTGGTAGCTGCCGATGTCGATGGGCGCGCGGTCGGCCGGGAATTCACGCGTGGTGAAGCTGCCCCGGCCGTCATTGGCCGCGATCACCAGCCCGGCCAGCTCCAGCAGAGAGACTGGGGGCGCGCCGCCGAGATTGAAGACATGGCCCGCCACATCGGCGCTCGCCGCCTGCTCGGCGGCCATGAGGAAGGCGCGCGTCACGTCATCCACGAAAGCCAGGTCGCGCAGCTGCGCCCCGCCCCACACCTCGAAGGGCTGATTCTCCAGCAGGCGGCGCATCCAGATGCCGAGGAAGGTCTGCCGCGCATCGGCGATGCGCAGGCGCGGCCCGTAGCAATTGGTCAGCCGCAGCGAGACGACGGGGCGGTGCAGCACCCGGTTCTCCAGCATCCAGTATTGCTCGCCCGCCCATTTGGAGACGCCATTGGCGTCAGGCGGGTTGACCGGGTGCAGTTCGTTCACCGGCAGGCTGATGGGGCGGCCGTAGAATTGGCGCGTCGAGGCATGGATGACTGCGGCCTTGGGCGCGGCCTCGCGCATCACCTGGATCAGCCGCACCTGGGCCACGGCGTTGATCGCGATATCAAAGACCGGATCCTTCTGCCCGCCCATGTGGCTGGTCTGCGCCGCCATGTTGAACAGCACGTCGATGCCCTGGCAGAGCGAGGCCAATTCGGTGTCGCGCAGGTCGCCGCGGACGAGCATGACGCCCGCCCCTTCCAGATTGGCGGGGTTGGCCCCGCCATCGGGCAGCATGGCATCGAGCGCCGTGACACGTGCGCCGAGGGCGGCGAGCACATGGCAGAGATTGCTGCCGAGGAACCCCGCCCCACCCGTCACCAGGACCCGCTTCCGGCGCCAGAACCCCGGATCACCCAAACCAGCCGTCACGTTCGCCACCTGTGTTAGAAGCCCCCATCATGCCCCGCATTGCGGCGGAATCACGCCCGGGAAAAGGTATCATTTATCCGCCGCCCGCGTGCCGCCGCCATGGCTGCGCATGATTTCCGCAAAGCCGAAGAGCAGCAGGAGTTGCCCCAGGATCATCTGGATCGCGGCGAGCAGGCGGATGCCGTCATCGGCGGGCTGGATATCGCCATAGCCGACCGTCGAGAGCGTGACGATGCTGAAATGCAGCGCATCCGAGAAGCCGAGCCGCCCGGGTTGCCCCATCAGGATGAAGATCTCGCCGCGCGAAAACTCATCGGCGATCCGGTAGAAGCAGGCGAAGGCCACGGAAAGCAGCGCGAAGAGGCTGACATAGGTCGCGATCGGCACGGCCAGGAACTGCAGCCGCCGCCCCACCCGCTGGAGGATGGCCGAGATGTCGATCAGCAGCCGCACGATATGGCCGACCGAGACGGCGCCGATGACGGCGATGCCCGCCATGGCCGCGACCAGCGCCGCCGACTGCCATTCGGGCGCGGCGCGGTTGATCGGCATGGAGAGCGAGATGATGCCGATCATCCCAGTGGGTAGCAGCCAGCGCACGGCGCGAGGGAAATGTCGCAGGTCGGCGCCGCCCTCGCCCGCCGCGACGCTGGCCAGCACGTCCCGCCGCGCCCAGCAGGCCAGCACGAAGGCCAGCACCGGCAACAGGAAGGCAACCGAGCGCGACCATTCCGCCGCCGCCGGAAAGGAGGCCCGGCCGATGACGACGAAGAGGCTCGCATAGATCGCAAGCCCGTTCGCCGCCCCCAGCGCGAACATCAGCCCATGGGGAAAGATCAGGTGCAGCCCGCCGAGCGCCACGCTCGCGATCAGCAGGGTGAGCAAGGCAAAGACCCAGCCCTGGTCGGCCAGACCCATCGCGACCAGCAGCATGAAGCTGAGCGTCAGGCCCGTCGCCAGCAGGGCCTGGCGGCGGGCCGAGGGAAGCTCCATCAGGGCAGTGCCGCGATCCCGGTAATCTCGACCCGCCAGGCGGGGTCCACCAGGGGCGCCTCGATGGTCATGCGGGCGGGCTTGTTGCCCTGGTCCAGCCAGGCGTCCCAGGCGCGGTTCATGGCCGGCGCCTCGGTGATGTCGCGCAGGATGATCTGCACGCTGAGCAGGTGCGCCTTGCTTGTGCCGGCCTCGGCCAGGAGGGCGTCGATCTGGGCCAGGATGTCGGCCGTCTGGCCCTCGGTGTCGAGCGAGGCGTCATCCGCCACCTGACCCGCCAGGTAGACCACGCCACCATGCACCACGGCGCCCGAGAGCCGCCCTTCCTCCGCCAGACGTCGGATCATCACATCACCCCTTTTTTATGCCCGCGGATTGAGCCTAAATTGCGCCGCATGCAAACTTTACTCGACCGCGCGATGATCGCCAGCCGCTATATCCTGGCGGTCTTCTATCTCGGCCTTGCCGTCGCGCTTGCGGCCTATGCCGTCAAGTTCGCCTTCAAGGTCTGGAAATTCGCGACAACCATCCTGGTCACCGAGGATGACAACCAGATCCTGCTGAGCATTCTCTATCTGGTGGATAGCGCCCTGGTCGCCTCGCTCGTGGCGATGGTCGCGATTTCCTCCTATGACAGCCTCGTCTCCCGCCTGATCAACGAGCAGGGCAAGGCCGAGATCGAATGGGTCTCCAACCTCGATCCGGGCAATCTGAAGCTGAAGGTGGCGCTGGCCATCATCGCCATCAGCTCGATCCACCTGCTGCAGAAATTCATGAATGTGGACAGCCTGAATGACCGCGCCCTGACCTGGGGCGTCATCATCCACATGGCCTTCGTCGTCGGCGCGCTGGTGCTGGCCTTCATCGACAGGATGCAGGCGCAGACCAAGCTGATCGCCAAGGGCGGCAAGGGGAACGACGCCTAGAGCCCGGGCAGCCGCCAAGGCACCCGGCCCCTAACTGACGAAAATTGCACCGGTTTTCATTGACTCGTGCCGCCAAGCGGCTGAGAAGATGAACATTATGACATCTTCATCACCCCGGCCCGCATCCCTGTTCCGCGCCTTCCTCAAGGGGGAGGCGAGCGGCGGCATCGTGCTGATGGCGGCAGCCGCCCTTGGCCTGATCATCGCCAACTCCGCCTGGGCGCCGGCGTATTTTTCCCTGCTCAAGACCTATGTGGGCGGGCTCAGCATCCATCATTGGATCAATGACCTGCTGATGGCGCTGTTCTTCCTGCTGGTCGGCCTGGAGATCAAGCGGGAGTTCCTGGACGGGCAGCTCTCCCGCTGGCCCCAGCGAATCCTGCCGGGCCTTGCCGCCGTGGGGGGCATGGTGGTGCCGGCGCTGATCTACGTCGCCTTCAATGCGGGCCACCCGGAGACCCTGCGCGGCTGGGCGATTCCCGCCGCCACCGACATCGCCTTCGCGCTGGGCGTCCTGGCGCTGCTGGGCAAGCGCGTCCCCTTCTCGCTGAAGGTCTTCCTGACGGCGGTCGCGATCATTGATGACCTCCTGGCCGTCATCGTCATCGCGCTTTTCTACACGGAGGAGCTTTCGCTGTTCTGGCTCAGCCTCGCCGGCCTCGCCTTGCTGGCCCTCGTGTTGCTCAATCTCCTGAAAGTGCAGGGGCTGACGCTCTACCTGCTGATCGGGGCCGTGCTGTGGTTCCTGGTGCTGAAATCGGGCGTGCATGCGACGCTGGCGGGGGTGATGCTCGCCTTGACGATTCCGATCACCCGCTCCCCCGCCGCGCCGGATGCGGCATCCTCGCCGCTCCATATCCTTGAGCATGCGCTGCACCCCTGGGTGGCCTTCCTGGTCGTGCCCATCTTCGGCTTCGCCAATGCGGGTGTCTCCTTGGCGGGGATGAGCTGGTCCGCGCTGCTGGCGCCGGTGCCGCTGGGTGTCGCGGCCGGGCTGTTCCTCGGCAAGCAGGTGGGCGTTTTCGGCGTCACCTGGCTCGCCATCCGCCTGCGGCTGGCCGAGAAGCCGGCGCGAGCCAGCTTCGCGCAGATCTATGGCGTTTCGCTGCTGGCGGGCATCGGCTTCACGATGAGCCTGTTCATCGGCATGCTCGCCTTCGAACAGTCGGAGCCGCTGCAAGCCGCGGTGAAGATCGGCGTGCTGGCTGGCTCCCTGGTCTCGGCCCTCTTTGGCGCGGCCGTGCTGATCCTCTCGGCCCCGAGCCGGGCAAAGCCCGGCTGAGCCGGCGGCGGCGGGTCAGACCTCCTCCACGCTCGCGACGCCCGCCACCAGCTTCATCGCCTGCATCATGCGGGGCGAGACGTTCCAGCCGCCGGGCAGCGTCACTTCGACCTCCTGCCCAGGCGCCAGGCGCGGCACCAGGCTGACGCGGCCCTTGCCGCGGCCGTCGCGCTCCAGGAGGCTGCGAATGTCGGGCACGGCGGTCGCGGCCTCGATGAAGATGCGCATCCCCTGCCCCACGCCGGCCGCTGCCTTGTCGAGGCGCTCCACATCGAGCGCGGTCAGCCGCAGCGCCTCCCCCTCCAGCTTCGCGTCCGCCGTGATGAGCACCGCCGTGCCCTCCTCCAGCATGTCGCGCGAGCGGTTGAGCACCTCGCTGAAGAAGGTTACCTCATAGCTGCCGGCCTGGTCGGAGAGGCTGATCCAGGCCATGCGGCTTCCGGTGCGGGTGTTGCGCTCCTTCTTGGCGTTCACCGTGCCGGCGAGCTTGAGGCGGGTCGAGCCCGCCCGCACGCGATCCCCGATCAGCGCGGAGGGCGTGGCCGCCAGGCGCCGCAGCGCGCCCTTGTATTCATCGAGCGGATGCGCCGAGAGATGGAAGCCCACCGCCTCCGCCTCGAAGCCGAGCTTGTCGAGCTGCGGCCAGTCGGGGATGTCGGGCAGGCGCAGCAGGGGCGGGCCCTGCTCCACCTCGCCGAAGAGGCCGATCTGGTTGCTGGCGCGGTCCTCGGCCGTCGCCTGGGCCCGGCGCAGCACTGTCTCGGCGCCGGCAACCAGCCGGGCGCGGTTGCCCTCCAGCGCGTCGAAGGCGCCGGCCTTGGCGAGGTTCTCCAGCTGCATCTTGTTGAGCAGCTTCGGGTCCACCTGGGCCGCGAAATCGGCGATGCTGGCGAAGGGCGCTTCGCGCGCCGCGACCAGATCGCGCATGGCCTGCAGCCCCACGCGCTTGATGGCCGCCAGCGCGAAGCGAATGGCCGGCCCCGCTTCCGTTTCCTCGATGGTGAATTCCGCGCCACTGCGATTGATGTCCGGCGGCAGCACCTTGATGCCGACGCGCGACGCCTCCTGCATGTGCGAGGCCAGCTTCTCCGTCTTGTCGAGATCGAGCGACATGGAGGCGGCCAGGAAGGCCACCGGATGGTTCGCCTTCAGCCAGGCCGTATGATAGGCGACGAGCGCGTAAGCTGCCGCGTGCGACTTGTTGAAGCCGTAATTCGCGAATTTCTCCATGAGGTCGAAGACCTCGCCCGCCTTCTCGGGGGCCACGCCGTTCTTCGCGGCGCCCTCGCAGAAGATGGCGCGCTGCTTGGCCATGGCGGCCGCGTCCTTCTTGCCCATGGCGCGGCGCAAGAGGTCGGCGCCGCCCAGCGAATAGCCCGCCATGACCTGGGCGATCTGCATCACCTGTTCCTGGTAGACCATGATGCCATAGGTCTCGCCCAGGATGTCCTGGATGGAGGGGTGCGGCGCCTCCCACTTCTCGCCATGCTTGCGGGCGCAATAGGCCGGGATGTTCTCCATCGGGCCCGGCCGGTAGAGCGAGACGGCGGCGATCAGGTCCTCGAAGCGATCGGGGCGCATGGAGCGAAGGCAGTCCCGCATGCCCTGGCCTTCGAACTGGAACACGCCGGCCGCATCGCCGCGGGCCAGCATGGCGTAGGTGCGTTCGTCATCCAGCGGCAGCTTGTCGAGGTCTACCTCGATGCCGCGCGCCTTGAGCAGTTGCACCGCGCGTTGCAGCACGGTCAGCGTCTTGAGGCCCAGGAAGTCGAACTTTACCAGGCTCGCCTGCTCGACATATTTCATCGAGTACTGGGTGATCAGAGAGGGCGAGCGCGGGTCGCGATAGATCGAGGTGATCTCGATCAGCGGCTTGCGGCCGATGACGACGCCCGCCGCATGGGTGGAGGCGTTGCGGTAGAGCCCTTCCACCTGCAGCGCCGTGTCCAGCAGCTTGGCCACGGCCTCGTCGTTTTCCTGCATCTCCTGCAGCTTGGGCTCGCCCTTGATGGCATCGCCGAGGCTCACGGGATTGGCGGGGTTGTTCGGGATCAGGCTCGCGATCTTGTCCACCTGGCCATAGGGCATGCCGAGCACGCGCCCCACATCGCGCACGGCTGCTTTCGCTTGCAGCTTGCCGAAGGTGATGATCTGCGCGACCCGGTCCGCGCCGTACTCCCGGCGTACGTAATCGATCACCTCGTCGCGCCGGTCCTGGCAGAAATCGATGTCGAAGTCGGGCATGGAGACGCGTTCGGGATTGAGGAAGCGCTCGAAGAGCAGCCCGAAGCGCAGCGGGTCGAGATCGGTGATGGACAGCGCCCAGGCGGCGACGGAACCGGCACCCGAGCCGCGGCCAGGCCCCACGGGAATGCCCTGTTCCTTCGCCCATTGGATGAAGTCGGCCACGATCAGGAAGTAGCCGGAGAAGCCCATCTGCTCGATGACATTCAGCTCGTATTCCAGCCGCTCGGCATGGATCGGGGGGACGCCCTCGGGGAAGCGGCGGGCGAGCCCGGTACGGGCCATGCTGGCCACCGTCTCGGCCTCGGTCATGCCGGGCTGGACCTTGGGGCAGATGGGCAGCTCCGGCTTCTTCGATTCCGCCATGACGGCGCACATGCGCGCGATGGCAAGTGTGTTGTCGCAGGCCTCGGGCAGGTCGGCGAAGAGGGCGCGCATCTCGCTGGGCGGCTTGAACCAGTGATGCGGGGTGACGCGGCGGCGATTCTGCTCGGCGACCAGGCGGCCCTCGGCGATGCACAGCAGCGCGTCATGGGCGATATGGGTCTTCGCCTCAGCGAAATAGACGTCATTGGTGGCGACGATGGGCAGGCCCGCCTCATCCGCCAGGCGCAGCAGGCCGGGCTCGAGCGCCTGTTGCCGATCGGTGTGGTGGCGCATCAGCTCGACCACGAGCCGGCCGTCAAACGCCTCGCCCAGGGCGCTGAGCAGCCGCGTCGCAGCATCGCGCCGCCCTTCGGCAAGCAGTCGGGAGAGCGGGCCGTGGTCGCCGCCGGTCAGCAGCATCAGGCCGGGCGCATGGGTGAGCAATTGGTCCAGCGTCAGCGCCGGCTTGCCCGAGACATCCTCGCCCAGCCAGCCGAGCGAGGAGAGGCGCTGGAGGTTGTCGAGGCCCGTGGCGTTCATGGCCAGCGCCACCACCGCATCGGCGCCGGCGCGCAAGGCCTCGGGCCGTTCCTCGCCGGTGGCCGAGCGCGAGAGCCAGAGCTGGCAGCCCATGATAGGCTGGATGCCCTTGCCCGAGGCGTATTGCGCGAATTCCAGAGCGCCGAAAAGGTTCGCCGTGTCGGTCAGCGCGACCGCGGCCATGCCCGCAGCCTGCGCCAGGCCGGGCAGCTTTTCCACCTTGATCGCGCCCTCGCTGAGCGAATAGGCGGAATGGGTATGGAGGTGGATGAAGGAATCGCGCATGGCCGCAGTCTAGACCATCTCTCCGCGTGGCGGATCATGCTTCCGCCGCCCCCCGGGCTGGGTCAGAACACCAGGCCGGACAGCCCCTGAATCAACTGGTCGACCGGCATCATGATTAGCAGCAGGGGCGCCATGGGCAGGAGCACCGCGGCCACGACGCCCACCACCTCGGCCCGCGTGACCGGCACGACGCGCATTCCGGCCACAACCTCGAAGCTGTTGCCCAAATCCGCCGGGATTGGATGTCGGCGCAGCCGATGAGCGGCTCATCGGGCGGTCCATCGCCGCGCACCCATTTCGCATCGAAGGCCCGCACATAGGCGCCCGCCAGCATGCCGAACTCGCGCTGGCCCTGCCGCTTTGCCGCGGCCAGCTGTCCGGCAAAGACACAGAGCGGCAACAGCGCCAACGCCAGCATGAACAAGACCAGCGCCGTGATCTCGGCGATGAAGCCGGGCCCGCCCACGCGGTCGGGGTGAATGGGCATCAGCGCCAGCGGGATGCGCGTTACCTGCCAGAGCAGCCGCACCCAGATGAAGATGCGGAAACATCAACGGCAGATCAGGAACTGGAAAACGGGGAGGCTGAACAAGCTAAACCACAGGCCCGCCCAGGTCAGCCCGCCCTCGGCCGTCGCGTACCAGCTCGGCTCCGCGAGGGCGACTTAGCCGCGCCAGATTACCATCACGCCCACGCCATAGACGAAAAGCAGCAGCAGCATCTCGGCGAGGACCGAGCTCGCAGCCGGCAGGCCGCGGCCACCGCCTGCAGGAAGCGCGGCACATGCGCCTCGGGCACGAGACGCCGCTCCAGGAAGAGCTGCGGCACGGGCCGCACCCGCTCCTGCACGAAAAGCTCGGCCGCGATCAGCAGGGGTACGGCAACCAGAAAGCGGATATGCGCCTCCACATCCAGCAGGAAGGGAATGGCCACGCCGCCCGTCGCATGCCCCTCCCGCATGGAGAGCAGCGGGAGAGGGAGCCCGGCCGCGAGCGAGATGACGATGATCCGGCGACGCAGCAGCCGCAGCGCGTCATCGGTGAGGCGGACACGCCGCAGGATTTGATGGAGCGGGCCGCCCAGGAAGAGAGAAAACCCCTGCTATGCGGCAAGGACGCCTTCAGCAGCGGCGCTCGCGGCGGGCGGGGTCAGCCCAACCTCCGCCCGGCGGGGGCCTTGGGTCTGGGCTGGGGCGTCGAAGGAACAGCGGGAAGCGGACATGTGGGAGGGCCGGCGCGAAGTCATCGCCGCGCCCGCACCATATCCAGCACGGCGATGAAGAAGGCGCCCGTTGCCAGTTGCAGCCCCAGCAGCATGGTGGTCATGGACGCGATGGCCATCCGCATGGTGCCGGAGCCGCCCAGATCGCCGAAATGCCCCGCCCCCCAGATCACCACCGTGGCCAGCCCCAGCAGAAAGCCCAGGACGAAGAGGCCCAGCGCCGTCAGCAGCGCGGGTTCCAGGCCAAAGCGCGAGAGGAAGCGGGGCAGGAAGGGCTGCTCCGGCACCAGCCCTTCGCGCGCGCCGTGGATGCGGGCGAAGACCCAGAACATGGTGAGCTGGAAGCCCATCGTCGTGGCGGCCGAGGCGTAGAGCAGCGTATGCACGTCGAGGGTCACGCCGCCGAGATGCGCGGGCCCGGTCAGCAGCGCCGCCATGCCGGCGAGGCCGCCCAGGAACAGGATCAGCCCCGGATAGAGGAACAGCCAGCGCGGGCAAAACACAAGCAGGAAGCGCAGATGCCGCCAGCCATCCCGCCAGGACCGCAGATGCGGCGGGCGGGAGCGCCCATCCGGTGAGAGCGTGGTCGGCACCTCGGCGATGCGCAGCTTCTGGAGCGTCGCCTTCACCACCATCTCGCTCGCGAATTCCATGCCCGGAGCCCGCAGGTCAAGCTGCAGGATCGTGTCGCGGTCGAAGCCACGCAGGCCGCAATGGAAATCGCCGCAGGGGCTGCCGAAGAAGACCCGACCGATGGTGGTCAGCACGGGATTGCCAAGATAGCGGTGCAGCGGCGGCATGGCGCCGGGCTTGATGCCACCCTTGAAGCGGTTGCCCATGACCAGCGCATAGCCCTCGCGCAGCTTGGCCACGAAAGGGTCCAGGTTTTCGAAATCATAGCTGTCGTCGCTGTCCGCCATGATGACATAGCGGCCGCGCGCGGCGCGGATCCCTGCGATCAGCGCCGCCCCATAGCCACGTTCGCGGACCGGCAAGACCCGCGCACCGAGGCTTGTCGCGATCTCCTGGCTGCCATCGGTGCTGCCATTATCCGCGATCAACACCTCGCCCTGCACGCCGCTGCGCGCGAGGTAGCCCATGGCCTTGCCGATGCAGGTGGACAGCGTCTCCGCCTCGTTCAGGCAGGGCATGAGGATGGTGAGCTCAAGCGGGGCGGGGGCGCTCATGCGGTCTCCATTGCAGGCACAGAAACAGAAACGCCGCGAGCCCTTTCGGACCCAAGGCGTCGGTCAGGCAAAACCGGGGCGCAGCCGGCCCCGGCGGTGAGGCTTAGAGGCCCGCCTGGGTCACGAACTTGGTGTTCAGATAGGCCTCGATCGCCTCGTCACCACCCTCGGTGCCGTAGCCGCTGTCCTTCACGCCGCCAAAGGGCACTTCGGGGATGGCGAGGCCCAGGTGGTTGATGGTCATCATGCCGACCTCGACACCGGCCGCCAGCGCGGAGGCCGTCTTGCCACTGCTGGTGAAGGCGTAGCTGGCGAGGCCGAAAGGCAGGCGGTTCGCCTCGGTCACGACATCCTCCAGCGTCTTGAAGGAGCGCATGAGGGCGACGGGGCCGAAGGGCTCCTCGTTCATGGCGCGCATGTCGGTGGTCATGCCGGCGACGACGGTCGGCTCGAAGAAATAGCCCTTGTTGCCGATGCGGTTGCCGCCCGTGACGATCTCGGCGCCCTTCTGCTTGGCGTCGGCGATCAGGGTCTCCATCTGCGGCACGCGGCGCTCATTGGCCATCGGGCCCATCTGGGTATCGGCGGCCAGCCCGTCGCCGACCTTCAGGGCCTTGGCATGGCCCGCGAAGCTCGCCACGAACTGGTCATAGACGCGCTCCTGCACCAGGAAGCGCGTCGGGCTGACGCAGACCTGGCCGGCATTGCGGAACTTGGCGAAGGCCAGCGTCTTGGCCGCGTGCTCCACATCGGCGTCGTCGAAGACCATCGCCGGCGCATGGCCGCCGAGCTCCATCGTCACGCGCTTCATGTGCTGGCCGGCCATGGCCGCCAGCATCTTGCCCACGGGGGTGGAGCCCGTGAACGTCACCTTGCGGATGATGGGGCTCGCGATCAGGTAGGAGCTGATCTCGCTCGGCACGCCATAGACCAGGCCGATCACGTCGCCGGGCACGCCAGCGTCCAGGAAGCACTTGATGAGGGCGGCGGGGCTGGCCGGCGTCTCCTCCGGCGCCTTCACGATGATCGAGCAGCCCGTGGTCAGCGCGGCCGAGAGCTTGCGGACGATCTGGTTGATCGGGAAGTTCCAGGGCGTGAAGGCGGCGACGGGGCCGACCGGCTCCTTGATCGTCATCTGGTACACGCCAGGGGCGCGGGCCGGGATGACATGGCCATAGGCACGGCGGCCTTCCTCGGCGAACCAGTCGATCGTATCGGCGCCGCCCATGATCTCGACCTTGGCCTCGGCCAGGGGCTTGCCCTGCTCCATGGTCATCAGCATGGCGATCTCGTCGGCGCGGGAGCGCATCAGGTCGGCTGCCTTGCGCATCATCTTGGAGCGGTCATAGGTGCCGACCTTGCGCCACACGGCGAAGCCGCGCTCCGTCGCGGCCAGGGCGGCGTCCAGGTCCTTGATGGAGGCGTGCGCGACGGTGCCGATCACCTCCTCATTGGCGGGGTTCAGGACGTCGATCTTGCGGCCATTCTCGCCATCGCGCCATTCGCCTGCGATGTGGAGGAGGGTGTTGGGGTAGGCGGCCATGCTGGTCTCTCTGGTTGCTTTGGGGGGAAAGTGGGGCAGCTTCGCCCCATGCGCAACCCGAGGGGCGTGCCCCTTCAGTCGGAAAGCGCACGCATGACGCGGATCAGGTCGGCTTTCCCCTCGAAGCCGATGCCCGGCAATTCCGGCATGACCACATGCCCGTCCTGGACGCGGACGCCGTCGGGAAAACCGCCATAGGGCTGGAAAAGGTCCGGATAGCTCTCATTGCCGCCGAGCCCGAGGCCCGCCGCGATCATCAGCGACATCTGGTGCCCGCCATGCGGGATGCAGCGCGAAGGAGACCAGCCGAACTGCGCGAGCACATCGAGCGTGCGGAGGTATTCGACGAGGCCGTAGGACAGCGCGCAGTCGAATTGGAGCCAGTCGCGATCCGGCCGCATGCCGCCATAGCGCAGCAGGTTGCGGGCATCCTGGTGGGAGAAGAGGTTCTCGCCCGTGGCCATCGGGCCCGGATAGAACTCCGAGAGGGCGGCCTGGAGGGCGTAATCCTGCGGATCGCCGACTTCCTCGCACCAGAAGAGCGGGTAGTCGCGGAGCATCCTGGCATAGGCAATGCCGGTCTCGAGGTCGAAGCGGCCATTGGCATCCACGGCCAATTGCGCCTGGGGGCCGATCTCGGCCAGCACCGCCTCGATCCGCCGGCGATCCTCGGCCAGCGAGGCGCCGCCGATCTTCATCTTCACCACGTTGTAGCCGCGGTCGAGATAGCCGCGCATCTCGGCCCGCAGCGCCGTGTCGTCCTTGCCGGGATAGTAATACCCGCCGGCGGCGTAGACGAAGACACTGGGATCGGCCTCCCGGCCATGGCGCTCGGCCAGCAGGCGGAAGAGCGGTTTTTCCTCGATCTTCGCCACCGCATCCCAGATCGCCATGTCGAGCGTGCCGACGGCGACCGAGCGCTCGCCGTGGCCGCCCGGCTTCTCGTTGCGCATCATGGCGGCCCAGATCTTGTGCGGATCGAGGTTGTCGCGGGCATCGTCGCGCAGGCTCTTCGGGTCGGCTTCCAGGATCCGGTTGCGGAAGCGTTCGCGGATCAGGCCACCCTGGCCGTAGCGGCCATTGGAGTTGAAGCCGTAGCCCACGACCGGCCTTCCGTCGCGCACCACATCGGTGATCACGGCAACGAGGCTCGTCGTCATCTTGCTGAAGTCGATATAGGCATTGCGGATCGGCGAGGCGATCGGCTGGGTGATCTCGCGGACATCAACGATGCGCATCTGGCATGGCTCCCAGCAGGCGGGGCGAGGCCCCGATCCGTTTCCCCGGGCTGTCATCCAGGACAAGCAAGACTTAGACTGCGTTCAGGAGGCTTGCCCAATGCCGAGTTTCGCAAACCCTATGCATGATCGGCATCAGCCATGGAGCTGACCTGGCTGGAGGATTTCCTCGCCCTCGCCGAGCACCGCAACTTCTCCCGCGCGGCCGAGGCGCGGCATGTGACGCAGCCCGCCTTCAGCCGCCGCATCCAGTCGCTGGAGCAATGGGTGGGGACCACGCTGGTGCTGCGCACGCCGCAGGGCGTGCAACTGAACGCCGCCGGCACAGCGCTCCATGCCGGGGTGGCGGAGCTTGTGCGGGACCTGCATCAGCTCCGCCGGATCGCGCTGCGGGCGGCCGGCCGGGAGGGTGCGGCACTCTCCATCGCGGCGACGCATGCCCTTTCCTTCACCTTCCTGCCCGGCTGGATCCGCGGGCTGGAGCTGCCGGGCACGCTCACCCTGCTCTCCGACACCATGGCCGCGTGCGAGGCCCTGTTGCTGGCGGGCGATGCCGACCTGCTGCTCGGCCATGCCCATCCCGATATGCCGAGCCGCCTACCGGCCGATGGCTTCGCCAGCCTGGTTGTCGGGCGGGATGTGCTGGTACCGGTGATGGCGCCGGGCGGGAGCTTCGACGCGCCGCTGCCCCTGCTGGCCTATAGCGAGGCGTCAGGGCTCGGCCGGATCCTGCGCGCGGCGCGCGCCGGCTGGTCGGATGCGCCCCGGCTGGAAGCCAGCGTCACCGCACCGCTGGCCGCCACGCTGCACTCCCTGGCGCGGCAGGGCCAGGGCGTCGCCTGGCTCCCGCGCAGCCTGGCGGCGGAAGACCTCACCCACGGGCAGCTGGTGGGGGTGGGCGAGGCGCATCATGCGATCCCGCTGGAGATCACGCTGATCCGGCCACGACGGCGCCTCTCCGCCACCGCGGAGGCGTGCTGGGAGCGCGCCTCGGCTCAGAGCTTCAGGTCGGCCGCGACCTGAACGCCATGCCCCTCGGGCGCGAGGAGATCGGCCAGCGCCTGGAGTCCGGCCAGGCCGCAGGCGATGTCCTGCTCGCCATTGCCGCCCGAAAGCCCGATGCCACCCACCACCTCACCGTTCAGAATGATGGGGAAGCCACCGACAAAGACGGCGAAGCGGCCCTCGAAGCTCCATTGGATCCCGAAGGCCTCATTGCCCGGCAAGGCGGGCCCGTGGGGCGGCGTGTTGAACAGATGGGTGGAGCGCTTGTGTCCCGCCGCCGTGAAGGCCTTGTTCCAGGCGATCTGAGGGCCGGTGATGCGGGCGCCATCCATGCGTTCCAGCAGGATCGGCGTGCCCCCCTCATCCACGATGCAGACAGACTGCCGCACGCCGATCTCCAGCGCCTTGGCCGTGGCGCCCGCGATCATCACGCGCGCCTCGCGGGTTTCGAGCTTGAGCGCGGACTTCATGCCGGGGTTCCCTGTGCAGGCCTGGGCGGCCAGGAGATGCTGGCATCGCCATTCACGAAGGTCTGGCAGGCCATGCGCCAGCCTTCGGCGAATTCCGCGTCGGTCAGGTGCTTGCGCTCCTTCGCGGTGACGGCGGAGGCGTGCTCCACCCCGGATTCGAAGCGGCATTTGCAGGTGCCGCAATGCCCGCCGCCGCATTTGAAGGGAATGCCGCCCTTCTCGCGGATGGAGATGCGCAGAAGGCTGCCGCCGGAAGCCGCCTCGACTTCCTTGCCCGCATTGCTCACGAAGGTCACGCGGATGCGCGGCGCCTTGGCCTCGCTCATTGGCGGACCAGCTCGGCCTCGACGCTGCGGAAGCGCGTGAGGTGCGAGAGTTCGGCCCGTGCCGCCGCCACGTTGGGAAAGCGCGGCAGGAACTTGCTCGGCACCAGGTTCAGGATGGGCTCGCCCGCCACATCGACCACGCGCAGCTTCGTCTCGTGCTGCAACTCGGCAATCACGAATTGCGCGCGCAGCTTGCCCTGCGAATGAAAGTCGTAGGTCTCGACCGGGATGAGGCCGGGAGTGAGTTCCGTGCGGAACTGGCCGGGCTTGCTGGTGAGGATCACATATTGGGGCATCACGCCGCATCCTGCTCGACCGCGAGGTCATGTTCGAGCCAGAGCTGGCACATCAGCCGGTAGCCTTGGCCGATGCGATCGCCCAGCTGCTTCACTTCCTTCCAGTTGGGCTCGGGCAGCGTTTCGGCGCCGGCCAGCACGCGGCAGGCGCATTTGCCGCATTTGCCCATGCCGCAGCCGTAGCTGAGATGCGGCCAGGGATATTTCCTGATGCCGGCGCGGACGACGAGGTTGGCCTTCTCCGGCACCTCGCCCTCAAGCACCTCGCCTGCCTTGTGGAAGGTGATCTTCGGCATCAGGCCGCAGCGGCCAGGCGCTGCTCGACATAGTCATGATACAGCGCCGTTGTGTAGAGCAGTCGCATCTGCGCGCCGATGCCGCAGATCTTCAGGCAGGCCTGCTGGAGTTCGACGGTGTTCGCGTGCTCCAGCACGATCTGGTAGCCGCGCTCGCCATGGATCTCGTCGGAGACAATGTGCAGGTCGAAGAACTCCACCTCCTCGTCGGTGAAGCCGTATTTCTCGCGCAGCGTCGGCGTCTGCTTGCGGTAGATGCTGGGCACCTGGGATTCGAGGCCGACGACGAGGGCGGCCACCGCCACCACCGGGTCCTCGCGCATCGCGACCGCATAGCACCAGCTTTGCAGGCCCCGCGTGGTGGGGGACATGTTGTCGGGGTTGGTCACGCGCTCGCGCGTGGTGCCGCAGGCCTCGGCGAAGCGGATCAGCAGGTCGGTGTGGCGATCGCCGCCGATCTCCTCCTCATACATGTTGGCCAACAGGAAATCCTTGGCCTCGGTCATGTGGGCGGGCATGCGGGCATAGACGTAGCCGAGATAGTCGGCGAAGGGGCCGACATAGTGGTAGTGATTCTCCGCCCAGCGGCAGAGATGCTCGCGCGTCAGCGTGCCATTCGCCCAGGCGATGCTGAAGGGCGAGGCGGTGGCGGCCTTGCCCTTGATCGCGTTCTCGAGCGCGGTGCGGAACTCGTCATGGGTCATCAGGGCGGTCATCGGCTCGTCCTTCGGGTGGTTGGAGGATCAAAGCCTCGTATACAGAAAAGGGTCGAGTCAAACAGAATCAGCGTCATTCACCCCACAGATACCGGGAATTTCCCTATTTCGTATACAATAACGACATGACCCGAGAGCCTCTCAGCCGCCAAGCCCTGCACCGCCTGCGCGCCGCCATCCTGTCCGGCGCCCTCAAGCCCGGCGAGCGCCTGGTCGAGGAACGCCTTTCCTCCGAGCTCGGCATGTCCCGCGTGCCGATCCGCGAGGCCATCCAGCAATTGATCGCCGAGGGGCTCGCCGTCCCGGCCGAGGGCACGCGCGGCGCCCAGGTCGCGGTGATGACCGAGGATTTCGCGCGCGACCTGATCGAGGTGCGCGCCGTCCTCGAGGGGCTGACCGCCCGCCTCGCCGCCCGCCATTGCGATGCGAAGACCCGCGCCGGAATCGAGGCGCTGCTGGAGCGCGGCGCGGCGCTGGCCGCGGCCTCTCCGGGCGATGCGGAACAGCTGGCCGCGCTGAACATCGCCTTCCATGACCTGCTGGCGCTCGCCGGCACCAACCAGGCCCTGCGCGAAGTGATGCGCCCGCTGCGCGAACGCACGGAGCTCGTCTTCCGCCGCAACAGCACCGAGCGCGCCGTGCGCGACTGGCAGGAGCACGCGATGATCCTGGAGGCGGTCTCCGAGGGCGACGAGGAACTGGCCGCGCTCCTCGCCGCGCGCCACGTACGGCGCGCGGGCCGCCTGCGGGAAAGCTAGTCCCGCCCGAGAATGTCGCGGTTGTGCTGGCCAAGGCGCGGCGAATCGCTCCGCGGCGGCGGGCGCTTCCGGTTGAAGGAGAGCGGCAGGCCGACCACCTTCGGCCCGCCGCCCGGCAGGTCCTTGATCAGATCCACCGCCGCCATCTGCGGGCTGGCCGTAACCTCGGCGATGTCATTCACCGGCCCACTCGGCACACCCACCGCGTCCAGCTCCGCCAGCCATTCATCGCGCGGGCGCGTCAGCAGCACGGCCTTGATGAGCGGCAGCAGCGCCTCCTTGTTGCGCACGCGGTTACCGCCGGTGGCGAAGCGCGGGTCCTCCGCCCATTCCGGATGCCCCATCACCTTGGCCGCCCGGGCGAAGAGCCGGTTGTTGCCGGCGGCAAGGCAAAGCGGCCGGTCAGCCGTGTCGAAGACCTGGTAGGGCACGATCACCGCGGCCCCCGTGCCGTGGCGCTGCGGAATGTCGCCGGTGGCCAGGTGGTTGTTGATCTGCCCCTCCACCCAGAAGGCCGCCGTCTCGAAGAGGCTGCCATCCACCAGGCAGCCCTTCCCCGTGCGGTCCCGCCAGCGCAGCGCCGCCAGCGCGCCGATCGTGATGAACAGGCCCGTCGCCTTGTCATTGACCGAGGCGCCACAGAAGGTGGGCGGGCCGTCGGGCTGGCCGGTCACGCTCATCATGCCGCCATAGGCCTGCAGCAGCGGGTCGAAGCCCGGCTTCATCTTCATCGGGCCCTCAAAGCCGAAGGCCCAGATGGAGCAGTAGATCAGACGCGGATGCCGCTCGAGCATCGCCTCGGGCCCGATGCCGATTTCCTCGACCACGCCTGGGCGCAGGTTCTGGATCAGGATGTC